>NZ_PPRL01000084.1:46783-167605 GCF_002902235.1 Staphylococcus ureilyticus
TGATTCAAGTAAAAATACTTTTTTATGCCAGTATCCATAAATCGTATGAGCAATAATAATTATTTGAGAACGTTGTATAAAATGATTACAAAAGATTGCAATGTTACAAATCAGAATAATTTTTGTAAAGTTTTGTTATGTAAGTGTAATATGTTTGATAAATATATGTGGTATATTAACTATGGTCAAAAAACAAAACATAAAATTTAAAGAATTTTAGCAAATACGACAAAAAAATTATCGAAAATATATTTTATTAGAAATTAAATTTGGAGGATTTATTTTATTATGAAAAAATCAATTTTAGCTTCATCATTAGCAGTAGCATTAGGCGTAACAGGATATGCAGCAGCATCTGACAACAATCAAGCTCATGCTTCAGAACAAAACATCGACAAAGCACATTTAGCAGAATTAGCATTAAATGATTCAGCTGAATTAAATCAAAAACCATTACACGCTGGTGCGTATAACTATAATTTTGTAATAGATGGTAACGAGTTTACTTTTACATCAGACGGTAATACATGGTCATGGGAATACCATGCAGTTGGTGCACAAGCTTCAACACCTAACACTACACAAGATGTAAGTTCAGAAGTTAGTGTTAATACAAATGAAAAATCTGCAAGTGAAGTACGTTCACAACAATCATACACTGCTCCAGCAGCAGTAGAAGCACCAAAAGCTTCAGCAACTACAAATGTTAGAACAGCACAAACAAGTGCAGCTACGCAAACATATAAAACAGCTCAAACATCAGCAGCTTCAACTGGTGGATCAGTTAAAGCACAATTCTTAGCGGCTGGTGGATCAGAAGCTATGTGGAATTCAATTGTAATGCCTGAATCAAGTGGTAATCCAAATGCGGTTAACCCAGCAGGATATAGAGGTTTAGGTCAAACTAAAGAATCATGGGGTACTGGTTCAGTAGCAGATCAAACTAAAGGTATGTTAAACTATGCTAAACAACGTTACGGTTCTGAAGCAGCAGCATTAGAATTCCGTAAAAACCACGGTTGGTGGTAAAATCTATAACGCTGAACGAGATGTGTTTGGTGATATAGATAAAGAGTGACTCAAGCGAGTCACTCTTTTTTTATATTGACATGTTAGAATATTCTGATAAAATTAATATTAATTTAATTATAAAGTAACTTATCCAGAGAAGTGGAGGGACTTGACCCGTTGAAACTTCAGCAACAGACTTATCTATTATCGTAAGTACTGTGCTACATTCAACAAGTAAAATACTTGATAGATAAGTGTCATGTGAGAGCTATATGTCACTTAAGGGCATATAGTTTTTTATTTTAAGGAGGACTTTTAATGGTAATATCAGATCGATTATCACAAATTCCGGATAGTTACTTTGGCAAAACGATGGGGCGTAAAATAGAGCCTGGTCCTTTGCCATTGATTAATATGGCAGTAGGTATACCTGATGGTGCAACGCCTAAAGGTATTCTTGATTGTTACGCAGAAGCCATCTATAAACCAGAAAATCAAAAATATGTCGCTTTTCATGGGAAAGAAACATTTAAGCAAGCAATCGTGGATTTTTATAAAAGACAATATGAGGTTGAATTAGATAAGGATGAAGAAGTTTGTATCTTATATGGTACGAAAAACGGCTTAGTCGCTTTGCCTACATGCATCGTTAATCCAGGGGAAAATGTGCTGCTTCCTGATCCAGGTTATACAGATTATTTAGCAGGTGTATTATTGGCAGATGCTAAGCCACAACCACTTATGTTAAAGCCACCTTATTATTTGCCACAATGGCATACGATAGATAAAGATGTCTTATTGAATACGCGCTTAGTTTATCTAACTTATCCAAATAATCCTACAGGTTCAGTTGCTACAAAAGATGTGTTTGATAAAGCAATTAAACAATTTCAAGGCACAAAAACTAAAATTGTTCATGATTTTGCCTACAGTGCATTTGGTTTTGATTATAAAAATCCAAGTATTTTACAATCAAAGGGTGCTAAAAACTTAGCAATAGAAGTTTTCTCTTTATCAAAAGGATATAATATGTCAGGTTTTAGAGTTGGTTTTGCTGTAGGAAACAAAGATATGATACAAGCATTGAAAAAATATCAAACACATACGCACGCTGGTATGTTTGGTGCACTACAAGATGCGGCTACCTTTGCTTTAAATCACTATGATGATTTCCTCTTGAGTCAAAATGAAATATTTAAAGTTCGCAGAGATAAGTTCACTGCTAAATTGAATGCAGTGGGAATCCCTTTTGAACCGATGAATGGTGGCATATTTTTATGGTTGAAAACCCCTAAACATTATGATGGTGAAACATTTGAAACGTATTTATTAAAAGAAAAATCCATTTTGGTTGCACCAGGTGTTCCATTTGGTGAACATGGGCGGAACTATGTACGTATTTCATTAGCAGTGGATGATGATAGCTTAATGGAAGCGGCGGAACGCATTCAATCATTAAAACATTTATATGAAGCAGATTAGGAGTGAAACGATTAATGAAAAGCATTAAACTTTTTGGTGTCAGAGAAGAAGATATCCCTTTTATTAATGAATGGTCAGAAAAAAATCAGGTTTTAGTAGATTTAGATAGTGACATTTTATCTTTGGAAACGGTAGATCGTGTCAAAGGTTTTGATGGGGTGTCATTGTCACAACAAATTGAATTAGATGAAACAGTATATAAAAAATTACATGATTATGGCATTAAGCAAATTGCTCAGAGAAGTGCTGGATTTGATAGTTACAATCTTGAGTTAGCTAAGCAATATGAACTAGTTATAACCAACGTACCTTCATATTCTCCAAATTCAATCGCTGAATATACCGTATCCCAAGCATTAAATTTAATTAGAAATTTTAATGATATACAAAATAAAACTGCAACATATGATTTTAGATGGCAACCAAGTATTTTGTCACGTTCTATAAAAGATTTAAAAGTTGCAGTTATTGGTACAGGTCGTATTGGTTCCATTGTTGGTAAGATTTTTGCAGAAGGTTTTGGTTCAGAAGTAGTAGCATATGATATTGAACCTCAAATTTCATGCGAAGCGTATTTGACATATCAGGAAAGCATGAGTGAAGCAATTAAAGACGCGGATATTGTCACTGTACATATCCCAGCGACAAAGGAAAATACATATTTGTTTAATGAGGCAGTATTTGCAGAAATGAAAACTGGTGCCGTGTTTATTAATTGTGCGCGCGGTACGATTGTTGATACAAAAGCGCTTATAGATGCATTGAATAGTGGGAAATTAAAAGGAGCAGCATTAGACACTTATGAAGGTGAGAAAGGCTTATTCCCAAGTGATCAACGCAATACACAATTGGATGATGCAGTATTAGTTGAATTGATAGAGCGACAAGATGTCATTCTATCTCCACATATTGCTTTTTATACAGATGCAGCTGTGAAAAATCTTATTGTGGATGCGCTAGATGCAACATTAGAGGTAATATATACAGGGGATAGTAAACTTCGCGTTAATTAAATAGGTAATATAAAAATAGGGCTAAGACGTTTGATTTCGTCTCAGCCCTTATTTTATAAATGTACAGGTTATTTAGCATCATAGCCTTGATCTTCGATAGCATCTTTCATGCTTGTCATTGTAACTTTATTGTCGTCAAAATTGACTTCAACATTACCAGCCTCAAGGTTTACATCAGCTGTTGATACGCCATTTAGATTCGTCAGCGCAGATTCTACTGCATGCTTACAATGATCGCAGCTCATGCCATCAACTTTAATTGTTTCTGTTGCCATAAGAATCACCTCCTTAAATTAAGGATATTTATTATTAGTATTATTAAAAAATTGAGTTATAATTTCATTCGTTTTAATCTAAGCGAATTGGTTACTACACTTACGGAGCTTAATGCCATAGCTGCGCCAGCTACCCATGGTGCAAGTAAACCTAAAGCGGCAATAGGGATACCGGCAACGTTATAGCCGAACGCCCAAAATAAGTTTTGTCTGATATTACTTATCGTTGAATTACTAGCTTTGATTGCTTTAGGAATTAATAATAATTCTCCGCCTAAAATAGTGATATCCGCTGCTTCTATTGCTACTTCTGTACCTGTACCAATAGCAATACCAATATCGGCTTGAACTAATGCTGGTGCGTCATTAACACCATCTCCAACCATAGCAACAATTTTATTATTATTTTGTAGTTCAGTGATTTTTGAAGCTTTTTCTTCTGGTAATACTTCTGCAATGACAGCGTCTATACCTACTTGTTTAGCAATCGCTTGTGCTGTTCGTGCATTATCTCCTGTAAGCATTGTTACGGAAATACCTAATTCGTGCAATTGTTGTATTGCTTCTTCGGCAGAGTCTTTGACTGTATCAGCGACGGCAATCACACCTTGCAATGTTTGATTAATAGCAATGAGCATAGCCGTTTTACCTTCGTATTCATATTTAACTAAATTATCTTCATACATTGAAACATCTATATGCGCATCTTTCATGAATTTACGTGTGCCAACAAATACGTCTTGGTTATGAATCATTGCTTGAATACCGTGTCCAGGTACGGCTTCAAAAGCAGATGTTTCTAATAAGTCGATGTTTTTTTCATTTGCATAATTGACGATTGCTTCAGCTAATGGGTGTTCAGAATCTTTTTCTGCGCTAGCTAATAGTTGTAGGGTTTCATTATTACCCTCAAAATCAGTCACAATTGGTTTACCGTTTGTGATTGTTCCTGTTTTATCTAGAACAACTGTATCGACTTGGTGCGTACGTTCTATGTGCTCGCCGCCTTTAAATAAAATACCATTTTCAGCAGCCTTACCAGTACCCACCATAATTGAAGTGGGTGTTGCGAGGCCCAATGCACATGGGCAAGCGATCACTAATACAGCGATTGCTGCTACAAGCGCAGGTTCAAATTGGCCCGTTTGAACAAAAGCAATCCAAATGATAAATGTGAGTATAGCAATGCCTACGACAATAGGGACAAAGTAACCAGAAATCGTATCAGCTAAACGTTGTATAGGCGCTTTTGAACCTTGAGCGTCTTCAACTACTTTAATAATAGAAGATAAAGCAGTGTCTTTTCCTACTTTTGTTGCTTCTATTGTAATCGTACCGTTTTTATTCATTGTTGATCCTATCACATTATCGTTTAATGTTTTTTCAACAGGGATAGATTCACCGGTTAACATAGATTCATCTATCGCAGTCATACCTTTAATTATTTGACCATCAACTGGTATTTTTTCTCCTGGTTTTACTTGTATATAATCTCCCACAACAACTTCACTGAGTGGCACCATCTGTGTTTTACCATTTCTGATTATACGTGCTTCTTTGGCTTGTAAGCTTAACAATTCACTTAAAGCATTGGTAGTTTGTGTTTTGGCACGGCTTTCTAAATATTTACCAAATAAGATAAGTGTTATTAATACGGCACTCGTTTCAAAATACAAATGAGGTGTATCATTTGTATTGCTCAACCATTTTATCATTTCATAAATACTGTAAAAAAATGCTGCGCTCGTACCTAAAGCGACTAACACGTCCATATTGGCTGAGCCATTTCGTAGATTTTTATAAGCACCTACATAAAATTGCCAACCAATTATAAATTGAACAGGTGTAGCTAATATGAATTGAAACCAGGGATTCATTAAGAAACTCGGTAATGGTAGTCCGAATAAATGGACAAACATCGTCAATAATAAAGGTAAAGAAAGGATGGCTGAAATGATTAATTTGTTTCGTTTCCCTTTTAATTCCTGAGCTTTGCGTGAATTCTTTTCTGAAGGAGCTGCTTTGGTTTTTGCATCATAGCCGATGTTTTGTATTTTCTTTATCAATTCATCTATAGATGTCACTTCTGGATTATAATTTATCGTTGCATTTTCGGTTGTGACATTGACATTTGCTGTGACATCTTCCATTTTATTTAAATTTTTTTCGATACGGTTTGCACACGCGGCACAAGTCATGCCCGTAATGCCTAGTGTCGTTTTTTTGTTGTTACTCATCTCAGTGACTGCCTCCTTTTGTTTTATAGATTTATAACGAAACGCTATTTGTATGTCATCTGTTAAATTTAATATACCCCCTATAGGTATAAAAGTCAATGTGTTTGTTTGAAACAAAATAAGCTAACATCAGTATGTATGTAACAAGTGATGTTAGCTTATGATTTAAATCAAAGTTATATTAGATGTTGCTGCTGATTGACTTTGCTGAGTTCAGAAACAATTTTACGGCTGTCTTTATTAAGATGTTTTACATAAATCATATTATTTTTCTTTTTATAATTTTCTATTAAGGTATCTATTGCATTGACAGCTGAATCATCCCATAGATGTGCTTGGCTAAAATCGAGATAAATTGTTTGATCTCTTATTTCTAAATCTAATTGGTTCATTAAAGAATCGATAGATACGAAGAAAATTTGTCCTTTAACTTTATAATAGACGTGATGATTTTGTTCCTCATATTGGACAGAAACATTGGATATCTTTGTAGCAAAACATAATGCACTGATGATAACACCAACAATGACGCCAAGCGCTAGATTACTTGTGAACAAAACGATAACGACCGTTAATATCATCACAAATGCATCAGAACGTGGGGCTTTTTGAATAAATTTAAATGATCCCCAGTTAAATGTACCTACCGAAACCATCACCATGATGCCTGCTAAAATTGGCATTGGAATTTCAACAACCCAGTCACCAAAGACCATAATCAAGATAATTAAAAATACACCCGCTGTAAATGTGGAAAGTCGTGTGGTTGCACCTGAGCGCACATTAATAACCGACTGTCCAATCATAGCACAACCTCCCATTGCACCGAAAAAGCCTGTGATAAAGTTTGCGATACCTTGTCCACGAGCTTCTTGATTCTTGTTGCTATAACTATCGGTTGCCTGATCGACGATGCGTGAGGTTAATAAGCTTTCTACAAGACCTACGATTGCCATTGATATGGCATAGGGAAATATAATTTTAAAAGTCTCCATATTAAATGGTACATTTGGGATTATTAATTGCGGTAAGCTTTTTTTAATTTCGCCTAAATCTCCAACCGTTTTAACGTCTGCCCCGGTAACTAAATATGCGATTGTTAATACGACGATAGCAATTAATGGTGCAGGTATACGATTGAACACACGAGGTAATAAATAAATGATTAATAGTGTGATAATGACAAATAAGTATGTAGGCATGGAGATACCAAAGATATGTTTAAGTTGTGTCATAAATATCATTATAGCTAATGCGTTCACAAACCCAATCATTACAGAATTTGGAATAAATTTCATAAGTCTACCTATTTTCAACAACCCAAAGATGATTTGAATGATTCCCATTAAAATGGTGGCAGCAAGTAAATATTGAATACCATGATCTCGAACTAATGGCACAATAACTAAAGCAACAGCACCAGTAGCAGCTGATATCATTGCGGGTCTACCCCCAACTAATGAAATGACAACAGCGATGATAAACGAGGCATATAATCCAACCATTGGATCTACACCTGCAATGATAGAGAATGAGATTGCTTCAGGAATTAACGCAAGTGCTACAACAATACCTGCTAATATATTTGTACCTGGTGCAGTGAGCCATTCTTTCTTTAATTTATTTAGCATAAACTGTGCTCCTTTATTAAAAGTCAATTTTAATAGTATAGCACATAGCATAAAAAAAGTTTATAGTACTTTATGACAAAAAAATTTAAAAAAATATAATTTATTACGAAATAAACATGTGACAGTTTTGTAATTTGAAAATATGTATTTGTTAGTAAAATCAAACGAGAAAATAAAGTGAATTCGCTATGATACAAATATAAATAAAAGTAAAGTGATTGAAGGAGTGTAACACATGTCTATTCTTAAAGTAGAAGGATTAACTAAAAATTATGGTAATAAACATAGAAAACAAGAAGTACTCAAAGGCATAGATTTTGCAATAGAAAAAGGTGAATTTGTGACGATTATGGGGCCATCAGGCTCTGGAAAAACGACATTGCTTAATGTGATTAGTTCCATAGATTATATAACGAGTGGTACTGTTGAAATTAATGGTCATCAAATTAATAAAATGAGTAATAAAGCATTAGCAGACTTTCGTAAAAAAGAAATAGGTTTTATTTTCCAAAATTATAGTGTGCTTAATACATTAACTGTTAAAGAAAATATAATGTTACCACTATCTATTCAAAAATTATCTAAACAAGAAAAAGAGCAAAATTATAACGAAGTCACGCAAGCATTAGGTATTAGTCAACTGGGCCATAAATATCCAAATGAGATATCTGGAGGACAACAACAACGTACTGCTGCGGCAAGGGCTTCAGTACACAAACCTGCTATTATTTTTGCAGATGAACCAACGGGTGCCTTAGATTCAAAAAGTGCACAAGACTTACTAAACCGTTTGGAAGAGTTAAATCAAAAGACGAATGCTACCATCGTAATGGTCACTCACGACCCCGTTGCAGCTAGTTATTCAAATCGTGTCATTATGCTAAAAGATGGTGATATACATTCAGAAATATATCAAGGTGAGGATAGTAATCAAGCATTTTATAAAAACATCATTCACATGCAAACTGCCTTAGGTGGTGTGGCAAATGAATTTTAATCAAATCGTTATCAAGAATTTAAGGAAAAACGTTAGACATTATGCCATGTATTTATTTTCCTTAATTGTCAGTATCGTTTTATATTTTAGTTTTGTAACTTTAAAATATACAAATAGTATTAATAATGAGCAATCATTAAAGACAATTCAAAAAGGTTCAGAAATTGGCGCAGTATTTTTATTCTTTATAATTGTTATATTTTTAATGTATGCAAACCAACTATTTATTAAGCGTAGAACGCGTGAATTTGCGCTGTATCAATTGATTGGTTTAACAAGAAACAACATCATGAGAATGTTAGTCATTGAGCAAGCGATGATGCTTTTATTAACTGGCGTTATCGGCATGATTATCGGCATATTTGGTTCGAAATTGCTGCTGATGATCGTGCTCAAAATATTAGACATCAATATGAGCGTATCGTTATCGTTCCAATTGCCAGCAGTCATACAAACATTAATGCTTATTGTGGTGTCATTTGTACTCATACTCATACAAAGCTTTATCTTTTTACGTAAGCGTAGTATTTTAATGATGATGAATGACAATGCACGCACAGAAGCAACCAAATCTCAAATCACTGTGATCGAAGTGATCTTCGGTGTGTTAGGTATTGTGATGATTGGTGTAGGATATTATATCTCAACAGAAATGTTTGGTAAGTTTCTCAATATGGTTATCTATTCACCATTTATCATTTTATTTTTAACGGTGTTAGGGGCATATTTATTTTTCCGTAGTTCCGTTTCGCTTATATTTAAAACGTTAAAACGTTCAAAAAAAGGCAATGTGTCAATCACTGACGTTGTGTTTACATCATCTATCATGCACAGAATGAAGAAAAATGCATTATCATTAACAATCATTGCAACTATTTCAGCGGTAACCGTAACGGTATTATGTTTTGGTGCAATTAGTAAATCAACGATGGATGAAAATACAAAGTTAATGGCACCTCATGACTTAAATTTTAAAGATAGTATACAAGCAAAACAATTTGAAAGTAAATTACAAAAAGCACACATTGAAGTAAAGAAAGACTATAAAGAAGTGACACGTGGCGATATATTAAATGATCAAGTATTTCAAAAATCAAATATGGGTAATATGAAGACCTTGTTTGTTACGAGCAATCAATACTTTAATGATAAAGCAGTTTCTGGAAATAAAGCTAAATTGATTAACTTAGCAGCTGGTTCTGGAATAGTAAAATATGATTTAAATAAAGAGATTCAGTTAAAAAATAGTCATACGGAAACATTCAAGGTGATTGGCGACAGTAATAAAGCGACATTTATGAGCGAAGTAAGTTATGGTGGTCCAGTATTATTAGTAAGCTCGGATAAATATGAGCAAATCAAGCAAGAAGGTAAAGAAACGAATAAACAATACGGTTATGATTTGAAACATCATACAGATTTGACAAAAGCAACGAAAATTGCACAATCTATTGAACCGAGTATCCAATCACAAGGTATGATAAAACAAGAAATGAATGAAAGTGTCGGTATTTTATTATTTGTCACTTCATTTTTAGGTTTGGCATTTTTAGTGGCAGCAGGATGTATTATTTATATTAAACAAATGGATGAGACTGAAGATGAAATCCCGAACTTTCGCATTTTAAGAAAAATTGGTTATACTCATCAGGATATGTTGAAAGGACTAGGGTTAAAAGTAATTTTCAATTTTGGCTTACCTTTAGTTGTGTCACTGATGCATGCTTACTTTGCAGCAAAAGCTTTTATGGGGATTTATAATGCGACAAGTATGACACCAGTTTATGTTGTCATGATAGTATATTCAATTGTGTATTGTATATTTGCAATTATGTCTTTTATACATTCAAGCCGAATTGTAAAACATTCAATTTAAAAAATAAAACATTCTATAAATAAGCTTAAATAAAATGCTGTGAATGAAGTTATAAGCATATAACATGATTCACAGCATTTTTAGTTTATGTATCGGGTTTTTTAAATATGTTTGTCGTTGTCTATTCGTGGTATGTAGTACACGATACAATGATTACACATGGGGGTATAATGATGAATTTATTAGAATTTCATAAGCAAATTAAAGGTTATACACAAAATAAACAACCAGGTATTCAAAAAGAGATGAATCCACAGCCTATAACAGAGATGGAAGGTTATAAAAGCGGTGGCAAATTAACGGGCAAGGTTGCTCTGATTACTGGCGGTGATTCTGGCATTGGGTATTCTGTAGCGATGCTATTTGCAAGAGAAGGTGCAAATGTTGCTATTGGCTATTATGATGAACATGAAGATGCTCAAAAAGTAGTGGATGATTTGAAAAGAATAGGTGTAAAAGCTAAAGCCTATGCACATGATTTAAAGGTAGTGTCAGACGCTCAAGCATTAATTGATAAAGTGGTTAAAGACTTTGGAGGTTTAAACATTTTAGTAAATAATGGTGGCGTTCAATTTCCGCAGGATAGTTTTCAAGAAATTACGCCAGAGCAAGTGAAAGAAACGTTTGAAACTAATATTTTTGGCATGATGTTTTTATCTCAAGCAGCAGCGCCACATTTAGCAGACGGTGATGCCATTATCAATACTACAAGTGTAACAGCATATAGAGGATCAGCGCATCTTATTGATTATTCAGCAACCAAAGGGGCAATTGTAGCGTTTACAAGATCTTTAGCGGAAAGTCTGATAGAACGGGGCGTACGTGTAAATGCTGTTGCACCTGGTCCGATATATACACCTTTAATACCTGCTACATTTTCAGAAGAAAAAGTAGCACATCAAGGTGGAGAAACGCCAATGGGGCGTCGAGGACAACCCGCAGAACTAGCACCGTCGTATGTATTTTTAGCGTCTTATGCAGATAGTTCTTACATTACAGGACAAGTCATTCATGTAAATGGCGGTGATTATATTACTTCTTAAGCATAGTGTGTAGCTTGATTATTATGGACTAACGAAATAACAACTTACTGCAACTTTGATAGTAAAACTTACTTTATAAAATTAGTAATGATTGTAGGGTGTGTCTTGTTTTAAAGTTAATTGAAATATTTGATTTAGCATTATCATTTTGTAGCCCTTAAGGGGATAGACTTTGATAATACCTTCTATATTAAGTAGTAGTAAAAAACACTTTCATATCAATTCATGTAAAAGCATGAATTGAACGAAAGTGTTTTGTTATATTTTATAGCAATTGTAAAATCCTTTGAAAGATGAAAGTGCTTTTGCAATGTTTGTAAAGTTTTCTAAAGTTGAACGTGTATTGTTAATATGATATTTAACATAGATATGTTAATGATCTAGTTTTGAATTGAGAGATGCTAGGTTGCATGTACATCTATATCTAAAAAGTATGTTAATCATTTATAACTAAGGCGTCAAGTTTGATGCATACGTTTTAAAATGCTAAAAGAAATCTGAAGGAATGAAATCATCGACATTGATATTTTTTAAAGAGTCAAAGTTAACATTTTCAATATTTTGTAGTATTTCTCCTTCTTTAAATTGTTGATAATAATTTGTAGTTTCTGCTACGATATCGTGATCTTGAAATGTTTTTACGACACCTAAGATTAAGAGGACTGCTATTGCACCTTTGATGATTGTTTTCATAAGTAATGACTCCTTTTAATGATAATACATATATTATAAATGAAAATTTAGTCTGTGACATGCGTCCAGAGTATTTACATACTATCGTACCTTAGTTGTATACGACGTGCTTATGAAAATATATGGTCATCAATTCTAATTAAAGTTTCAATTAGAGACCAAAAGCAATTGGTAACCAGAAATAAGCAAATAGTGATATGACAATAATGGTGAATATATTTAATATAAAACCAGCTTTTACCATATCTTTCATTTCTAATTCATCAGAACTAAATACCGCTGCATTTGGTGGTGTTGAAATGGGCAACATGAAAGCACATGTTGATGATACTGCTACAATACCCATAATAATGAAAGGGTCTTGGCTGATAGCTGCAGCAAATCCAATACTGATTGGCATTAACATATTTGATACGGCTGTATTAGACATCACTTCGGTAAGGAATAAAATGCCAGTCGTAAGCACGATAACAATTAAAATGAGTGGCAACGGTTTTACAACGCCTAGCATACCCCCAAACCACTTTGTTAAACCAGAGTCTTCAAAAGCAGCAGCTAACGAAAGACCGCCACCAAACAATAGTAATATACCCCAAGGGAGTTTACTCATATCATCCCAAACAAGTAAACCACCTTTGTGGGATTTAGCTGGAATTAAAAATAAAAGCACTGCACCTATCATTGCAATAACTGTGTCTGATAAGTGGAGAGAAGATGGAAGCAGGCTACCACAAATCCATAATATACTGACAAATAGAAATACAATACCTGTTAATTTTTCTTCTAGACTCATAGGTCCTAAATCACGTAATGATTTTTTAGCAAAATCAGAAGATATTTGATCTGCATCTTCAATTTTAAAGAGCCATTTTGTCATTAACAAATATAATATGATAAGTAATATAATTGTTAATGGTAATGCAAAAATCATCCATTGTGCAAAAGAAACTGTTCTATTTAAGCTTGAAGAAGCGATTGCAGCAAAAACTGCATTTGGCACTGAGCCAATTAATGTTGCGAGACCACCTATAGAAGCGGAATAAGCGACCGTAAGTAATAAAGCTTTACTGAACTTATGTGCTGACTCAGGCTTTAAAAATTGTGCGTTTTGGATTTCATGTATTAAAGCCAATGCAATCGGTAACATCATTAAGGCTGTTGCAGCATTTGAAATCCACATCGATATAAATGCCGTTGCAATCATGGTACCTAAAATAATCCTATTGCTATTAGAACCCATCATAGCGATAATCGTCATAGCGATACGTTTATGTAAGTTCCATTTTTCAATTGCCAAGGCAATAATGAAGCCCCCCATATACATAAAGACGATCGGATCAGCATAAGCACTTGCAGCTACTTGTTCGTCTGTGCCTCCACTTAAAGGTAGTAGAATAAGTGGTATGAGTGAAGTAGCCGGAATAGGAATCGCTTCTGTAATCCACCACGTGGCGACAAAAAGTGTTACAGCAAGTACGGCCCTAGGAGCGTCATCTAGCCCAGTAATCTCAGGAATAAAATAAAAAGTAAGAAAAAGCAACGGTCCTAGTATCAAACCAATTTTTTGTTTCATAAAAATCCCCCTTGTTTGTACCCTTGCATTAGTAAGAATATCAAGTTGGAAAAGTAATGACAATTTATTTTTCAGAAAATTGTAAAAAAACAACTGTTTTATTGTTAGAATAAATTTAATCTTATGCATGCAAAATAAAGGGGAGTGATTTTATGGTTTTGGGTACACTAGTAGGAAAAGATGATACATGGGTATTATGGGCAATTATTATAGTTTGGGCCACAATAAGTATCTTTTTAGAACAACGATATCAATGGGCAAGTACGATTTCAGGAGCGATTATTGCATTGGTAGGAGCGATGTTACTTTCTAACTTTAAAGTTATCCCAACGAGTGCACCAGTTTATGATACCGTGTGGGATTATATTGTTCCTCTATCTATACCGTTGCTACTTTTTAGTTCAAATATATTAAAAATTTGGAAAGAAAGTCGGCGATTATTATTTATTTTTTTAATCGCGTCAATAGGGACCATGATAGGGACAACTGTAGCTTTTATTATATTAAATCATTCAGTACCTTATTTATCAAAAATAGGGGCAATGATGACTGGAAGTTACATTGGTGGGGGAGTGAATTTTGCGGCCTTAAGTTCCAAATTAAAAACGCCTGGAGAAATGGTTTCATCCACAGTTGTTGCAGATAATAGTGTCATGGCATTATATTTTCTGTTATTAATTGCTATACCATCCATTCCGTTTATAAAAAAACATTTTAAAACACATTATCATAGTGATCATACACCGGCAGCACAACAATCATTTTGGCAACCCAAAAAAATTCAATTATTAGATATCGCATTTTCAATCGCTGCTGCGATAGCAATCGTTGCAATCAGTTTTAAACTTTCTGAATTAATACAACATGTTGTACCTCAAAGTAATTTGCTCTTAACTATACTTGTGTCATTTTTTGGGGATTTCTATCTCTTACTTACAACTTTAACACTTGTCATCGTTGCAATTTGGGGAGACTTCTTTGAAAAATTAGCAGGTGCCTCTGAAATTGGAACATTCTTAATTTATATTTTCTTTGTTGTCATAGGTACACCAGCCTCGTTTGTTACGATTGTAAAAACGGCACCGTTGTTATTTATTTTTGTTATGATAATTTTAATATTTAACTTGGGTTTGAGCTTGTTGTTAGGAAAATTATTGAAATTCAACATTGAAGAGATATTACTTGCAAGTAATGCAACTGCTGGTGGTCCTACTACTGCGGCTGCATTAGCTATTGGTAAAGGTTGGACTGATTTAGTCGGACCTATATTAATTGTAGGTACATTAGGTTATGTGATTGGCAATTATGCAGGTACATTAATGTATCAATGGTTATCTTATATTGCATAGTGGTAAGACAATTATTTAGAAATATCATGACGCGATGATATAGTTAATCTGGTGAATTATTATAGATGAGTGAGGGATGTAATATGAGGGAAAAAGAAAAAATGTTAGCTGGACAATGGTATGACGCAAATTACGATGAAAATTTGGATAAAGAAAGAAATATAGCTAAAGACTTATGCTTTGAATTAAATCAAACGAAACCTAGCAATAAAGCAAAGCGTCAAACTATTTTGAAGACATTGTTACATGCTGAACCAAATAATTTGGAATTATTAAGTCCGTTTTATGTCGATTATGGTTATAACCTTTTTTTAGGTGAACAGGTGTTTATCAATCATGATTGTTATTTTATGGATGGTGGTAAAATTTTTGTGGGCAATCATGTGTTTATTGGACCAAAATGTGGTTTTTACACTGCGATACATCCATTAGCATATCAAGATAGAAATCAAGGATTGGAACAAGCGTTACCCATACATATAGGAGATGACGTATGGATTGGCGCAAATGTCATAGTTTTACCAGGAGTAACAATAGGTAATGGCTCAGTAATTGGTGCGGGAAGTGTTGTATCTAAGGATATTCCTGAGAATGTAGTTGCAGTTGGCTCTCCGGCAAAACCAATAAAAACGATTGAAAACAACGCATCGACATGATGATATTAAATATTGAACTTTTTCGATAGGAGTTAGTGACATGATTCAACGTTTGCAACGGATCATGTTACGACTCTTTTTTATTTTTTAACAGGATAAATAAAATATTATTGCGTGAAATTTTAAAGTAAATTAAATTTGTTTTAAAAAATGTTCCGCGGAGCTTAAATAGAAAATAATAAAATTGTTCGGAATATAATAAAAAATTATGTTAGAATATATAAATATGGAAATTGAAAAGTTTATATTTTGTGATTTTCAAATATTTTAATATTTATTTTTTGCAAGTAGCTTTGGCATCCATATTTAGAAAGGATTGAACGATTTATTGCACAAATTTATTGTGTGAGCAGTTCAAAGAAAGAGGAGAATGATTCATGGATATTTTAATAGGGACCTTGTTTTTAATCGTTGTACTAGTGTTATTTACATTATTTACATATCGTGCTCCTAATGGCATGCGTGCAATGGGAGCATTAGCCAATGCAGCGATAGCAACATTTTTAGTGGAAGCTTTTCATAAGTATGTTGGTGGAGATCTGTTTGGTATTAAATTTTTAGGAGATCTTGGTGATGCTGCTGGTGGACTTGGCGGCGTGGCAGCTGCAGGTTTGGTAGCTTTAGCAATCGGGGTTTCGCCTGTGTATGCTTTAGTGATTGCAGCAGCTTGTGGCGGTTTAGATTTAATACCAGGATTTGTTGCTGGTTATGCAATTGGTTATTTAATGAAGTTTGCAGAACATAAAGTGCCGGACGGCGTAGATTTAATAGTGGGTATTTTGATTATAGCGCCACTAGCAAGATTAGTAGCTACTGTAATTACGCCATTAGTAAATAATTCATTATTGAAAATTGGGGATATTATTCAAAGTTCCACAGAAATTAACCCGGTTATTATGGGTCTTATACTTGGTGGCGTCATTACAGTTGTTGGAACGGCACCATTAAGTTCCATGGCATTGACTGCGTTATTAGGTTTAACTGGGATGCCAATGGCAATTGCAGCCATGGTTTCATTTGCATCATCTTTCATTAACGGTACGATGTTTAATAAACTTAAACTAGGAGATCGTAAATCTAGAATTGCAGTTTGTATTGAACCATTATCACAAGCAGATGTTGTGTCAGCCAATCCAGTACCCGTCTATACCGCTAACTTTATTGGTGGTGCTTTAGCAGGTGCGGTGATAGCATCATCAGGTATGATTAATGATGCGACAGGTACAGCTACCCCGCTCGCAGGTTTTCTTGTTATGTTCGGTTTCAATAACCCGATAAAAATAATTATTTATGGCGCCATTGTAGGTGTTATAGGTTTAATCGTAGGATATGTATGTTCAGCTTGGTTTAAAAATTATCCAGTCGTTTCGAAAGAAGAGATAGAAGCACGATAATGCTACGTTATAAGTAAATGATGTAAATGTTAATCTTAAAATAGTCAACCTTCTTTCATACTGATCATAAAAAACCATTATAAAAATGAAAAGCAGCATATAGCAGCCACTTAGTATTTGTGGATGCTATCATGCTGCTTTTTAAATTTCCATCATTAAAATTAGTGTGTAAAAATGTGTATCAAGTGAAATTAATCGCTTAACTGACTATCTGGGACGTCAGTGATAAACATATGTCCTGGTGCATGTGTAATCATCAATTCTGGTTTAGCATCTAACGCAACAGATTGAGGCGTAACACCACAGCCCCAAAATACTGGTACTTCATTTTCTTTAATTGTGACAGGTTCGCCAAAATCAGGATTTGTTATGTTTTCGATGCCAATTGCTGATGGATTTCCTATATGTATTGGCGTACCATGAACATTTTTAAAGTGTGTCGTAATTTCTGTTGCTTTTATAGCTTGTTGCATAGTCATCGGTCTCATACTAACAGTGATATTTCCTGAGAAATGGCCACTTGGTGCGGCTGGAATATTTGTGATGTACATTGGAACATTATGTTCTTCTTCAATGTGACGTATTGGTAGACCCGCCTCTAACAAAGCATGCTCAAAAGTGAAGCTGCAGCCAATCAAAAAACTGACCATGTCATCATTAAATAAATGAGATATGTCAGTAGGAGATTCTACTAATTCGCCATAACGGTATACTTTATATTGTGCTACTTCATTTGTGATGTTAGCTTCTTTACCATAAGTAGGAAAAGAGGTTGAACCAATTTCTGAAACATCTAAAAGTGGGCATGTTTTTGGGTTTCTGAAACAGAATTTTAAAAAATCATATGCATAAATAGAGGGTAATATGACTACATTAGCTTGGACATAACCTTTAGCCATTCCGCTTGTATGACCTGTAAGTTCATTTTTACTAATCATTTTTCTTAATATACTTGGGTGTTGGTTTTGTAAATTCATTAAGTGTTCATCCCCTTAAATTTAACGTCTTAGATACATTTTAGCAAAAAGTACCATATAAGTTGTATAAAATGTTCAGAATCTTTTGGAAAATATAAATAGATATCGTATTGAAATTAAAGTACATTTGGATTTCAATACGATGTCCGTTTGTGATAATACTCAATTAAACAATGGTAATTTATTGGGTCAGCTGGATGAGTTTAAACAGTATGATAGATTAATCATCTTTGTTTTTGGTATCTTTAACATGGTTTTTGTCATTATCGTTATGATTACTTGGTTCCTTTTCTTCTATCGGGGCATCCTCATCGGTTTCTAAATGATTTGTTTCGCGTTCTTCTAGTGGTATAGAATAATCTTTATCATCATTGATGTAGGTCATTTTAAAGTGTTCCGTTGGTTCTCTTCTCAATGCACGCATTAAAGAAAAAATCATGAGTAATAAAATAATTGAAAATGGTAGACCTGTTACAACTGAGGCAGTTTGTAAACTTGTTAAACCACCTGCAATTGTCATAGAAACAGATATAGCACCAATTAATATGCCCCAAATAATTTTATGTTTGATTTTAGGATTAGCAATACCACCAGTTGCCATACCCGCAACAATATGTGTAGTAGAATCAGCACTCGTAATGATAAATATAAAGATAAGTGCGATTGCTAATGCACTTGTGATGTCAGCAATAGGAAATTTGGATAATAATTCAAAAAGTGCAACAGTATAATCCTTGTCGACAATATTAGCGATATTGTCGTTACCATTCAATGCTATTTTAACAGCTGTACCACCAAATCCAGCTATCCAAGTAAACGAAATTAAAGGTGGGATAATTAATACACCAATAACAAATTCTCTAATCGTTCTACCGCGAGAGACACGAGCTACGAAACCACCAATAAACGGTGACCAAGATATAACCCATGCCCAATAGAAAACAGTCCATTGTTGTATCCAACTGTTATCGCCTGTATATGGGCTGATGCGTAAACTATATTCAATGAAATGACGTAGATAATCACCGATTGCTAATGTATAAGATTCTAAAATAAATTTAAAATCACCAAAAATAAACATGAAGATAAGTAATATTGCGCCTAAGCCAATATTGATATTACTTAACCATTTTACACCTCTATTTAAACCAGTAATCGCTGATGTTAAAAAAATACCTACCATTAAGATAGTGATTGATATTTTGGTAACATTATTGTTAGGAACGTTAAAGACATGTTGTAGCCCACCACTAATTTGCATAATACCTAAACCAATAGATGTGGCAATCCCCATTACTGTAGCTATAATGGCTAATACATCTATCACATTTCTATATGGTCGTTTGTAAGATTCACCAAATACAGGTTCCATCGCCGTTGAAATGAGCCCATCACGTTTTTTTCTAAATTGGAAGTACGCCACTGTTAAACCGGCAATTGCGAAGATAGACCATTGAGAAATACCCCAATGAAAAAAAGTATAGCCCATAGCAACACGCGCTGATTCTGATGAAGCGTCTGGCGTTTTTCCAGGAAATGGAGAGTGTAAATAATGCGTTAGTGGTTCTGCTACACCCCAAAATACAATGCCGACACCCAAACCTGCAGAAAAGAGCATCCCAATCCAAGACATCATAGAAAATTCTGGAGCTTCATTATCATCACCCAATTTAAAGCGACCATAACGTGAAATGGCTAACGCAATTAAAAATATATCTAAAATAAAAATAATTACTAAAAACAGCCATCCAAAACTATTTGCTATATAATCGTAGACTTGTTGTGCGTGATTTCCAAAACTTTTAGGGAAAATACCTGCAATTAATGTAATAAGTACAATAATTGCAACAGATATCATATAAACAAGATTTCTATGTTTCTTCTTTCTGTCGTGTGCATTTTTGTCACTCATAATAGTGTTAAATCATCCCTTTGTTTTCATTTATATTAAGAAATTACCCTAATACAATGACACTATTCATTGAAAATGCTAGTGAATATTATAATATGAATGACGCTGCATGATTCATATTTTTGTGGGTATAGAACATATGAAAAATTATAAATTGCAAAGGAGGTTGCATATGAAACGTACTTTGGAAAAAGTACTAGTTTGGCTAGGAATTTTCATACAATTTGTACTGATTTTTTTAATGGCTATTGCTGCACCATTTTTAAACGATCGGAGTTTTAAACGTTCATTAATGGATTCTTTTAAAAATCAAGATGCTATTAGCGATAATTTAACTCAAACAGAAACATCACAATTATTAGATAGTATTAGCCAATTATTTATCGTTGCTTTAGGCTTAGTTATTGTAACGACAATCTTAGCATTAATATTTGCTTTATTAATCAATAAGATACCAAAAACTTCAGGTGTTGTATTTATATTACTTGCAATTATCTGTGTGTTTACATTAAATATATTTACAGCATTGTTATGGCTAATTGCAGGCATTATACTGTTAGTTAAAAAACCATATAAACATAATAAAAGTCAAAAAGTACATAAAAATTAAATATTGTTTGTTGACTTGATAAATGTCATTATTTAATGATGGTTGAATTTAATGGACGTTGTAACAATTTAAATGTGACATTATACGAATTAAACACTTTCTTTAAGTTCATAAATGTAAAAAATTTAAAGAAAGTGTTTTTTGAAGTCACTTAAACGAATAAATCAAGCGCAATACAGTTTTTAAAAGTGAAAGTTAGACATAAAATACGATTTATTTTTATAAAAGTTATTGTAAGCGATTGCATTTGTTGTGTGATACCTATACAATGAAAATAAGAATGGAATTTTTCCATTTTAGTTTTCTATTTACAAACTTACATGGGGGTAGAAAAAATGGTTGTCAACTATACAAATGAACCAGGCATTGACTTTACTGATAATAGCAATGTCGAATCATTCAAAGAAGCATTAAAGAAAGTTAAAGGTGAATTAAATCAAAAACTTCCGTTAGTGATTAATGGGGAGAAAATTTTTACTAAGGATACATTTCAGTCTATCAATCCTGCGAACACTTCTGAAGTTATTGCTGAAGTATCAAAAGCTACAACAAAAGAAGTAGATAAAGCTTTTGATGCAGCTAATGAAGCTTATAAATCTTGGAAACGTTGGACGCACAGAGATCGTGCAGAATTTTTAATTAGAGTTGCAGCTATTATTAGACGACGCAAAGAAGAAATATCAGCAGTGATGGTGTATGAAGCTGGTAAACCATGGGATGAAGCAGTTGGTGACGCAGCTGAAGGTATTGATTTTATCGAATATTATGCTAGATCAATGATGGAATTAGCAGACGGTAAACCAGTATTAGATAGAGAAGGCGAACACAATAAATATTTTTATAAACCAATTGGTACTGGGGTAACAATCCCACCATGGAACTTCCCATTTGCAATTATGACGGGTACTACTTTAGCGCCAGTTGTTGCTGGTAATACAGTACTTTTAAAACCTGCAGAAGATACCCCGTTAACAGCGTATAAATTAATGGAAGTATTAGAAGAAGCAGGTTTACCAAAAGGTGTTGTGAATTTTGTACCAGGTGATCCAAAAGAAATTGGCGACTATCTTGTTGATAGTGTTCATACGCACTTTGTTACGTTTACAGGTTCACGCGCAACAGGTACACGAATCTTTGAAAGAGCTGCAAAAGTTCAAGAAGGACAGCAATTTTTAAAACGTGTTATCGCTGAGATGGGCGGTAAAGATGCGATTGTTGTTGACAAAGAGATCGATACAGACTTGGCAGCAGAATCTATTGTTTCATCAGCGTTTGGCTTCTCAGGTCAAAAATGTTCTGCTTGTTCACGTGCGATCGTTCATCAAGATGTATATGATGAAGTATTAGAAAAAGCAGTTAAACTTACACAAGATTTAACTTTAGGAAATACAGAAAATAACACTTCAATGGGACCAGTTATTAACCAAAAACAATTTGATAAAATTAAAAATTATATCGAAATTGGTAAAAAAGAAGGTAAGTTAGAACAAGGTGGCGGTACAGATGGTGCTACTGGTTACTTTGTTGAACCTACGATTTTCTCTGGTCTTAAATCAAGCGATCAAATCATGCAAGAAGAAATCTTTGGACCTGTTGTTGGTTTTGTAAAAGGAAAAGATTTTAATGAGTTATTAGAAATCGCTAATGACACAGATTATGGATTAACAGGTGCAGTTATTACTAATAATCGCGAAAACTGGATTGAAGCTGTTAAAGAATATGACGTTGGTAACTTATACCTAAACCGTGGTTGTACTGCAGCGGTTGTTGGTTATCATCCTTTTGGTGGTTTCAAAATGTCTGGTACAGATGCAAAAACAGGTAGCCCAGATTATCTATTACATTTCTTAGAACAAAAAGTTGTTTCAGAAATGTTTTAATTGTTAACAATCGGCTAGGATAACATATCTAGTAATATAAAGATTCTGGGATAAATCCCAGAAAAATAGCACTCAGATGATTTATTCAATTCATCTGAGTGCTTCTTTTTATTCATCATTAACTTGAATATTAATCATTTTATGAAAAAGTGCATCAATGGCTTGAGGCGACATATTATTATTATTATGTTCATGCATCCACTCCATAAAACCATATAAGGTAGCACCATAAACATAAAACACTAAATCTATTGGAACGCTTTGGTCAACCGTTATACGGTGTTCGTTTGCTTTTATATCATTTTGTAGTATACGGATAAAATGATTTTCAACTGTACGTTCAAATTCTTTATCGTCTTCTTGTTTATGCTTTATTTTACTAAATTCATCAATGTGTGTAATTGATTGATCTAAGCTAGTAAAAGGGTTATTGATGCGATCTTTAATATCTGTGGAAAAGTAATCTTGAGTTAAGTAAGTCATTAAATAAATAAGTAAATCGTATTTATCATAGAAATGCTTATAGAAGGTTGTACGATGAACTAACGCTTCATTGCAAATTTGATTAACAGAAATAGTTGAAAACGCATATTTTTCTAATAGTACATATAAGCTTTGAGATAATGCCCGTTTTGTTTTGATTACACGCAAATCTTTTTCATTCATTCTACAATTATCCTAATCTGTAGTTTAAATATACGGAATTGGATATTTAGTTCTTTTTTAAATAGGGTAAATCATTATAAGATGTCAATAGAAATAATCTACAGTATATGTATAAACTATAACGTTGATTAATTAAGGAGGCAATAGTTTGGCGAAATTTTTATACAAATTAGGTTCATTTGTTGCAAAGCACAAATGGTGGAGTGTTGTTGCTTGGGTGATTATTCTTGCAGCAATTATTATACCGCTTACAATAAGTTCACCTAAGTTTGATAATGATATAACTATGAATGGATTACAGTCATTAGATACGAATGACAAAATAGAAGACGAATTTGGGCAAGACAGTGAGAAAGCTCAAATTAGAGCAGTCTTTAAAAGTGATTCAGATAATGGCATAGTGAAGCAAGATATGACTAAAGATATCAAAGATACATTGAAAGATATTAAAGATGATGATGGAGATATTAAAAATATCTCAGACCCTTATGACAATAAACAAATCAGTGAGGATAAATCGACAGCCATCGCTGATATTAATTATGATGTGTCTGCAACGTCATTAAAAGAAGATTCAAAAGATAAAGTGAAAGACCAAGTTGAAAAATTAGAAGATGAGCATAATGTACAAGTAGAACTGATGGGGACAGGTATGGAATCGACTGAAATTGGCGGTTCTTCTGAATTAATCGGAGTGATTGTCGCATTTGTTGTACTTCTAATTACGTTTGGATCGTTTATTGCAGCAGGTATGCCAATCATTAGTGCTTTACTTGGTTTAGGCACGGGTGTAGGTATCATATCGTTATTGACGTATGCATTTGATATTCCAAATGTTACTTTAACATTAGCGGTTATGATTGGTTTAGCAGTAGGTATCGATTATGCATTATTTATTTTATTTAGATATCGTCAAATTGTTAAAAGCGAACCAAATCACATTAAAGCAATAGGTTTAGCTGTAGGAACTGCAGGCAGTGCAGTCATCTTTGCAGGTGTTACAGTTATTATTGCTGTTTGTGGATTATCACTTGTTGGTATAGATTTCCTAGCCGTAATGGGCTTCGCTTCTGCAATTAGTGTATTTGTCGCAGTGATTAGTGCATTAACTTTATTACCAGCATTGATTAGTATTTTCCATAAGCAAATTCATCCTAAACAAACGAAAACTGAGTTTGAGGGAGATGTAGATACGAAATGGTCCAAATTTGTAGTTGGAAAACCACTTGCAGCAGTGCTTATTGGACTTATTATCTTAGTTGTAGCTGCTATACCGATTAATGATATGCGTTTAGGTATACCTGATGATGGTATGAAACCAGCGGATACAACTCAGAAAAAAGCATATGATATTGTATCTGATAAGTTTGGAGAAGGATATAATGGTCAAATTGCAATGCTTGTCAATGTGAAAGATCAAAATGATAATCCTGAAGCGTTGCAAAAAGACTTACAAAGCTTGAGCAAAGATATTAAAGATATGGATAATGTGAAAATGGTTGCACCGCCCCAATTAAGCAAAAATAAAGATTATGCATTAGTAGCGGTAATTCCTGATAAAGGTCCAAATGCTAAATCTACCAATGATTTAGTTCATGATTTGAGAGATTATAATGATGATGCGAGAGACAAATATAATTTCAAAACTGAAGTATCTGGACAAAGTGTAATTAATATAGATATGTCGCAAAAACTAAATGAAGCTATCCCATTATTTGCTGGCGTAATCGTAGCATTAGCGTTCGTACTATTAATGGTTGTCTTCCGTTCTATCATTATTCCACTAAAAGCAGTTCTAGGTTTCGTCCTTTCTTTAGTGGCAACATTAGGCTTTACGACTTTAATAATGCAAGAAGGATTTATGTCTGAACTGTTTGGCGTAGATACAACGGGACCATTACTAGCTTTCTTACCGGTTATTACAATTGGCTTGCTCTTTGGTCTGGCGATGGATTACGAAGTATTTCTTATGTCTCGTATTCATGAAGAGTACAGTAAAACAGGTAATAATGAGCACGCGATTAAAGTAGGTATTAAAGAAAGTGGTCCAGTCGTTGTTGCGGCAGCACTTATTATGTTCAGTGTGTTTATTGCATTCGTCTTCCAAGATGATGTAATGATTAAATCTATGGGATTATCACTTGCATTTGGTATATTGTTTGATGCATTTATCGTACGTTTATTATTGATTCCTGCGTTGACACAATTATTTGGAAAAGCGTCTTGGTATATGCCTGCATGGTTAAATAGAATATTACCTCACGTAGATATTGAAGGGCATGCTTTACAAGGCGAGATGCCTGCATCTAATTATTCACGTATCAATCAGTCTGCTGGTAATGATAGTTATGATCGTACATTTAGCATTCGCAAACAACAAAACGCGTACAATGGAGAAACTAATACGATATCTGTAGATCAAAAAACAAAAAGGCTATATAACGAAATTGCACAACAAACAACACAACAAGCATTCTTATATGAAGCTTTAAAATCATATAAAGAAGATTTAACACAGTTGCAAAATGATAGTGAACAATCAACATCCTTCGCTACACACGTAGAGAATAAAAACGAAAGTACGCGTGACCGTGAAGATGATGAAATTGTTAAGCTATTAGCACAACAAAGTGAAAACATTCGACATTTAAATGAACTAATTGAAAAAACAATTAATAAAAAGTAAAAATTCCGGGAATTAACACTGTTCTCAGAAAAATACTAATCCGTTGTGTACGGATTAGTATTTTTTTTATATTTATAATATTCCTAGAGCTAAAGTTTTTTTAAAAGTCTGTTGGAGTATCGTTCGATTCTGTATCTACTTTACTTGAAGTGTTAAAGCATACCAGTTTAACACACTTTAACATCGTTTTAGCATATCCATAAATTAGCAAGATATATTAAGCACATAAATGACCGTCAACAAAATCAGAGACTTTATTTGAAGATAGGTAGATTTTTGTCCAATTAACGACAAATTAAAATCAAAATAGCAAATACGCACTTATTTTATTAAAATATATTTTAATAAAGAGGTGTGTTATGGAAAAATTTTATGATATCGAATTTAATCCAAGCAATAATTCAGTATTTAATTTTAATGATGGTGTACGTATCGTTCTCGTATTAAAAAATAAATTAAAATTTGTCAGTGGGACTAGTATTCATAAATTTCAAGCAGGTGATGTTTTTATTATCAATCATCGAGAGCGTTATCGACTGATTGAGGAGGATGACACTTTATATACCGCTATTCATTTGAAAGCATCGTATTTAAAACAATATATCAGTGATTATAATGATAAAGTATATATTTTAAATTCCCAGACATTGCAAAACGTCATTTATCAACAAATTCTGAATGTTGTGGCTAAGATAGGTGTCGTCTATATTCGAAAAGGTAAATTTTATAGATTATATATGGAACAACTGTTAATTGACTTAATGTTTATGATTGTAAGATATTTACCAGCTTATGAAAATATAAATCATGAACATCATGTCAATGATCATCGTCTAGCATTTGTATGTAAATATATTGAAAGAAATTTCACCAAACCAATCACGTTAAGTGAAGTAGCTGAAAAGGTGCATTTAAGTCACACATATTTGTCTAAATTATTTACAAAACATATGGGTATCGGTTTCAATCACTATGTTAACCATATTAGAATTGAACATTGTAAAAATGACTTAATACAAACAGATGATGCTATTACTCAAATTGCTTTTAAAAATGGCTTTAGTAACTCTAATATGCTGTTGAAATATTTTAAATTAGACACAGCATTAACGCCTTCGCAATATAGAAAAAAATATCAGGTAGAAGATATAGTGAGCACCGCCGAAAAAACCACTGAGTCAGAAAACTATCAAATGTATCTATACTATTTAAATTCTTATATACAACAAACGCTAGGTACTATGATCCAATCCCCCTATAATCAAAAAGTTATTGATATTACATTGAATTACGATCAAACACACGATTTATCAGATTATAACCATGTGATTCAAATTGGTAGTTTTGATACATTGCGCCTTCAAAGATACAGAAAACAACTGATAGAAGTGCAACAATTTTTAGGCTTGGATCATGTTTTGATTAAAGATCCTATTTTAAAAGGCTACATTGATCATAAAGTTATTGAAAGTGATGAACTTATTCCTACTATGCATCCTTATATGAAAGTAGATGAATGCTTAAGTTTTTTATTTGAACATCACATAGGTTTAGGAATTGAAATTGATCCTCCAACATTACCATCCCAATTTGCGGAATATACAAAAGAATTAAGATTTTTATTAGAGCATATTTATAATACTGTGCCGAATAGACAACAATTCAAATTAGTCATTTACTTGAAGGGCAAAAAAGCCAATATGCTATTAAAAATAATAATGTTATTTAAGGAATACTTTGAACATACTCAGATTATACTTAATACGGATATCACTGATATTAATGAAGTGACAACTGCCCAACAAATCTTGGATAGTTCCAGTGAAGATGTTGATAGTATAGCGTTTAGCGCAAACCAAAATGATATTATTAATTTCAAATCAATTGAAAGCCAACAGTATGATTTAGCTAAAAGACATATCATAGAACAGTATAATAAGATCACTGAACGATTTAATATAAAAGGAAAAGATGTTTCAATTGTCCTACTTAATTGGAACACTTTAACAGGTAATACAAGCCTTACAAATGGTGAATATTTTAGAGCAGGTATCATATTTGAGCAATTGATTGATATGAATCATCAAATTAACGCAATTGGGTATTGGCTCAATCACGAATTACACCATCAATATAATTCAAATGAGGTTACTTCTGAATTAAATGGTATTGATTTATATCATCAGTTTGATGGAAAAAGACCTGCATTTTTTACAAGTATGTTTTTTAAAAAATTATTTAATCAAGTACTTTTTAAAAATGAAGACTGTATGGTTGTAGGACAGAGTGATCATTTTCAAATCGTAATATGGGATGCAGAACATTACAATCCATATTATATGACGAATGAACAAACAGATTATTTAAGTCATAAAGAGTATCAACTCAATATATTAAATGCTACTACTGGATCATATAAAATAAAACATTTAACACTAGATAAAAATAATGGTGCGCTTTATCAAGTTTGGCAACAGTACAATACACAACATGGTATGGATATAGAAACAATTAATTATGTGAATAGAATCTCTTACCCTAAATTAGATGTCAGTGAAGTTGATGTCGTAGATACGATATCTTATCATTTGAAATTACAAACCAACGCCATACAGATAATTGAATTTAAAAAATACTTTTAATTATATTTATAGAGAAAAAATACAATATGATTCGCTGAGTAGTATGTTTGACGATAAAATGGTCATCAAATTTGTTTAATGTTAAATGCAAAATGACAAAAATAGCATAGTCCATTTTTGTCATTTAAAACCACAAATGATATTTAGAAAATAATCGATACTAAAACCACAATTATTATATATTTTAGCAAAATATATCCGACTACTATATTTTATAGAGAGGATAGCAAGTATCATTTATTGATTTATTGAAAATGTCGAGAGATAAGTACATTTTCCAACTAAGCTAATCTTCCCTATTTGTCATTTTAAAAATATTTTAGGAGGATGAACAAATGACGCAACAGGGAAATACGAAGAGTTATCAAGGTGACAACAAATTAATATTAGGTATTGTATTAGGGGTTGTCACTTTTTGGTTATTTGCGCAATCTTTATTAAACGTAGTTCCTACGTTACAACAATCATTTAATAGTAATATTGGTACAATCAGTATAGTTGTTAGTATTACAGCATTATTCTCAGGGATGTTTGTTGTTGGTGCAGGAAGTCTAGCGGATAAAGTAGGACGTGTGAGAATAACATATTTTGGTTTATGGTTAAGTATCATTGGTTCTTTATTGATTATAATTAGTAATCTACCAATACTACTTATCATAGGAAGGGTAATTCAAGGTTTATCAGCAGCAGCAATCATGCCTTCAACTTTAGCAATTATGAAGACATATTTTGAAGGTAAAGATAGACAGCGTGCACTGAGTTACTGGTCGATTGGTTCATGGGGTGGCTCAGGTTTAGCATCTTTATTCGGTGGTATGGTTTCAACTTTTATTGGTTGGAGATGGATTTTTATTTTATCTATCATTGTTGCACTAATTGCAATGTTATTAATAAAAGGGACACCGGAAACGAAATCTGATAGTACAACAAACTTGAAATTTGATTTTACTGGGCTAATTCTTTTTGTAGTTATGATGTTAAGTATTAATGTCGTGATTACGCAAAGTGGTACATTTGGCATGCTTTCACCTATAATAATAGGATTGCTTATTGTATTTATTATCACAACTATAGCTTTTGTCATAGTTGAAAACAAAAAGCATAATCCATTAATTGATTTTAAATTATTTAAAAATAAAGCTTATACAGGCGCGACATTATCAAATTTCTTACTTAATGGTGTTGCAGGTGCCTTGCTGGTAGCCAATACATTCGTTCAAAAAGGTATAGGTTTCAACGCATTCCAAACAGGACTTTTATCGATTACATATTTGGTTACTGTATTGTTGATGATTAGAGTCGGTGAAAAAGTTTTACAAAAAGTGGGTGCTAAAAAACCGATGTTGTTAGGTACAACATTTAATATGGTTGGTATTATTTTAATATCATTTACATTTTTGCCAAGCGCACTATATGTCGTAGTATGTATCATAGGTTATTTACTATACGGATTAGGATTAGGTTTTTATGCGACACCTTCTACAGATATGGCGATATCTAATTCTCCTGAAGATAAAGTTGGTGTAGCATCGGGTATTTATAAAATGGCTTCCTCATTAGGTGGTGCGTTTGGTATAGCTTTATCAGGAGCATTATATGGCGTTGTTACAGAAGCTACAAATGTGAAATTTGGAGCGATGGCTGGTTTATGGCTAAATGTATTAATGGCATTGCTTTCATTCGTTATTATTCTTTTAGCTGTGCCATCATTTAAGAAACAAAATAAAGCATAATTCAATATTACAACGTTGTCATTTGAAAAGTATATAATGACATTAAGGTATCGTATATTTCATTGGAGGAATGATTATCATGAAACAACTGATTGAAAAATTGAAAGAAAAAGAGGCACGTATGATTGAGATACGTCGATACTTACATCAACACCCAGAACTATCATTTTGTGAAAAAGAAACACCTAAGTATATAGAGTCGTTTTATGAAGGTAAAGATTGTAAGGTTGAAACGAATGTAGGACCAAATGGTTTGAAAGTTATTATAGATAGCGGTAAACCAGGTAAGACAATCGCAATTCGTGCTGACTTCGATGCTTTACCAATTCAAGAAGACACGGGTCTAGCATTTTCTTCTAAAAATGATGGTGTGATGCACGCATGTGGGCATGATGCACATACTGCATATATGTTGATTCTTGCAGAGACACTTATTGAAATGAAAGACCAATTTAATGGTAAAGTGGTTGTTATACATCAACCTGCCGAAGAAGTACCTCCTGGTGGTGCTCAGTCAATGATTAAAGATGGTGTTTTAGATGGTGTTGATCACGTACTAGGTGTTCACGTCATGAGTCATATGCCTGCAGGTAATATCTATTATCGAGAAGGAAATGTACAAACTGGGCGTGACTTCTTTAAGCTTAAAGTCAATGGTCAAGGCGGACATGGCTCTTCGCCACATACAGCAAATGATAGTATTGTAGCAGGTGCATATTTTGTAAATGCTATACAGACCGTTGTTTCCAGACGCTTAAATCCATTTGAAACAGGTGTTGTTACCATAGGTTCATTTGATGGTAAAGGACAATTCAATGTGATTAAAGATAGTGTTGAAATAGAAGGTGACGTACGTGCGTTAACAGATGATACTAAAAACACAATTAAAAAAGAAGTGACGCGTTTGTCAGATGGATTGGAAGCGATGTTTGGTGTCAAATGTGAATTAGACTACCATGATGATTACCCAGCATTGTACAATGATCCTGAGTTTACAAAATTTGTTGTAGACACAATAAAAGAAGCGGATACTGATGCCATTAAAAATGTTGAAAGATGTGAACCACAACCGCCTTCAGAAGATTTTGCTTACTATGCAAAAACAATTCCAGGCACATTTATTTATGCTGGTGCTGCACCAGAAAATGGTGAAATCCATCCCCACCATCATCCTAAATTTAATATCAGTGAAAGTTCAATGCGAGTTTCTGCAGAAGCAGTAGGATTAACAGTATTAAATTATCTTAAATAATACAATTACTTATGAAAGTTACCATACATTTCTATTGCCGTAGAATACATGATTTACGATAGTAGAATATTGATTAGTATGATAAACCTAATTAATATTTATGAATAAAAAACGGGCGCATACGAGGTTTATTACTTGATAAACCATACGTATACACCTGTTTTTTTGTTGTATAAATCACACGTTGATATAGGACAAAAATAAAATTACATTAAATAACTAATGAGGTTTTTCGTTAATTAAAAAAGTGATCATGATAACAAAAGGTTTAATATTAGGTCATTTAGTGTATATGTAAATTGAAAAAAAGAAAGGAATGATTACATTGAATGGCGAGAAAAAAATAAACGCCCTGTTAGATGATTATCAAAAGCAATTAAAGAAATTATTTAAGTATGATAAAGCAAACGCACTGAGTTTTGATAATGAAAGTAGAAGTAAAGTCGCAGAACAAAAAGGTGTTTTTGTAATTTTTGAAAATAAAAAACCAATATTTGTTGGGCAAGCTGGTGGATTTATGACTGGTTTTAAATTTACACAAAAAGATTTATCTGATAAATTAGGCCAATTTAATTCAGCTTCAGACGCTGGTACTGCAAAATTTAGAAAAGCGTATTTAGCGCATCATGGTTTAGATGAAGCAGAAATGAAAAATATTAAGGCAAGTGAAAAAAATTTAAAGTTTCAATACATTAAGGTTAAAGATAATTTAGCTTTTATCAATATTTTAGAAATTTTAGCATTAGAATATGCTAAGAAAAATAAAATAAACTTATTTAATTTTGCTTAGTTAAAATCTATGTGTATTTGAACTGCTGAGAAAGTGGTGATTAAAATGAATATTGGAACATTTAAAATTCATTTTCAACAACATGATATTTTTGTGAAATTGCCCAAAGCATACGATGAAGCAAAAGAAAGTGGTTATTCACTTATATTAGTGCAAGATGGAGACGAGTTATTTAAAGATATTGAGCGAGATATGATATTGGTTGGAGTACAGTCCAACAATAGAAATCAGGATTATAGCCCATGGGAAACGGTTGTAGATGGGGTTCATTATAAAGGGGAAGCGGATGCTTATATTTTATGGATGACTAAGCATTTGCTTCCTTATTTAAGAAAATGTTTTAATATATCACAAAGAAACGAAGATATCTGTATAGCTGGCGCTTCACTAGGTGGATTACTTGCTTTGTATACATTATTTAAAAGTCCAGAAAATTTTGGCAGCTACATATTAATATCACCTTCTGTATGGTACCCAGGATTTGTACAGTTTATGAAACAACAAACCGTTATTAAAGATGGCAAACAAATTTATTGGTATGTCGGAGCGCTCGAAGGACAACAACAATTTAGCATGAAACAAGAGATGTTTCTTCGAACAGAATTCGCTGTAGATATATTAAGTGAATTACTGTTTTCTGACAAAGCAATATTTTATTATACTACTAATAGGAACGGTAAACACAATGTATTGTATTTTAAAAGCTATTTTGCTAAAGCAATTAAGAAATTATTTTGATATTGTCAATTTTAAGAAAAAATTAAGTATTTAGTTTAAATTATCAGAAAATTCATAATAATCTGCGGTCAATATCCCCCTTTTCAATAAAATAATGGTAATATTTTAGTTATATGTATTTTTATAAATTGTATTATCACTGATTGCAATTTTCAGATTTGTAAAATACATGAATGAATATATCGTTATTAACATTGAAATAGGGGATGCTTTTATGACAGTGAAAATAGAAAAAGTTTCAGGTAGTAAGTTATTAACTGGTATTGTTTTATCTATATTAACATACTGGTTATTTGCCCAAGCATTTTTAAATATTGGACCTAAAATACAAACTACTTTTGATGCGAGTCCGGATATCGTAAATATTTCAGTGAGTCTAACCTCATTTGTAACAGGTGTATTTATGGTAGTAGCTGGGAATATATCAGATAAATTTGGTAAAGTGAAATTGACGAGAATTGCTTTAGTGTTAAGTATTGTTGGTTCTTTGATGTTGATTGCTTCAGGAAATGTTGTAATGCTACTACTTGGTCGTATTGTACAGGGACTTTCTGCAGCGATTATCATGCCAGCCACAATTTCTATAGTGAATGATTTTTTTGACGGTGATGATAGACAAAAAGCACTCAGTTTTTGGTCAATCGGTGCATTTGGTGGTACTGGGTTATCTTCCTTTTTTGCAGGAGCACTGGCTACATTTATTTTTTGGCAGTCTATTTTTATATTATCGATCATATTATCAATTGTAGCTTTAGTTTTACTGCGTAAATTACCAGAAAGTCGTATTAATAAAGCAGAAACGAGCCCGTTTGATTATATCGGTTTAATCATTTTTATTATTATGATTGGTAGCATTAGTTTTGTCATCACGCAAGGCTATAAAATAGGTTGGTTAAATGCTGTAACAGTAATCTTATTTGTCATATTTTTAATTTGTATATACATATTTTTCAAAGTAGAACGTGTCAAAAAGGTGCCGTTTATCGATTTAGATTTATTTAAAAATAGGCCTTATATTGGTGCCGTTTTAGCTAACTTTTTATTGAATACCGGTGTAGGTGTGATTGCTTTATTAAATATGTACGTACAATCCGGCTTGAAATTAACAGCTTTCCAAGCAGGATTGTTAACTTTACCTTATTTAATTTCATTATTGCTAGTCATTCGCTTAGGTGAGAAGAGTATTAAAAGATTTGGTGCAAAACGCGCAATGATTATTGGCCCAATATTTACTGGCTTGGGTGTATTAATGTTCAGTTTGACATTTTTTGATACTACGCTTTATATTGTTGTAGCGCTAATTGGTGCTATATGTTTTGGTGGCGGTACAGGATTATTTGCGACACCAGCTTTAAGTACGGCCGTTTCTACGACTCCACCGGAAAAAGTAGGTGTTGCTTCAGGGATTTTTAAAATGGGATCTACATTAGGTGGTGCATTCGGTATAGCAATTATGACTTCTATTTTTACTGGTATAATTCAAAGTGGTCAAAGCATACACATTGCAGCGGGTGTAGGTTTTATCATGGGGACTTGTTTAGTATTATGTGGTGTATTAGCAAGTGCACTTGTTATACCAACACGGAAAGTGAGTCAGTGAAGGGTATTTCGTTTATTAATCGCTAGGTTGAGTCTGATATTATGATTCGTTCCACGCCTTTTTTTATTAAACATGTGAAATGGAGTGATTATGAGGAATATATTTCATGACAAAATGTAGTAAATAAGTAAATCTGATCTTGTTGCTATACAATGACTTAAAGCGTGATTACCGAGTTTTTCTATCATGACTTGTATCGACTGTATCTATTTTACATTAAAATATAAAAGGATTATGATAATCACAAAATATACTAGAAAGAAGTGGTATGATGCACTATAAAACATATTATGAGTCACCGATTGGTCGGATTGCACTTACGTCAGATGGTGAAGCAATTACAGGCTTGTGGTTACCGAAACACGATGATTTCGAATCAAATTATGACGAGGCATTAACAGAAGCGGAATTACCAGTTTTTGAAAAAGTTATTAGTTGGCTCGATAAATATTTTTCAGGAAATAACCCGAAAATTGATTTTGCACTGAAACCTATAGGAACCGAATTTAGAGAGCAAGTTTGGGATGTTTTATTGAAAATACCATATGGAGAGACTGTTACTTATGGTGAAATTGCTAAAGAAATAGGTGTTAAAAGAAATAAGCCAAATATGTCTTCACAAGCAGTTGGTGGTGCGGTTGGTACAAATCCGATTTCTATTATAATTCCATGTCATAGAGTCGTTGGAAAAAACGGCAGTCTTACTGGATACGGTGGTGGCATTGATACAAAAATAGAGTTGTTGAAATTGGAAAAAGTAGATATGCAACCGCTTTACAGACCAAAATATAGTACGAAACCTTAAGCGTAAATCTGCTCATGACTGAAAATTATTGTAAATAAATATTATTATTTTATACATTTTGTATTTTTTATCAATAAAATTTTCTGAAAATATAAAGTTGTTTCTCTTGCTCAGTGTGTTATCCTATAAAACGTCTTTTTTATTATTATTAGAGGGGTGGAAAATTTGGATAATACAAAAAAGTCGTTTTCTAGTGTGTTTATTTATTCAGCACTAGTCGTAGGCTTATTAGTAGTTATTGGAGCTATTTTTCCAGCTAAATTTGGAGAAATTACTGGTGTTATTTCTTCTTGGGTGACGAAAACGTTTGGTTGGTATTATATGTTACTGTATACAGTGATTTTAGGTTTTTGTGTATTTTTAGTATTCAGTCCTATTGGAAAATTGAAATTAGGCAAACCGACAGATAAACCAGAATTTCATACAGTATCTTGGTTAGCGATGTTATTCAGTGCAGGTATGGGCATAGGTTTGGTGTTTTATGGTTCTTCAGAACCGATATCACATTATTTAGCACCGCCAACAGCAGATCCTGAAACGAAAGAAGCGATGGCACAAGCCTTTAGGTCTTCATTTATTGATTATGGATTTCATCCTTGGGCAGTTTATGGCGTAGTGGCATTAGGTTTGGCATATTCTCAATTTCGTAAAGGAGAAAATGGCTTAATTTCTAGAACGCTAAGACCAGTGTTGGGCGATAGAGTAGATGGCCCAATTGGTGTCATAGTTGATGTTTTAGCGGTATTTGCAACTATTATTGGTGTTGCGGTTTCTTTAGGTGTAGGGGCAATACAGATAAACGGTGGTTTAAATTATTTATTTGGTGTGCCGAATAACTCTGTTGTTCAAGGAATTATTATTGCTGTAGTTACCGTATTATTTTTATATAGTGCATGGAGTGGCTTGAGTAAAGGTATCCAATATTTAAGTAATTTAAATATGTTTTTAGCAGCATTGTTGCTTATTGTTATCTTTATTGTAGGACCAACCGTATTGATATTAAATATGATGACAAGCGGTACTGGTGATTACCTTAATTCACTGATTTTTAATAGTTTAGATGTAGCACCATTAAATGAACAAAAAGCTGAGTGGTTGAAAAGTTGGACGATTTATTATTGGGGCTGGTGGATGAGTTGGAGTCCATTCGTGGGTATATTTATTGCGAGAATCTCAAAAGGTCGTAGTATTCGCGAATTTGTAATTGCCGTATTAGGCGTACCAGTTGTGATTAGTATTATTTGGTTTAGTGCTTTTGGTGTAACTGGCATAGATGTTGGACAAGCTCATAGCGAGATATTTAAAATGCCACCAGAAACGCAATTGTTCGGTATTTTTAATGAGTTACCATTTGGTTTTGTATTATCAATTATTGCGTTAGCGTTAATTGCTTCATTCTTTATCACTTCTGCAGACTCTGCAACCTTTGTGCTAGGTATGCAAACTGCATATGGTACATTGAATCCTTCAGGATTTATCAAAATTGTATGGGGTCTTGCATTAGCAGCGATCGCTTACGTATTATTATTAGCTGGTGGTGATACTGGACTAGATGCATTACAATCAGCGGCAATTATTTCTGCTTTACCGTTTAGTTTTGTCGTTATCTTAATGATGATTTCCTTATATAAAGATGGAAATGAAGAGCGTAAATATTTAGGGTTATCGTTACAACCTAAAAGAGAGATTAAAACACAAGATTTAAACGAAACAAATCGTGATTAATTCTTATAGGAAATTTCAACATAGTGACTTTAATATGATAAAAGAGGATGCCTTTATGTAAGTGAAGTAAAAGGCATCCTCTTTCTTTTATATAAAAAGACCCGTAAGTGAATATTAAAAATTCATTTACGGGTTTATAAATAATCTTTGATGTTAGATAAAGTTATTCAGATATAGACCTTTTTATGTCATTAATCATTCTGAATAAAGTGAGATAAGATTAAGTGAATTGAAACTTAATTTAATGTATTATAATTACGAATATGATCATTGATACTTTCGAGATAGAAAATACCTTTTGTTTCATTTGCTAGCTCAACATCATGGTCAAATTCAAGGTTGTCGAAACGTTTGAAAAATGTTTCATATGTGTCAACAGAGATTTCTGTACGATGATTTAATAGATTTTTATGTTTTTCTATATCAAGCGCATCTTGATAACCTTCTACTAATTTACCGCTAAAGAATTCACCAACAGAGCCTGAACCATAGCTGAATAGACCAATTGTATCACCAGCGTTTAAATCGGTATGTGTTTCTAATAATGAAATCAAGCTTAAGTACAATGACCCAGTATAAATATTACCTACATAACGATTGTAATAAGTTGCCGCGTCATATCCAGAAGTTAATCGTTCTTTAGTTTCTGTGTTGATATCTTCAGTTAAGATAGAATCAAGTGCTTTTTTACCCATTTTAGTAAATGGCACGTGGAAACATAATGATTTAAATGTATCTAGTGTAGTATTATATCTACGTGCATATTCATTCCAACTTTCTTGAAATGAGTGGATATAGGCATCTTTTGATAATGCACCATCTACAAGTGGATACGGTTGTCCACTTGGACGCCAAAAATCGTATACATCTTCTGTAAATGCAACTGCGTCATCATTTAGTTCAAGAATACGTGGGTTTTGTGTTATCATCATAGCAACTGCACCTGCACCTTGCGTTGGCTCACCGCCAGATTCTAGGCCGTAGCGCGCAGTGTCACTAGCAATAACTAAAACTTTTTCATTGGGACGGCTAGCGATATAATCTTTCGCTAATTGAATTGCAGGCGTGGCAGCGTAGCAAGCTTCTTTCATTTCAATACAACGTGCGAATGGTTGAATACCTAAAAGATTATGTATTTGAACTGCAGATGCTTTAGCAGAATCTATAGCAGATTCAGTTGCAACAATAATCATGCTAATTTGTTTTTTATCATCTTCAGAGATGATTTCTTTGGCAGCATTGGCACCCATAGATACAATATCTTGGCTCATTGGGCTGACTGCCATTTCATTTTGCCCAATACCAATAAGAAATTTATTTGGGTCAACTTGACGAGATTCGGCAAGTTTAGCCATGTCTACATAAAAATTTGGAACATAAAAATTGATTTGATCAATACCAACTGTCATAAAGTGTATCGACACCTTTCTTTAATAAATAAGCAATTGTATCATATCAAATCACATGTATAAAATACAATGATTTACCACATGTTCAGAAGGAGAATAATAATGAAAAAAATAGCAATCGTAAGTGCCAAGCGGACACCTATAGGAAAATTCAGAGGAAAATTAAGTAATTATACTGCAGTAGAATTAGGTACAAAATCGTTAGAAGCTGCAATGTCAGCAATTAATCTCAAACCTGAAATGATAGAGCAGGTCATTTATGGCAATGTACTTCAAGCTGGAAATGGTCAAAATCCTGCGCGACAAGTTAGTATCAACGCAGGTGTACCTAATACTACACCTGCGATGACTATTAATGAAGTCTGTGGTTCAGGATTGAAATCGATTATATTAGGCAAACAACAAATTCAATTAGGTGAAGCAAAAGTAGTAGCAGTAGGAGGCATTGAAAGTATGACCAATGCTCCTAAAATACTACTTAACGAAGATGTAGCGCCAGTAGAAAGTTTTATGCATGACGGTTTAACTGATGCATTTCTAAATGTACCAATGGGCGTTACTGCAGAGAAAATAGCAGAAAAATATAATGTCACACGAGCACAACAAGATGAATTTGCGAATGACTCGCAACATAAAGCGGCGCAAGCTTCCAGCTCAGGTAAATTTGATAATGAAATTGTTCCCTTAACAGATAGTGAAGGCCAATTAATGACAGCAGATGAAGGTATTCGTGGAAATAGCAGTGTTGAAAAATTAAGCACATTAAAAACAATATTTAAAGAAGATGGTACTGTCACAGGAGGGAATGCTTCAAGTATCAACGATGGCGCATCAACAATTATTTTGATGGATGTAGATTATGCAAAACAAGAAGGATTTGAAATTATTGCAACATTAGGTGAACATGCGGAAATTGGCTGTGATCCTGCCTATATGGGGTACGCACCGTACCATGCAGTGACGGAATTATTAGCAAAAGCTAAGAAAGACATAAATGATATTGAAGTTGTAGAAATGACAGAAGCGTTTGCTGCTCAAAGTATACCGGTTAAAAATAATTTGGGGATACATCCTGATAAGCTTAACTTATACGGTGGTGCTATTGCTATAGGTCATCCTATAGGTGCGAGTGGTACGCGGTTGGTGACAACTTTAGTGAATATCTTATCGCAAGAAAATAAACAAAATGGTATTGCAACTGCATGTATTGGTGGCGGTTTAGGTATCGCATTATATGTAGAAAAGGGGGATGCATGATGTTACCATTAGGCAAAGATTTTCGTCATTTATCACGTGAAGAAAAGTTAAACTGTTTAGTCGAATATGGTTGGTTGAATAAAGAAAATCAGGATATGTTATTAACACATCCTTTAATTCCAGAAGAAATAGCTAACAGTTTAATTGAAAATGTGATCGGTCAAGGTGCATTACCTGTCGGATTACTACCTGAAATTATTGTAGATGACAAATCATATGTTGTTCCAATGATGGTTGAAGAACCTTCTGTTGTTGCAGCTGCAAGCTATGGTGCAAAATTAGTTAATGAAGCAGGAGGTTTTCATGTCATCGCTAGTGAGCGGTTAATGATTGGACAAATTGTTTTTGATAACGTAAAGGATACCCAACGCTTATCTCAAAATATTAAAAATCTTGAACCAAAAATTAAGCAAATTGCAGATGAGTCTTATCCCAGTATTATTAAAAGAGGTGGCGGTTATCGTCGAGTTGAAATAGATACTTTTCCTGAAGCACAGTTAGTATCACTCAAAGTATTTGTAGATACGAAAGATGCAATGGGCGCTAACATGTTAAATACAATATTAGAGGGGATTTCTGCATATTTAAAAACAGAAATTGAAGATGTAGATATATTGATGAGTATTCTTTCTAACCATGCCACTGCTTCTGTGGTTAAAGTACAAGGCGAGATAGATGTCCAATCACTATCGAAAGATGGACGTGACGGGGCCAAAGTAGCACATAGAATGGAAAGGGCATCTGTGTTAGCGCAAGTAGATATTCATCGTGCAGCAACACATAACAAAGGTGTTATGAATGGTATTCACGCAGTTGTCTTAGCTACAGGTAATGATACACGCGGCGCCGAAGCCAGTGCTCATGCTTATGCGAGTAAAGATGGACAGTATCGAGGCATAGCTACTTGGCAATATGATGCATCACGTCAAAGATTAGTTGGTACGATTGAGGTTCCAATGACATTGGCAACAGTTGGTGGAGGGACACGTGTATTACCTATTGCACGTGCTGCCTTAGATTTAATGAAAGTTGACTCGGCACAAGAACTTGGTCATGTTGTAGCTGCAGTTGGTTTAGCTCAGAACTTCGCTGCATGTCGTGCACTTGTTTCAGAAGGTATTCAAAAAGGTCATATGAGTTTACAATATAAATCATTAGCAATTGTCGTAGGTGCTCAAGGTGACGAAATTACGAAAGTCGCTGAATTGTTAAAAGAAAAGCCGAGCGCAAATGCGGCTATGGCAGAACAAATTCTCAATCAAATGAGAGAAGCACATTAGTAATTAAATGATGTTTTTATAATAGGTGTAATCGTGTCTTTAAAACATTTTATATGAAAGGCGGAGTGATGATACATTGTTTTCATTACTCCGTCTTTTTGTACAATCAATCATTGTGAATTAAACTATAAATATTTTATTTTGGGATTTGAGTTCAATATAATATAAATGAAAAGATTAAAAGAAATGAGGGAATATGATGGGCAATAATATACCGGCATTATCATATGATCACACGAATCATTCTGTGGTGCCACTTTTAGCATCGGAACAAAGCCTACAAACAATTACTGCAGAACCGTGGTTGGAAATTTCAGATGAAGGATTACAATTAGAAGGGTTATGCTTTAATAGAAATGGAGATTTAACACTTTGTGAAGTATTTGGTGGAACTATCTTTCACGTGACTTTACCAGACAAAAAAGTCACTCAGCTTTTTAAATCACATAAAGAAAATCCTGCAGCTGTTAAAATCCATAAAGATGGAAGACTATTTGTTTGTTATTTGGGTGATTTCGAACGTTCGGGTGGCGTGTTTGCGGTTAATGCTGAAGGAAAAGCAGAAGAAACGATTGTGTCAGACATTGATACAGAATACTGTGTGGACGATTTAGTGTTTGATAGTAAAGGTGGATTTTATTTCACTGATTTTAGAGGATACTCTACAAATCCTAAAGGCGGTGTATATTATGTTGCGCCAGATTATAAATCCATAACGCCTGTGATTCAAAATTTAGCAGTTGCTAATGGCATAGCTTTAAGTACTGACGAAAAAACACTATGGGTAACTGAAACAAATGCGAATCGATTACATCGCATTGATTTACTAGAAGATGGCGTAACCATTGCACCATTTGGTGCTTCTATACCTTATCATTTTACTGGCCATGAAGGGCCAGATTCATGTTGTATAGACAGTGATGATAATTTATATGTTGCAATGTACGGACAAGGCAGAGTGTTAGTGTTTAATAAAAAAGGTTATCCTATTGGACAAATTTTAATACCAGGACGCGCTCAAGGGCATATGCTTCGTTCAACACATCCAGCATTTATTCCAGGAACGGATCAATTAGTGATTTGTGCCAATGATATTGAACAAGGTGGCGGTTCTTGGATTTATACAGCAAAGGGATTTGCAAAAGGTCATCATAGCTACCAGTTTCATTAAAGTAGGATAAAAAAAGCGTTTTAAGTCATTGAGTGGGACAGGAATCTCGATTTTTTAATAAGGTTTCGTCATCTCATCGTGACAAGAACAACAAGAACAACAAGCATTAAACAAAGCATAAAGTGATTAACTGAGCTAAAGTACATGTTTAACTCCTACTAACTTAATGACTGACAATATGAAAGTCTGGGACGAATCAACGTCGTCCCAGACTTTTTCAGTATACACTACCTTTGTTAGTAGTTTTTGTATATTAATTATGTAGAAATCATAGCATTAAATTGTTAATTGAAGTTTATAAACACGATCGTAAGGCGAGGTGTTTTGTTAATTTTAAGTATAACAATAAATTAATTGAGATAAAATTCATTAAAAATTTATAAATACACTATTGAAAGCGAATACATTTTTAAGTATGATATAAATTAACAAAGGTAGGTGTTTGCTATTTTAAAGTCAAAAGATAAGCATAACGATGAAAAACAGGATTTAAAGAAGCCATTAGGAGTTACGTCGGCAGTTGTTACATTGTCAATTATGATTATTACTATGTTAATAACTGTGGCGGTATTAGAAAAAGAACCTCATATACCATTAATGATAGGTACTGCGGTAGCGATTATTGTGACAATGCTACATGGTTATGAATTTAGTGAAGTAGAAGAAATGATGTACAAGGGTATACGGCATGCATTGCCAGCGATTGTTATTATTATACTTGTAGGTTTAGTTATTGGTTCATGGATTGGTAGTGGTGTTGTAGCAACGATGATATATTATGGACTACAATTAATAGATCCGCGGTATTTTTTAGCAGTTGTAGTTATATTATGTGGTGTCGTAGCGTTAGCGATTGGAAGTAGTTGGTCTACAATGGCGACTGTTGGTGTAGCTTCAATGGGGATTGGAGTTAGTATGGGGATTTCTCCTGGTATGGTTGCTGGTGCAGTCATTTGTGGTGCTTATTTTGGGGATAAGATGAGCCCATTATCGGATACAACAAATCTTGCTTCAGGCTTATCTGGCGTTGAATTATTTGAACATATTAAGCATATGTTCTATACAACTATTCCGGCAGTAATTATTGCATTAATTGCATTTTTCTTTATTGGTATGCAGTATGGCAATAAAAATTTTGATACGAAACGCATCGATGCAATTCTTAGCACTATGCAAGATAATTTTGTAATTTCACCATGGTTGTTGTTAGTACCTTTAGTAGTTATTGTATTGGTCACGTTCAAAGTCCCAGCGATACCAGCCATTTGCGTCGGTATTATATTTGGTTTTTTTGCTCAAATTTTTGTGCAAGGTGGAACAATAACAGAAGCGCTGACAGCTTTGCAAACAGGATATACGATTGAATCAGGTAATAAACTTGTAGATGAATTATTTAATCGAGGCGGATTAGAATCAATGTTTTATACGATTTCATTGACGTTAGTAGCGATGACTTTTGGTGGTGTGCTGGAATACTCAGGCATGTTATCTGCATTGATTTCAGTGATTTTAAAAGTAGCGAGAACAACTGGTTCATTGATTGCATCAGTCATTGTTTCTTGTATTGGTACTAATTTTACATGTTCAGAACAATACATATCTATCATTGTACCTTCTAGAATGTATGCGAGTGCTTTTAAAGACAAGGGTTTACATCCTAAAAACTTATCTAGGGCATTAGAAGATGGTGGAACGTTGACGTCAGTATTCGTTCCTTGGAACACGTGTGGCGTATTTATTGCATCAACGCTAGGCGTATCGGTAATGGAATATGCACCATTTGCTATTGTGAATTACACTGTTCCTATAATTTCAGTCATTTTTGGCTACATTGGGTTTAAAATAATTAAATTAAAAGATTCAGATAAGGCGCATACAGATAATACTAACTTAGCTTAATTTTTTTGAATTTTATAAAAATTAATCATTTAATCTAAACAGAGGAGAAAACAAGTGACACTTACTTGTTTTCTCCTTTTATAGTGAAATTTAGCAAAAAAATTTGAGCACTCGAGTCACTTTAGCTTGTCAACGTGATAATCATGCTAATGTTCCAAATGATGAATTGATTTAAAAGATTGAAAAAAAGTTATTTAACCGTATACTAGGATATACAAATTGAAGTTTAATATAGAGGAGCATATATATGGATATTAAACATATGAAGTATTTTGTGGAAGTCGTAAATCAACATGGTATGACAAATGCATCTAAATCATTATATATCGCCCAACCAACAATAAGTAAAGCGATTAAAGACATTGAAAAAGAATTGGATATGCCACTGTTTGATCGAAGCAAACGCCAACTTGTACTAACAGATGCTGGCTCAGTTTTTTATCATAAAAGTAAAGAAATCCTATCTTTATACAAAGATTTACCTAAAGAAATTAATAGTCTACTAGGTTTAGAAACAGGTCATATTAGTATTGGTTTGTCTGCAGTCATGAATATGAATAAATTTATACATATTTTAGGTGAATTCCATCAACAATATCCTAATGTAACTTATAATTTAGTGGAAAATGGTGGCAAAATGATTGAACATCAATTAATTAATGATGAAATTGACATCGGTATTACAACTTTACCAGTAGACCAGTCTATTTTCCATTCGTTGCCGTTATATCAAGAAGAGTTGAAATTAGTTTTGAATAAAGAACATCGTCTTGCGCAATATCAACAAGTGAAAATGAGCATGTTAAAAGACGAAGACTTTATCCTTTTTAATGAAGATTTTTACTTGAATGATAAAATTATTGAAGCAGCAAAGAATGCCGGTTATATACCTAATACAATATCTAAGATTTCACAATGGAACTTTATTGAAAATCTGTTAAATGCTCATCTAGGTGTCAGTATTTTACCGGAAAATATCGTAGGTTTATTAGACAGTGACTTTAAAAATATAACACTTGAAGATCCAGGCATGAGTTGGGAATTAGGTGTGATATGGAAACGAGATAAATATTTAAGTTATGCAACAAGACAATGGATAGATTTTATGAAGCAACGTTTATAAAAGAAGCAGATTGGCGCTACGTACTTATCTAAGGGTATGAGCAACATTTGAATAGAATGATTAGCTCAATAATGCGTTAATAATCGTGTAAATGTTAATCATGATGTTTAATAATCCGTATATTTGTGGGAGTAGTTTGGGAATCAAAAGAATGTTTTGTTTTCAAACCTATTCCCGCTATTTTTTAGCTGTAAAAAACGATACTTAAAAAGTCATTTGAAAAGATACATCGAAAAGTAGTCGATCAAATTAATAGGTTATAGCTATTTGGAATATGTAAAATCGCTTTCATAGAAAATAGTAATAGGTATTATGAAAAAACAATATTTTTATTATATTTAATGGCGCGTTATACTTAGTCATGTAATCAACAAAGTAGTTAAAAGTCAGCAGTTCAAAAGTATTAAAAAGGGTGATGAGTATTGCAGGTAGCGCTAAAGATTGTCAAAATTATGTTTCAAGCATTAATTATTATGGGTATTACTTTTATTGGTAATAAAATTCAAATGATTTTTGATATTCCGATTGCAGGCAGTATTGTTGGATTAATTTTATTTTTCTTATTACTGCAATTTAAAATTATTCCGACAAAATGGGTAGAAGAAGGCTCTAAATTTTTCTTAGCTACCATGGTATTTTTCTTTGTTCCATCTGTCGTAGGTATTATGGATGTCGCTAGTATGATTAATATTAATTTTGTTTTATTCTTTATCATGATTGTTCTAGGCACATGTTGTGTTGCTTTAATTTCAGGTTTTATTGCTGAAAAAATGGTTAAAGCTGAACAATACGGGAATGGTCAAGATTAGATGGTACTTCTAAAAGCATTGTTAATGATACTATTGACAGTTTGTATGTACGTTGGAGCAAAAAAATTACAATTTCAATACCGGAGCCCATTTTTAAACCCTGCCCTTATATCATCGATTGGAATTATCGTTGTATTATTATTATTTAACTTAGATTATCAACAGTACATGGTCGGTGGTAAGTGGATACACCAACTATTAAATTGTACAGTTGTAACATTAGCATATCCACTATATCAAAATCGTCATAAAATATTAGCTAATGGTAAAACTATATTTAGCAGTGTAATTACAGCAGTAATTTTGAACTTTGCATTTGTTTATGTCATATTAAAAATGTTTGGTTATTCAAAAGAAGTTATTGTTACGATGTTGCCAAGATCAATTACAGCTGCAGTAGGTATTCAGGTATCTCACCAAATGGGTGGTGTTGATGCCATAGCAGTGTTATTTATCGTTGCAACTGGTTTAATCGGGAGCATTTTAGGTGCATATTTGATTAAGTTCGGAAGATTTAAAACTTCTATTGCAAAAGGCCTAACTTTTGGTAATGCATCACATGCTTTTGGTACAGCTCAAGCACTTGATATTGATTTAGAAGCAGGCGCGTTTAGTTCAATTGGAATGATTTTGACTGCATTATTAAGTTCAATCGTCCTCCCGATACTCATAATCTTTTTATATTAAGCAATAGTGTTAAAGCACAGTATTAACTATTTTAAGGGATAATAAATAAATCGTTAAAATTTGGAAGGAGCAATTTTTACAATGGCAAAAATTAAAGCAAATGAAGCATTAGTAAAAGCATTACAAGCATGGGAAATAGATCATTTATATGGTATTCCAGGAGATTCTATAGATGCAGTAGTAGATAGTTTAAGAACTGAAAGAGATAATATTGAATTTGTTCATGTGCGTCATGAAGAAGTAGCAAGTTTAGCAGCTGCCAGTCATACAAAATTAACTGGTAAAATTGGTGTTGCATTAAGTATCGGTGGACCAGGTGTCGTTCACTTACTTAATGGTATGTATGATGCCAAAATGGACAATGTGCCTCAACTTATTTTAGCAGGACAAACAGATAGTACAGCACTAGGAACAAAAGCATTCCAAGAAACAGATATCAGTAAAATGGTAGACGATGTGGCAGTCTATAATCGTCAAATCTCTGAAAATGATAAAGATATATTTGGTATTGTTAATGAAGCTATTCGTACAGCTTATGAGAAAAAAGGTGTTGCAGTTTTAATTCTGCCAAATAACCTATTGACAAACAAAGTGAAAGATACAACAAATACACCAGTGGACACTGCGCCACCAGCACGTATTGCACCAAAACCACGTAGCATCAAAAAAGCTACTAAGTTGATCAACAAAAGTAAACGTCCAGTTATGATTATTGGTACTGGTGCTAAACATGCTAAAGATGAAGTGAAAGAATTTATTGAAGCGGTTAAAATTCCTTCAATCATTACTTTACCAGCAAAAGGTATCTTAGCTGATGCACACCCATATAATTTAGGTAACTTAGGTAAAATTGGTACTAAAGTATCTTATCAAACGATTCAAGATGCTGATTTACTAATAATGGTAGGTACAAACTATCCTTATGTTGACTATTTACCTAAGAAAAATATCAAAGCAATTCAAATCGATACAAATCCAGAAAATATTGGACATCGTTTTGACGTAAATGCTGGTATTATTGGTGATAGTAAATTAGCATTGCAACAATTAACAGATAGTGCTAAACATGTGAAAAATCGCGACTTCTTAAATAAAACATTAGAAAGAAAAGCGACTTGGGATTCTTGGATGGATAAAGATAAAGCAGATGAAAGTTCACCAATTCGTCCAGAACGTCTAATGGATGCAATCAACCAAGTAAAAACAGATGACGCGATTTTCTCAATCGATGTCGGTACATCTACTGTATGGTCAACACGTTATTTAGATTTAACAGTAAATAATAAATTTATCGTTTCTAGTTGGTTAGGTACGATGGGCTGTGCGCTACCAGGTGCATTGGCAGCAAAACGTGCTTATCCTAATCGTCAAGTAGTTGGTATAGCAGGCGACGGTGCATTTGAAATGGTAATGCAAGACTTTGCAACAGCAGTTCAATATGATTTACCAATGACTATATTTGTTTTAAACAACCAAGAATTATCATTTATTAAATATGAACAACAAGCTGCTGGAGAGTTAGAATATGCAATTAACTTCACTGACATAGACTTAGCACAATTTGCTGAAAGTTGTGGTGGTGTTGGTTATACACTTAAAGATCCAAATAGAATTGATGAAGTCGTAGAAGAAGCAATGGCTCAAGATAGACCAACTATTGTCAATGTTTATGTTGATCCAAATGCTGCACCACTACCTGGTAAAATTGTAAAAGATGAAGCTATTAACTATGGTAAATGGGCATACAGATCTATTACAGAAGATAAAAAATTAGATTTAGATGAAATTCCACCAATGTCAACAGCTGTCAAACGTTTCTTCTAAATCATTATAAATAAAAGATTCAGAGACTTTAATTTCTCAGACTAAGATTAAACGCCAATTCCTATTGAAATATGATAGGAATTGGCGTTTTTTGCTTTGTAAAGTTTTGCATCAAGTTGCGGCCGGATAGAAATCTAATAAATACAAAGTGATTTTATAGCGTGCTGACGCCTAGGGAAAAGATATGAGTGAGAGACTACAGGCTCGAATCATATTCTCAGGCAAGCATGCACGGACAAAACCACAATATTTTAAGAATAAAAGTAGTATATAACGTTCGTTACAAGTTAAGTTTATCATTTAGTAAAAATGAAAAAATTAATATTTTTATAGATTACATTACGTTTTAAATAATTTGAAACCAGCTCATATTAAATTTATTTGTGAGTATTGTTTTAAGTAAAAGTACTGTTTTGTACTTATAAATACAAAGTGATTTTGTAGCGTGCTGACGCCTAGGGAAAAGATATGAGTGAGAGACTACAGGCTCGAATCATATTCCCAGGCAAGCATGCACGGACAAAATCACAATATTTTAATTATCAAGAGATTAATAATACACTTTTTAAAACTTTTTCAAAAAGATGATTTGATGATTTAATTTAAGATATTTAAAAATAGATTGAAAATTCAGCATAATATCTATAAAGTGTATTATTATAATAGTTATTTATTAAATTGATTTATCAGGTCAGTTTTAAGTCATAGTATTTTTCAATTAAAAACAATTTAATGGGGGATATTTAAAATGTTCAAATCAATTTTCAAAAGGATAACATTTAAAACGCCGCATACATATGCATTGTTGTTATTTATCATTGTTGTAGCAAGTTTGCTCACATATTTAATACCAGCAGGGGAATATGCACGTGAAAAAAAAGACGGACAAACATTGGTTATATCAGGTTCATATCAAGAAGTATCACAACATGGCGTTTCGTTTTTTGATATATTTCGGGCGATTCCGGAAGGGTTATTGAGTGGAGGAGAAATTGTATTTTACATTTTCTTAGTAGGTGGCGCATTCGGTATTGTCCATAAAACAGGAGCCTTTGAAAATGGTGTGAATAAAGCTATGAGCACATTAGGTTCTTATAAAGTATTGATGATTCCATTGACTATGACGATATTTTCTATATTAGGATTTTCAATTGGATTAGCAGAAGAAACAATTATCTTTGTTCCTATTGGGATTATTATAGCAAGAACATTAGGATATGATGCGTTGACAGGAGCTGCAATGGTTATACTTGGAGCAGCAAGTGGTTTTATTGGTGGTATGTTAAATCCATTTACTGTTGGTGTCGCGCAATCTGTAGCAGAGTTGCCACTATTTTCAGGATGGGGACTGCGTTCGATTATTTATATTTTTATTTTATTGGCAGCTATTACAACAGTAATGATATATGCGCGTAAAGTGAAACAAGATATGTCGAAAAGTATTGTTTACGAACTGGAACAAGCTGAAGGACAATCTACAGCAACGATGGATACACCACGCTTTACAAAGCGACAAAAAGTAGGTTTATTGCTCATTGTTGCAGCGATTATATTAAATGTGTTTGGTATTTTTAATTATGGTTGGTCCTTTAACGAAATGAGTGCTAACTTCTTATTAGCAGGTTTACTTGCAGGTGTCATTGGTGGGTTGGGCATCAACGGGACTTTTGAAGCTATGATAGAAGGTATGAAAGATATTTTATTTGGCGCAATGATTGTTGGTTTTGCTAAAGGTATTATTGTTATTTTAGAAGACGGGCAGGTAATAGATACCATCGTCCATGGTATGACTACTTTGCTTACAGATGTCCCTTCGTCGGCAGTAATTATCGCGATGTTTATCTTGCAATTCTTTTTAAATTTCTTTATACCATCAGGTTCTGGACAAGCATTAACTACTATGCCACTCATGGTGCCAATTTCCGACTTGTTACATATCAATAGACAAATTACTGTACTTGCATTCCAATATGGTGATTCAATCAGTAACGTCTTATTTCCAACTTCTGCAATTTTAATGGGTGCTTTAGCTGTTGGAAAGATATCCTATACACAGTGGCTAAAATTTGCTTGGAAATTAATTTTAGTGTGGGTCATTATATGTTGTATTGGTATGTCAATTGCCTTGATGATAGGTTATTAATCAATATGGACTAAGTCATACAATTAAGTTGAAATTTATGTTGTTAGGCGTAGTATCTGATATTAAAGTATGAATTGAATATTGGATATACGCCTATTTTTATATTATTAATTATTAAAATGTTGAAATATTCAGAAATTACAAATAAGATATGAGATAAGACACAAGTAAAGAAGGTGAGGCAATGCAATATAGACCATTTATAGAAATACTGCCAAAAGTTACATTGAGACCGCCAGATCTTAAAATGGCCGAGGCATTATTTGAAACCATTCAAGAAAATTTCGCGCATTTATCTCGATTTTTAGATTTTATTACAGAGGATCTCACTGTAGATGCAGAAAAATCATATATAAAAATGATGATACAACATCAAGCTGAAAGTAAAGGTCAATTATTTCTAATCTATTACGAAGATAAACTGATTGGCACAATAGATTTACATAAAATAGATTTAAAAAACAGCAAAGCAGAAATAGGTTACTGGCTGGCGAAAGGCTATACAGGTAAACGAATTGCGACAGAAAGTGTTGCATTTATATGTGGCTATGCATTTAAAATTTTAGGACTAAATAAACTCACGATTATCGCTGATGTGCGAAATATTGCTAGCAATAAAGTTGCTGAAAATGCAGGTTTTCATTTTGTCGCTACTGACGTTCAAGACATGAATGATGGTGAAAATTTTCAAGATATGAATCGCTATGTTTTATTAAGAGATCATTATGATTTGGCAGAAAATAATTAAACGTAAGATTGATTGTCTATATCAAGCATGCTTAATTGTATCTGGTGTATCCAATACTCAAGCAATTGTTAAATTATTGAAATGACCCATATTTACTTTGGCAATACGCTGACAAAAAGATGATAAAAAAGGGGGTTACGGACTTGATGGCTAGAGGCATTAATCATATTGGTTTAACTGTACCTGATATTGAAATAGCAACAGCTTTCTTCAAGGAAGGTTTAGGTGGTCGTATTGCTTATGATAGCCAAACTAAAATGGATGAACCTAGAGGAGGTCAATTTGTTGAACATGTATTAGGATTGGAGAATGGCGCTGAAATTGTAAAAAAAAGAATGATGGTGTTTAATGATGGTCCTAATATAGAGATGTTTGAATTTGTACAAGCCAACCAAAAAAGCGCCGTAAATTTACAAGATATTGGTTATACACATATTTCGTTTTACGTGGATGACTTTGAAACATCGCTTAATAAAATTAAACAAGCTGGGGGACGACCTATCTCTGAACCTCATAGTAATACAAAATATGAAGATACAGATGGTAATCGTACTGTATATGTGAAAACACCATGGGGAAGTTTGATTGAATTACAAACAATACCAAATGGTTATTACTATCCTAAAGATAGCGAGGCAAGCGTATTTATTCCAGACGTGTAAGAAATATTGACACAGGAGGTCAAAAGTAATGTTAAGCAAAAAATTAGATGTCGCCAACTTACCCACACCTATTCATAAGTTAGAGCACTTAAGTCAACGTTTAGGCAAAGAAATTTATATTAAAAGAGATGATTATACTGGCACAGAAATATCAGGGAATAAAGTAAGAAAGTTAGAATATACGATACAATATGTAATTGATCATGGATACGATACGATTATTACAACCGGTGCAATCACATCTAATCATGCTAGAGCAACAGCAGCACTATGTGCAAAGTATCAAATTGAATGTCATCTCGTACTAAAAGGCACCATGAAAGCTTTTGAAGGTAATTTATTTTTAGACGCTATGTTTGGCGCACATATACATGTGATCGACGACAATCAGTCTAGAGAAATAGCGATGACTCAATTGAGACATACACTAGAAGGCAAAAATAAAACACCTTTTATGATACCAACGGGTGCATCAGATTGGATAGGCACGCATGGTTATATCAATGCCTTTGAAGAAATTTTAAGACAAGCAGCCGAATTAGGTTGTCATTTTGACTCTATTAATGTCGCCGTAGGTTCAGGTGGCACATATGCAGGTTTATGGTTTGGTAAGCACAGTAATAAACTTGATACTAAGATAATTGGCTATGCAGTCAATGAAAGTGCAGCGACCTTTAAAAATAAAGTGCAAACAATCATTAATCATTTAGATGAAAGCATAGACACATTCGATACAATCACCATTAACGACTGTTATATTGGATTAGGTTATGCGCAAGCAACAGATGAAGAATTAGCATTTTATATTGACATTGCACAACTAGAAGGTATTGTATTAGACCCAACTTATACAGGGAAAGCTTTTAGAGGTATGGTTAAAGAAATTCAAGCAGGAAAATATGATGATCAACAAGCAATTTTGTTTATTCATACGGGTGGTTTACAAGGTTATACAGAAGAAACAAGAACACGTATTCAACAATTGCTGCCACATTTCGATAACAATTTATAATAAATTGAGATTGAGGATTATGATAACTTTTTGTAGTCTAAAGCAAATAAATTGCTAAAAAGACTGTATATAGTGCATAATATTAAACACTTTATAATTAAGGAGGGTGTTCTAAATGACGCAAACATTAACTTCTATGGATGAATATCATTCATTTATTAACAAATATCCGCTCGTAGTCGTTCACGTAATGAGAGAAAATTGTAGTGTTTGTCACGCGGTATTGCCACAAATTGAAGACTTGATGCGCGAATTTCCAGACATACCGTTAGGCGTGATTAATCAAAGTAATGTAGAAGCAATTGCTGGTGAATTATCAATATTTACGGTACCAGTTGATTTAATCTTTCTCAACGGTAAAGAAATGCATCGCCAAGGCAGATTTATTGATATGCAACAGTTAGAACACCAATTATCCATGATGCATGAAAGTTTAAAATCATAAGTGAAAGTGAAATAGATAAAAATTGTATATTATAAGTGCTTAGACATCCTGTTGTTAGTGTATTAACATAAAAGTAATACTAATAATAGGATGTTTCAATTTAAAAGGATTATATTTAAAAATAAATTGTCTAAAATAAAAAAGAGGTAAATTAAAACACAAGTATCATATATAATAAAAATAATGTATGATAAGATTAATCTATTGAATTGAGGAGGAGTATTTATGCGCATAGAAAGAATATGTCCGAATGAAGCTGAAGCGCTGTATACTTGCATGAAAAAGATTGATCAAGAGACACAATACATGCTTTATTTACCTGATGAAAGAAGTTTTAATAAAGATAGCCTTGTTGATGATATTAAACATAATTTTTATATTGGTGTTAAAACAGATGAAAATGATATCTTAGGATATTTATCTGTACATATTAGTAGGTTAGCTAAAATTAAACATATCGGTTACATCGTGACAGGCGTGTTAAATGAACAACATCATCAAGGATTAGCTACAAAGATGTTTCAAGAAACAATAAAGTGGGCAGAGCGGAAAGGGTTAAGAAGACTTGAATTAACGGTCATTACAACCAATACTCCGGCAGTTAAATTTTATGAAAAATTAGGCTTTAAAATTGAAGGTATTAAACATGAATCTATTTATATGGATCATCATTTTTATGATGAACTATATATGTCAATGATGATAAATCAATCATTTTCAATAGATTCAGCTATACTCGAACGTTAACTTAATATAAGTTATCAATACATATTAATATTTTGAGTGACCTATCTAATAATTGAGCTTAACCTTCTAGTCATAAATCAATCGTTTATTGGAGGTAGTATAAGATGCTAAAAAAAATATTAACCTTTGCAAGTGTTAGCGTGATAGCTTCATACTTATTTGCCAAGCTTATAGAAAAACGTAGTTATCAAAGCTTTTTGTATGAAATAATGATTAGAGCGACAAAGATGAAACAGCCATTTGAAAAGAAAATAAACGCACAAAAGGCGCTTGCGTCTGTAAAAGCACAAACGCAAGGCGAGTATGCAGGCACGGATTATAACTTTGACAATGCCGTTTATACTAAAAAATTGCACGATATAACCAATTATGTTGTGAATGATAGAGAAGATCACCAACAAAAAGTAGTGATATACATTCATGGTGGTGCATGGTTCCAAGATCCGCTGCCATATCATTTCGAATATATAGATATGTTGGCAACAGCATTTGACGCAAAAGTAATCATGCCAATATATCCAAAAATTCCACACGCAACTTATAAGGAAACTTTCGAATTACTAGAAGAAATTTATAGATATGAATTAGATCAAAAGATGAGTTCTGAGCGTATTGTTATTATGGGCGATTCGGCTGGAGGTCAAATAGCATTATCTTTCGCACAATATTTGAGAACGTTGGACTTACCACAGCCAAGCGATATTGTGATGATTTCACCTGTGCTGGATGGTACATTTAGTCATCCAGAAATTCATAGATATGAAAAAATTGATCCTATGTTAGGTGTTGCAGGAAGCAAATATTTAATTAGCTTATGGGCTGACAAACTGTCATTAACGGATTGGAGAGTATCGCCAATATATGGAACATTCAATGGATTAGGAAGAATGACTATTTCAATAGGTACCAAAGAAACACTTTATCCAGATGCTGTTAAGCTATCGCGAATGTTAAATGCTCAAGGTATTCACCATAACTTTATCCCAGGATACCAACTATTTCATATTCATCCTATTTTCCCAATTCCTGAAAGAGCACAATTTATCAAAAAGTTAAAAAAGATTATAGACTAACATAATCACATATTAACACGGTAAACATTTTGGGGTGATATGATAAAACACCACGATGAGGTTTGAATTCATTGAATATATATTTAGAGGTTTTTCAACAATTTCATTCACATGTCTTTGATATATTATTTGTAGGAATAAGTACTGAAGTTTCCATTGGTAGTATATGTTGAGCCATGTTATAACCATTATACATAAGTTACCTTGATAATTTAGTATAGTTAGTGTTTATTAAATTATCAAAGTGACTTGTTTTTAAGTGTTTTAATGTAAAATTACATATGGATGCGTTGTATTTTGGCGAGATGCTTGAGGGAACAGGATAAGTTGAAGACGACAGGCTGAAGCTGTCCCCATAAAAGAGCGAGCCAACAATACGAAGTATTGAGTAACAAAAAAGCACGCAGATGAATTGATTTAAATCATTTGCGTGTTTTTTTCTAGGATTTATGTACCAAATTCTATTATGTTTTTATAAGATTATATCAAAAGCGTAATGATGGCCGATTTATAATCATGCTTATTTTGAGTTATTTAAATAAGTAGAGAAGAAATCTGTAAATAAATCAACAAATGTTAGATATACATCTTTTTCCACATGCTCATCTACTTGGTGTGCTTGGTTAACAGCACCGGGACCATACATAATAAATGAAAAGTTTTCATCTTTGTCTACCAGTAAATCAGACGCGTCGGTAACACCAGGTGAAGCTTCAGTTGGTAATGTAGTATTTAAATATTTTTCTCCCATTTCAACAGCAAGTTCAGTCAATTTATTTTCTCCTGTAGTATAAACAGGTGGTCTAGACATGTATGTGTCAATATCAATATCCGTTTGTTCAGTTTCGACTTGCTTTAAGATTTCATTGAAATATGAGATGAATTGTTCGTTATCATGCTCAGGGATTGTACGAATATTAAATTCAGATTCAGCATGTTCTGGAATTGAATTTACCTGGTTACCACCGTTGAAAATTGTGGCATTCATAATTGCATTGCCTAACAAATCATTGCTTTTAGTGAATTTTTCAAAACCCTCATCAGCTTTATAAACAAATTTTACTAATGGTGAAATTGCATTGAAACCTAGCTGTGGCATAGAACTATGTGAAGCTTTACCACGGGAAGTGACACGAATGTCCATAGAGCCTTTGTGTGCATAGATAATTCGATCTTGAGAAGGCTCAGCAATCACAAGTGCATCGACATCATTCATGTACCCTTTATCTTGAAAAGTTTTTGCACCTTCACCTACAATTTCTTCACCAGCAGTTGCCAATAAACGAATTTTCCCATGTTGTAATAAGTTTTGATCATGAATATCTATCATACTAATGACTAATGCTGCTAAACCTGATTTCATATCAGCTGAACCACGACCATACAGTTTGCCATCAACTTCAGTAAGTTTGAATGGATCATATGTCCATTTACTTTCATCACCAGCAGAAACAACATCCATATGACCAGAAATGCCCAATATTGGGCCATCTTTACCGATTTCAGCCACTAAGTTTGCACGACTGTCGTTAATTTTAATGATGTCGGAATTTATGTCATGTTCTGCTAATAACTTTTGCAGATATTCACAAACTTCGATTTCATTGTTATTAACGGATTTAATGCTAATCAAGTCTTCTAAGATTTGAATTTTCTCTTGATCAGTAAACTTACTCATAATAAAAACCCCATTTCAGATATAATAAGAAAACTAACACCATAATTATATCTGAAAATTCAGACTGTTTGAAATTAAACCCCTTCGTAAAAAGGCATAATAATGAGAATTTGAACAAATTGTCAAAAATAAGTTACAAAAATTAAACATGGTTTTTAGATGCGTCATTATCTAAAGACCATGTTTTTATCGTTTTATATTGGTTGATTGTTGGTTGACCTATGTGTTTAGATTGCAAATGTTTAGGGGTAGAACGATTTTCTTGTGTAGATGAAGTAGATGGTTCGGAAGATTTTGTGGTGTTGTTAGTCCCATCTACATTTTCAATATGTCTCGTATTATCTGTATCAAGTACTGCACCACGCATATCATTGCCTTGGAAACTGCCTACTAAAATCATGATTAAATAACCACAAGTTATAAGCGCAACAATAATGAGATAGAGTGAAACAGTTAACTTTACAGGTTTGCTCATGTCCATCCTCCTAGAATATCTTTAATTCCTTTCACCCTTAAGATAACATTCGAATTTTAATAATGTGTAAATTTCAAGTAAATATTATATTTCGTATTTTTAACTTTAATTAGTAATTGATGAAAAATTTTTATATTATTTTTTGCTTAAAATTTTTAACTGAAGAAAAAGCATTATCGTTGATATGAAAGTATTTAATATAATCTTTAATATAATTTTACATTAAATGTAAATGTGTATTTACATTCAATTAACAGTTAATTTATAGACTTTATATAAAATCAACAACTACGTGGTAGCATGTCATTATTGAAAGGTATAATGATTAGATTATAAATTTAAGGTCATTTTTGTAATGGTTTTTGGCTAAATTAATGATTTTAGCATGTAATTAATAAATACGCTGATGAAAAGAGGGACAGAGTTTGCTACTAATCATAATTTGTGTAGGCGTTATTCTATGGTTAGGAATTGTCGAGAAACGAAGACATTCTGACAGATTAGAAAAGATTCCTATACGTATTAATATAAATGGTATTAGAGGTAAATCAACGATTACACGCTTGATTTACAGTATTTTGCGGGAAGATAAATACCGCGTGATTGGTAAAACAACTGGTACAGATGCACGTATGATGTACTGGTTTACACCAAGAGAATATCCAGTATATAGGAAACCTCAGGGTGCAAATATCGGCGAACAACGAGATATCGTCAGAAAAGTTGTGAAACAAAGAGCTAACGCATTAGTCAATGAGTGTATGGCAGTTAATCCAGACTATCAAATTACATTCCAAAAAGATTTAGTGAAAGCGAACATTGGTGTCATTGTTAATGTGATGGAAGACCATATGGATGTGTTAGGGCCAACTTTAGACGAAGTTGCTCAAGCATTTACAGCAACCATTCCATATAAAGGACATCTCGTGGTAATGAAGGATGACTATACTAAATTTTTTGCTAAAGTAGCTAAACGGCGTAAAACAAAATTAATTGTAGTCGATAAAGAAGAAGTACCAGAATCATATCTACGAGAATTTGGATATATTGTCTTTCCGGATAATGTAGCAATTGCAATGGGAGTTGCTGAAGCATTAGGCATCGACAGAGACACTGCCTTAAGAGGTATGTTAAACGCACCACCAGATGTAGGTGCTGTTGAAGTTAAATACTTTAATGCAAACAATACAACGAATGTCTATGTGAATGCCTTTGCAGCAAATGAGCCACAATCTACTAAAGCAATTTTAAATAAAGTAGAATCATATAATTACCCATATCAAAGAATTGTTATAATTTTAAATTGTCGCTCAGATAGGGTAGATAGAACCCGACAATTTGTAGAAAATTTCATAAAAGATGTACCGTTCGATACATTAATTTGTACTGGAAAAAGTACCCAAATGGTATCGGAAGTGATGAGAGAATTACCCGATAAAAAATATTTGAATTTTGAAGGTAAAAATATAAGTGAAGTTGAACGTGCGCTTTATGCAGAATCACATAATGCTTTGATATTCTGTGTTGGTAATATTCATGGACCAGGAAAAGAAATCGCACAATATATAGAAGGGATACATTAATATGATAGGTTCAGAGTTATATTTTTCATTATTCGTGGGGATAGTTTTAAGCCTCATATTTGCCGAAAAATTCGGCATTAGTCCTGCTGGATTAGTTGTACCAGGATATCTAGCGCTGATTTTCGATCAACCAATCATGCTGCTATCTATACTAATCATTAGTTGCATTACATATTTTATTGTGAACCATGGTATTAGCCGCTTTGTTATTCTTTATGGGCGTAGGAAATTTGCTGCAATGATATTAACTGGAATGGTTTTAAAATTTATATTTGATTTAATTTATCCATTAACGCCATTTGAGATGGTAGAAATGTCCGGTATTGGTGTTGTAATACCAGGTATCATCGCAAATACTATACAAAAACAAGGTGTCGTAATAACTTTATCTACGTGTATGTTATTAACATGTATTACATACATTGTCTTATTCTTTTATAGCTTTATTAATTAGTAAGGAGCAGATATATGAAGCAATCTAAACGATTTTCTATCGATGAGCGTGTTTTGAAGTGGACAAAGCGCCATAAAAGAAGGAATTCCATATATACCGGCTTGATATTAATTATAGCGATCATTTTGTTAGTATTTGTATTAAAGCAACAGGATTTTGAACCTGTTAAAGCTATGAATAAAGGAAAAGATGAAATTAAGCTAACATATCTAGGTAATGTGGAATTAAACAATCATACAAGAAAAAACAATATTAATGATACTTTTAGTGCTGTCGAAAACATGTTGAAAGATAGTGATTATTCTACAGCAAGCTTGAATTTAACCAAGTTTTCAGATGATAGAAAAACAAATATTAATAAAAATTTAGAAAATGTAATGTTTTTAAAAAGCTTAAATATTAAAAGTTTAAATATTATAAATCAAGTTACTGATAACATTACAGCAAGAGATTTTAGTAAAGCTGTTGAGGCACAAAATGGATATAATTTTTTAACTGGTAATGGTTCTAATCCTATCAACAGTAAAACAGTACAACAAACAGTAAAAGGTAAAAAAGTAGCTAATGTTTCCTTTACAGACGTTGAGTCTGATTACACAGATCCTTTAAAAAACACTACATCCATTAGCTTGGAACCTAATATTTATGTTCCATTAATAAAAAAATTGAAAGAAAAAAATGATTATGTAGTCGTTAATGTGGACTGGGGTATAACCGATGAAAGGTCAGTAACAACAAGGCAAAAACAGTATGCACACTCACTCGTAGATGCAGGTGCTGATGTCATCGTCGGACATAACACAGTTGTTCAGGAAATTGAAAATTATAAAGATGCCAGCATTTTTTATAGTTTAGGTAATGTAACTTCAGAAGGTTTTTTATCAAAAAATAAACAAGGTTTAGCTGTACAACAGAATTGGAACGGTAAAAATTCTAAATTCATGATTACGCCTATCAAATCAGTGGGCGGTAAATTGACTAAATCTACACCTAACAAAATTGAAGAAACAAAATTATTAAATAATATTAAAGGTGACAATATAAATCTTAAAAAAGAGAATGGAGGTTATACGTATGAACATTAAAGATCATTGGGTAAGTATTACAATAATTGCAGTTGTGTTGATAATATTCTTACTAATTGTATTCGCTAGAGCGAACGAAGGTTTAGACCGTTATGAACAAAATGAACTTAAATCTTCACACCATCAATATTTATCTAAAGGAGCTTAGCTATGAGTATTTATAATAAGAAAACGCTCATCGTAATATTACTCCTTACTATTATCATATCCTTTGCATTTTATATGATTACAAAAAAGGATAATTATGATAAAGATGATTTATATGAAAATAAAATTGCGGATCATCAACAAGACATATCGGATAAAAATTACGGTGTAGCTTCAAATAATCCGATTGCTACACGTGTTGGAGAAAAAATATTGAAAGATGGTGGTAACGCAGTTGACGCGTCAATTGGAGTGTCATATGCCCTTGCTGTCACTGAACCACACTCTTCTGGCCTAGGTGGCGGAGGTGCGATGCTGGCTTACGATGGTCAAGAAAATGTTGCACCAAAACAATGGCAGTATAAAGATATTTCTTCTTTTAATTACAAGCAAAAAGATAAAATTGGTGTTCCAGGTTTCGTTCGAGGTCTTGAAGACGCTCATAAAGAGGCAGGAAAAATGGATAGAAAGAAAATCATGAACTATGTTATTCCTTTAGCTGAAGAAGGCTTTGAAGTTGATTCAGAATTAGAAAGAAGTTTGAAACTATATGGTTCAGATGTAGATAGAGATTCACCTTTCTTTGAAGGAGAGCAAACCAAAAGAGAAGGTGATGTCATTAAGCAACCAGCTTTAGCTAAAACATTAAAAGGGATTAGAGATAACGGGCCTAATTATTTCTACGATAAAGTTGGTAAAAGTATCACTAAGCAAACGGATGACAAACTGACAGAAAAAGATTTCCAAAGTTATAAAACAGAGAAAAAAGAGCCAGTAAGTACAGACTATTTAAATAATAAAGTTTATGCTGCATCTAATCCTTTAGGAGGATCACTGATGCTACAAGGTTTAGAAATTGATGAAGCTACTAATAATCAAGCAGCTCAAGGTGATCGTTTGGATTATATCACGGGTATTTTAAAATCTAGAGACTTGATGTATCGAAATAGGGATATTGTAAATGGGCAAGATGAAGACTATGATGAATATCTTTCCCAAGATTACCTGTTAGGTAGATTAAATGAAATTAATTTTGAAAGTAATTTCAATACAAATAACATCGATAATACGAGCACAACACACTTTGTGGTTGTTGATAAAGATGGACAGTTGACAAGTACAACGAATACGTTAGCAAGCTTCTTTGGTTCAGGGGAGTATGTAAAAGAAGGATTCTATATGAATAATTCATTAAGTAACTTCTCTTCTAATCCATCTAGTCCAAACTATGGTGCTAAGCATAAGCAACCACGCTCATTTACTTCACCGAGCATCGTAGTTGGACCTGATTATTACATGGGTATAGGAACGCCAGGTGGTAACAAAATTCCGACTACGCTCAATGAGGTTATTATTGATTACTTACGTAGCGATGGCACACTACAAGATTCTATTGATAAACCACGTTTTTATAACGATGGAGGAAAAATCTTTTACGAAAATGCCACAGATCAGCAAGATATAGACATTTTCAAAAGTTTAGGATTTGAAATTGAAGAAAAACGTAATGACCCTAACTTTGGTAGTGTACAAGCTGCACTATATAATAAAAATGATAAAACAGTAGAAATCGGTCATGATGTGGGTAACAGGTAGATTGTTTTAAAAAATGTATAAAAAAGTCCAAGGCATCAAATGATGTCTTGGACTTTTTTATTGAGTTTTAATTTCTATCATTCATGTACTGTGCTTATTTGAGAAATTATTATATAACGTACGCGCAAAGATAATAACTACAACAATTGCACCGATGTAACCTACAAATGGGTATATAATGGAAACTAATTCTCCAAAAGGTAAAGTACCACAAATAATAAAAATAACACCTAACACAACTGTAACAGGCACGCTAAGTTTTGCTGGAAAAATTTTCATAAATTCATTTTTAACTAACCAATACATTGGTGCAGTTGTAGAATAAATGCCTAATAAAATACATACTGAAAATATAAATGCTATCAATGGCGCAATCGTATTACCTAAATAAAGTACAGGAACCTCTAATTCAAATACATGATCAGAATGCACTAATAGTGCAATAATCATTACAACCACAGTTAACATCAACGCAGAGCCACCAACAATACCTGTAATGCCTGCTTCTTTTCTACTATTAGATTGTTGACCAAGCTGTGAAAAGAAAATACTTCCTGCTAAGATGTTATAACAGAAAAATAAACCGCCAGCTTGCCACCAATGTGTTGTTGGTTGTAAATTTTTAGCGCTTTCTGGTAAATAGAGCATATTAGATAAATTACCGATATTTGAGAAAAAGACAATTAGACAAATACCTATTGTCAAGATGACGATAATCGGACCTACAGTACCAATAATATCAACCAATTTTTTTAAACCTAAAATCACTGTAATCATTGCAATAATGCCCATACCTAGTACACCAACTAGATTGGGAAGATGGAATTGCTCTGCAACTACAGCTCCTGTACCAGCAATCATGATGACAACAATGCTAAAAATAAAAATAATTGTAAAGTATTCAATCATTGTTCCCAGGATATTGCCACAATAATACTTAAATATTCTGCCAGGTTGTTTTAATTGAAGATCAAATCCCTTCATCATTAAAGTTGAACCAAGTAAACAGAACAATAATGCGCTAACTAAAGCTCCGAATATACCATATATGCCAAAGGAAGCAAAAAATTGCATCACTTCTTGTCCTGTTGCAAAACCAGACCCTATGAGATAAGCGATGTAAGCACCGCTAAGTTTTATAATATTTGTGAGTTTAATTTGTTGTTGCATCATTGATTCCCCCCAATTTTACCAACCTTGACCAGCAATATCGTAATTATCTAATTTTCCAGATGCTAAATCTTCAATTGCAGATTCTAAGACATTTAATGCCGTATCAAGTTGGTTATACGTTATGACTAATGGAGGTTGGAAACGGAGTACGTTTCCAGCTACTGCAATAATCACAACGCCATTATCAAAACAACGATTACAAACTTTTAATGCCGCTTCCGCATCACGTGTTTTACTGTCTTTATCAGCAACGATATCAATACCAATCGACAATCCTTTGCCTCTGACGTCCCCAACTGCTTCGAATCGTTCGATCCACGTATCCATGCGTTTGCGTACATATTCACCTTTTTCTGTACTCGCTTGAAGTAAATGCTCATCCTCAATCATACCAATTGTAGCCAAGGCCGCTTCACAGCTTACTGGGTTAGCTCCTGTTGTAAACAAATGTGCTGGCGCTTCTAATGTGTCCATGATTTCAGCACGTCCTATAATTGCAGACATAGGTAGTCCACCTGCTAATGATTTTCCAAAGGTAATCAAATCCGGTTCAATATGATAATGTGAAACTGAACTCCATTCGCCAGTTCGACCAAGACCTTGTTGGATATCATCCACTGCTAATAAAATGCCATGTGTCTTGCATAAATCTTGTAAAGCTTCAAAGTATCCATCTACTGGCTCTAATAATCCCCCATCACCTTGTATTGTTTCAATAACGATACAAGCTACTTCATCAGCTGGTACATACTTTTCAAACATTTCTTTAAGTGGCGCGAGGTATTCATCAACGGTGTTAGCGTTTGGACTACCAAACATGCCTCTGTAGCTATCAGGGAATGGAATATGATAAAAGCCTGGCAACATTGGACCATATTTTTTTCTCATGTTTAGACTTATTGCGGACATCGATAATGACCCATAAGTTGATCCGTGGTAAGCATTCACGAAACTGATGATATAAGGTCTTCCTGTATATGCTCTTGCAAGTTTTACGATACCGTCATTTGCATCTGAACCAGAAAGTCCGAAAAGAACACGTTTTTCGTAGTTTCCTGGTGCGATTTCACAGAGTTTCTTAGCAAGTTTAACTAAAGGCTCATGATACATATAAGCAGGCGTATAGTGTATGAATTTATCTACTTGTGATTTAATAGCATCTGACACTGGTTGGGGTGCATGCCCTACATTTTGTGAGCTAGCACTAGCAAGTAAATCGATATATGTATTGCCGTCCATATCAACAAGTGTTGCACCATAACCATGAGAAATAGCTAATGGATAATATTTTATTCGTCCTGGTTTAGCAAAATACTGACTATCTTCATTAATTAATTGAGTGGCTTTTTCCATTCTGTCCATAAATATCATTCCTCCCATGTATTACTCAATATAAATTGGTTTAAAAGTTATACAAATTCAATTCGCACCTTTAACTTCATATCCCGTTGTTTAAAGAGTGAGGTGTTATTAAATATGTTTTATATAATTTCATTAATATTCTTAAATATAATGAAATGGTGATACGTATGAATATACTAAGAAAATTCGGAATTGTAAATATATTCTGAAAATTTAAAGTTGAATAACACTTAAAATTTGTAATATGACACATATAATCTTGCGTAATGCGTTGTATGAAGACAAAATATGCATTTATTAAAATTTTATAGAAATGATGTATTGATAATTGAGCAAAACATAGGGAAGATGAAATATATAAAACGATGAAATGGATAGTTAGGTTTTGAGAACTTTTTCGTTTATAATATAAATGATATGAGCGATACAATTCGATGTAATTGATAATTGTTTTCAATTATAGTATCTTGAGTCTACACTAATGTTATAGCATAGTTATGTTTACTTGTATTAATAATATTTATCGTTATATGTAAAGAGGGAGTTTTAGATGAACAATAGTAAGATAGAAGTTAAAGATTTAATAAATATAGGACTCTTTACGGCTATATATTTTATTTTTATAGCACCTCCTGGCATTTTAGGTATTATACCTATATTCATGTTATTGCTTCCTGCAATGGTTGGTTTAGTAGGTGGCATACCTATTATATTACTAATATCAAAAGTTCAAAAATTTGGTGCATTGACAATATGCGGAACGATTGTAAGTCTTATTTTAGCTATTATGGGACATCCATGGATTGCGTTGGTATTTAGTATTCCTGTGATATTACTAGCTGATGGCTTAATGGCTATGAAACGTTATAAAAGTTGGAAACACAATTGTTTAGGGTACATTCTCTTTTCCTTTTGGCCCATTGGTACATTTATACCATTTTACTTTATGAGAAATTCATATTTATCCTTTATTCAAGATAAATACGGTATTGAATATGAGCAAACGGTCGCCACTTTATTTTCTGTAGAAATGATACCAGTTATTATTATTACTACAATCATTGGTGCATGGATTGGCATTTATATAGCAAAATTAATTTTAAAAAAACATTTCAAACGTACAGGTATGATTTAACATGTATAGTCAAACGATCCCACAAAGCCACTTACTAAATTTAGATCCTAGAATTAAAATTGCGCTTATCTTGATGATATCACTCGTTGCATTAACAGGCGGCGTTACAGGTGTTGAAGTGTATTTAAGGGCAGTAATCATACTTGTGCCAGCATTATTATTATTATGTATTAAAAAATATACTATAGGGCTAGTCATCTTGATATTAACTGTGATGGCGTGGTATGGAGAAGCGTTTGTAACGATTGATGGTAACCAAGTTGCTACATTGTTAATTTTTGTACCGGCAGGCATCATAACACGTTTTTTACCATCCCTCGCAATGGGCTATTATATATTTAAAACCACACAAATTGAAGTGCTAATAACAGGTTTAGAACGAATGAAATTGTCTAGAAAAATCACGATTCCAATTGCCGTTATGTTTAGGTTTTTACCGACAATTAGAGAAGAATCGGCTGCTATAAAGGATGCTATGAAGATGAGAGGTATATCTTTGAAAATTGCTTTTATACATCCAATACAATATGTTGAATATCGAGTTGTTCCATTACTAAACAGTGTTGTGAAAATTGGTAACGAATTAACTATTGCTTCAATTACACGTGGGTTGAATTTAACGCATAGACGTACATCAATCATTTCGCTTAAAATACGTTGGTTAGATTGGTTGTTGTTAGTGTTAATACTGTTCCTTTGTATCATTTATTATGTAATGTGAGGGTAGGATATGATTCAATTTAAAGACGTATCTTTTAAATACGATGAAAGCAAAAGTAAAATATTAAATAATATTAACCTTACTATTGATGATGGTGAGGTTATTTGTTTAACAGGAACTTCAGGTTGTGGAAAAACAACTTTAACAAGGTTGCTAAATGGTATTATTCCTAATTTTTATAAAGGACAGATAGAAGGTCAAATTTTAATAAATCATAAAGATGCACAGCAACAAGATGTTTATAAGTTAACACAGCAAAGTGGTTCAGTTTTCCAAAATCCAAGATCACAATTTTTTTGTTTGAATACGACTAGTGAACTGGCATTTGAACTTGAAAATTATGGTGTATCAGCTAGTCGGATTATGACACGAATCAAAGAAACCGCTGAACAGTTTAATTTTAAACACCTTTTAGATAGGGATATATTTAATTTGTCTGGCGGTGAAAAACAATTGCTAGCTTGCAGTGCTATTCAAGTATATGGTCACGAATTGATTATTTTGGACGAGCCATCGTCAAATTTAGATTTTAATACAATGTTAAAGTTACAACAAATGATCAAAACTTGGAAAGCGGAAGGTAAAACAATTATTATTGCTGAACATCGATTACACTATTTAACTAAAATAGCTGACCGTTTTATGATAATGGATGACGGAAAAATAAGTGCAATTTATGAAAATGAACAATTTAATAAGTTATCAAATAAACAATTAGCAAAGCTAGGATTAAGAGCTATTCATTTAGAACAATTGCAAGTAAAAACTAAAGTTAATAATAAAGTGGGGTACTTAAGTTTACAAAATTACTATTTTAGATATAAGAGAAGGCAAAAATTAGCTTTAGATATAGATGATATCAGTATCAGTAAGGGAAAAGTGACAGCGATTATTGGCCATAATGGTTCAGGTAAATCAACATTTGCGCGCTGTCTAACTGGAGTCGAGAAAAAATTTAAAGGGACTATTAATACTGGAGAAAAGTGGGTAACACCACAACAAAGTCTTGCAGAAGCTTATTTGGTATTTCAAGATGTTAACAATCAATTATTTGCTGAAAGTGTGGAAGAAGAACTGAGGTTAAGTAATTCAACTTTAAATGATGAGACAATTAAGCGGTGTTTGCAAAACTATAGTATTTCTGAACATCTAGACAGACATCCTTTGTCACTATCTGGAGGTGAGAAGCAGCGTTTAGCTATTGCTAGTGCAGTAGAAACGAAAAGGGATATATTGATTTTTGATGAGCCTTCTAGCGGTTTAGATGGTCACCATATGCGGGAAATGAGTACAATTATTAACCAATTGGCAAATGAAGGACACACAGTATTAGTTATAACTCATGATTATGAAATGTTACTCGCTTGTGCAGATGAAGTGCTTCATTTAGAAAAAGGAAAAGTAAAAAAGCAATATGAAATTAACAACGATACAATTGAATATTTACAATCATTTTTTAATATCATTTGAAAAATACAAGATGTAAATAATTAAACGAGATAGATATTATTGATATCTATCTCGTTTGTCATGTTTTTAATGTATTTTTGATAAATCAAGAATTAATCGGAAACATGATATATTTTATTTCTGATTTTGTAACTGTAATAGTTAGTAAATTATGATAACTATGCATCGTTAACTTAGAAAGTGGAGTATTAGCCTTGTTGATTTGTTCGAGAATTTTGGAATCAATAGCGCTTAAGTCCAGGTTATTTGGGATCAAATGTGAAATGATACCGTGATTTTCGTTAAGCACTCGTGTGTAAACTGGAAAATCAGTGATGTAATTATGAACGATATTTGCAATTAGGTCAGATGTTGGTGTTGAATAGTTTAAACTATTAAATAATAGCATGTGAAAATGATGTTTAGATTTACCAATTAAACCATAAGGGAATTTAGCGATATGCAAATTTAAAAAAGGTTTTAATAAACTGAAAACGTGAACGATTGGCATGGTACTACAATTATGATTAATCAGCATAAATTGTTCATCATCTTCAGAAAAATATGGAAATGCAAAGCCACCAATTAATGTTTGAAAATCAATTAGCAAATGCATCAGTAAGATATGTGGTGAAATGGACATATCTTTATAATAATGTTTTAAATTGGAATGTGTGAGATTATTAAAAACCACTTTTTTGGCAATAGTTGGATGTAATTGGTTTAAAAATAACATAATGGTCTGATGGGTATCAAAAGCATTATCAGCGTTGAACCAGTTTCTTGATATAATGTTTTTTAGTAAATACCAATCTGTATCAATGAAATAAAAATCAGCATTTAATGAACTAATATTTTTTTGAAATCTAGAAAAGTTGCCACTGTTTTCCAAGATATGTCCAACATTAACCGCACATTTTATAGTGGGGAACTGTTGTTTAAAGTTATCAATTAATCTTTGATCATTTTTAAATGTTTTATGGTTTGTTTCAATAAGTAAACTGACATTTGAAATATGTTCATTAAGCAGCGTTAATGAAGTCAATAGTTTTATAATTTGGTAATCAATTGATTGTGAAAAGGATGGATTATCAACTTTCAAAGTTATTTCAAAACCTTTGATAAGCAATTGTTTGATTGCTGCAAATACATTGTGATGGTCTAATTTGTTTAAATCATCGAAATTAGTGTGAAGTAAAATTAAATTTGGTTTTGAAATTAGCGATAGCATATTAATTGAAAAAGTAGATTGATTAAATGAGATTAACTTATGTAAATCATTAAACGTGATAAAAGTACGTGTCATATTAAATTTCTGAGTATACTTCAGTTTATTCAATACGATTTGATTAGACGAAATATGTTGATTATGAGAAAAATTATATAATTTGTTGATAGTCTTGCTTAAGTTGGGAGTGTTTAACGAAACTTGGTATGGTGAATTTAAATCATTTTTTCTGAATTGATGAATATAGAATTTTGGCGGCATCTTTATATAGAATTTGAAATTTTTAGAATATGTACTAACATTAGTGAAACTATATTTTAATGCGACGTCGTAAATGCTTTGTTCTTTCTCTAATAAATCAAATAAAGATAATGCAATTTTAAGAGAACTTGTATATTGTTTGAAGTTCATATTTAATATTTTGGAAAATAAAATAGATATATATGATTGTGATATATAAAAAGCATTAGATACTTGTTTTGTAGTTAAAGGTTCATTGATGTGTTTATGTATGTATTGAGTCAAACGTTGAACCAGAGGGTGTTTAGTATACAAAATAGGTAGATATTGATCGTCTAAATCAACTTTTGCTTCTTTAAGTAAAAACTCAATAATATTAGATATATAAAGATGCATACATTTTCTATTTTGAGTATGATTCTGTAATTTTTGCAAAACTAAGTTTCGAAATTGCTCTATATATTTAATTTGTTTGATATCAAACAAAGCATTAGAGATGGTTTTATCTTTTTCTATAAATAAAGGTAATGGAATCTTAAGTTCTATTAAATTTTCAATATCGATATATTGATAAAGGTCTGCATTATTAATTATACAAGCGTGATCAATAGTTATCATCGATCCATTTAAATTTATTTTACATGATTTATTTATAGGAATTAAAATAATAATTTCATTTATGCATCTTGCCAACTCAGTCATATAATGATTTTTTATTGATAGAGAGCTTATCACAAAGATCACCTTTACTTTATTTTGTTACACTCACAATTAAATGATTAACGTTATTGTACAACTGACACAGACAAAATAGTTAGGTTATAAATAAAGTTTGTTAAAATGATATTAAGAATTAATAATTCGTATTTTGGATATGAGTATAGATAGAAAAATCACTATTTTGGAAAATAAAATGCCTTTTGAAGTAATAAAATGATAGGTTTCTATTTAATTTACTCGAAAATGAAAAAATCTCAATATTAATGATAGCGCTTGCATTTATTATGGTGAATATATATAATGAATCTAGCTGACATGAATAAGTCGAAGCAAATAACTTAAACGTTTAAGGTGAGTGGCATGGAAAAAAATAAACCTACACTTCATGATGTAGCAAAAGTTGCTGGGGTATCAATTGCGACCGTTTCCAATGTATTGAATAACAAAAGTACTGAATTAGGTAAAAAGACGAGGCAGAAAGTATTAGATGCAATTGATAAATTGCATTATGAACCGAATCAATTTGCAAGAAGTTTAAAAACAGGGCAGTCTAATTTAATTGTTTTTATTGTACCTGATCAAAATCCTTTTTTTACTGAGATACTGACAGAATTAAACAACGAATGTCAAAAACATCAATTGCATGTAGCTGTTGTGTCGTCTGAGGAAAACGAGTTAAGACAACAAGCGTTGATAGAAACATTTATCGCGCGAAATGTAAGCGCTATTATATTAGTTCCAGTGAAGTCTAAATTGAAATTTAAGAAAGAGTGGAGCCAAACACCTATCTTGACTATAGATAGGAAAGTAGATGGTACATATTTACCTTCTATAAGCGTGGATAACAAGAAAGCAGCGTTTGATGCAACTCAGAGAATTATTGATAGTACCTGTAAAAATATAGGGTTACTGTTAGCGAATCCTGATATAAGCACAACGTCAGAACGGAAATCTGGATATGAACAAGCGTTGAAAAAAAATAATATTAAGTTAGATGAGCAACTCATTTATTATAGCAATCAGCAATTGGGTACGGATGCACAAATTGATAGTGGGTATCATGCGACTAAATCATTAATTAACAAACAGGTTCAAGCTGTTGTGGCAACTAATCATTTATTGTTATTAGGTGCTTTACAAGCAATAAAAGAAAGTGGCAAAAAAATTTCTCAAGATATGATTATCATTGGTTTTGATGATAGTTACTGGAATGAAATTTATACTCCAAAATTATCTGTCATTTCACAACCTACAAAAGAGATAGGTCGCGTCGCAGGCGAAATGATCAATCATCTAATTCAAGGGGAAAATGTCTCTTCGATTGAACTAAATACAAAACTAATCATACGTGAATCTTGTTCATTTATAAAAGATAAGTCATTATGATAAAAAATAAAATGTATTCCAAGTCTGATACTTGTTGATTGTTGTTATGATTATATACATTGGAGTAGATATTGTATTATGAATTGTTTAAACAAGACGGGTTTTTGAAATCATCTGATTTTAATCCCGTTAACTTAATCGCTAAAACTTAAACGTTTAAGTTTATTTTAGTTATATTTTTAAATAAGGGGGAAATATTTTGAATAACATTACAATTTCTAAAGATAGTCCAAAAACATGGATGGGAATCCCGAAAATTATTTTTATTGCACTTATAGCTATATTTATTTTTATGACAGGAGATGGGATCGAACAGGCATTTTTATCAAAAAATATTGTTGATATCGGTTTTTCTGGTGGTCAAGCTTCCTTAGTGTTTACAGTATATGGCGTGATGGTAGTTGTGGGTTCTTGGTTAGCGGCTGTTTTATCTGATGTTTACGGTCCTAGGAAAATAATGGCTTTAGGAACAATAATATGGTTAATTTTCCACGTGCTTTTTTTAGTGTTTGGAATAGGAATGGAAAATTTGCCTATGATGTTAGTGTTATATGGTATTAGAGGATTAGGTTATCCTTTGTTTTTATATGGTTTCTTAGTATGGGTAACCTATATCACTGATAAAGCAAGATTAGCCACAGCAATTGGTTGGTTTTGGGCAATGTTCTCAGTTGGAATGGGGGTAATTGGTACTTATTTACCTAGTTTCACTATTCCATTTATAGGTTTTAATGGAACACTATGGATGTCATTAATATGGATCTTTATAGGATGTTTAATTGCATTTATCGTTGTAGGAAAACGGGATGTAAAGCCGAATATAACGCTTTCGGTTAAACAAAGATATACTAAAGTATTAAAAGATATCGGCGTAGTTTATAAGAATCCAGAAATTATTAAAGTCTTTATCGTACGCATCATTAATCAATTGTCTTTGTTTGGGCTAGTTATTATCTTTCCAGTATTATTCACGGAAACTATTGGATTTTCAATGCAACAATGGTTATGGACATGGGGAACAATGCATGTGACGTGTATCGTTGGTGATGTAGTTTGGGGTATTATTGCTGATAAAATTGGTTGGAAACGTCAAGTGATGTTATTTGGTTGTATCGGTTGTGGCATCACGACATTATTATTTTATTATTTACCAATACTTAGTGGTGATGTGTTTGCAATTGCAATTTTATGTGCAGTATTATTCGGTATTACACAATCAGCATTTGTACCTATTTTTGCAATTTTTACAGCTTTAGAGCCTGATCATATTGGTGCTACACTTTCTTCACATAATCTTGCTGCTGGATTGAGTAATTTTATTGCACCATTAATTGCCACGCTTATATTACCTTTATTCAACGAAGTTGGCGTCGTATGGGCTTTTGCTATTTGTTATTTCGTAGGTGCAGCAATCACTTATTATATTAAAGTTCATCAACCAGGCATTGGGGACGATAAAGTTGAAGCATTAAATGCACAAATTGAAAATTATTAAGAAAGGAAGATGTAAATTGGAACAGGTTGTACTTGGTATAGACATAGGTACGAGTTCAGTGAAAATTATTGCTGTGAATAAAAGCGGTCATGTTATTGAACAATCAAGTATTCCTTTGAAATTGAGTCAGCCATATATTGGCTACAGTGAACAAGATCCTGAATCATGGGTGGAGGCAGTAAAAGAAGGTATAAAAAAGTTAATAAATACAGAGACAATGACAAATAAACGTATTAGCGCCCTTTCGTTTTCTGGACAAATGCATGGTTTAGTACCACTGGATAAAACATACCAACCTATTAGAAATGCAATACTATGGAATGACACTAGAACTACTAAACAATGCGAGGAATTAGAAAACAAATTTGGGAAGACACTTTTAAATAATCCTATACTTGAAGGTTTTACATTACCTAAACTTTTATGGATGAAACAGAACGAACCAAATTATTGGCAACAATTAGAAGTGTTTTTGTTACCTAAAGATTATGTACGCTATCGACTAACAGGTCATATTGCTATGGAATATAGTGATGCAGCAGGTACGCTTCTTTTCAATCCAAAAACAAATGACTGGGAAAAAGAAATTGGGGACAAGTTGGAACTTGGTGATATATACCCACCGTTAGTACAGTCGCATAGTTATGTAGGTAATGTTACAGAAATAGTTAAAAAAGAACTAAACATTAAAGAAGATATTGCTGTTTTTGCTGGTGGTGCAGATAATGCATGTGGCGCTTTAGGTTCAGGTGTTATTAATGAAGGTCAAACGTTATGTAGTATAGGAACTTCAGGTGTGATTTTATCGTGTACTACAAATAATCAAGTAGATTATGGACATAACATTCACTTCTTTAAACATGCCATGCCTAATATGTCGTATGCAATGGGTGTCACATTAAGTGCAGGTCATAGTTTAAATTGGCTCAAAGAAAAGCTTTTTAAAGCATATTCATTTGATGAAATCTTGAATTTTGCTGAGAAATCTACTATTGGAGCAAATGGTTTGTTGTTTTCACCATACATTCAAGGTGAGCGAACACCACATGGTGATGCATATATTAGAGGAAGTTTCATTGGGATAAATAGTAATACAGAAGAAGCGGATTTTGCACGAGCTACAGTGGAAGGCATTACTTATTCACTATATGAATCCATTGTATATATGAGAGAAAACGGTAGGCATATTGATGAAATTATTTCGATTGGTGGTGGCGCTAGAAGTAGTTTTTGGTTACAAATGCAAGCAGATATTTTCAATACTCAAGTCACTGCATTGAAATATGAAGAAGGTCCAGGTGTAGGAGCAGCCATGTTAGCTGCATATGGATTAGGTTGGTTTAATACAATGCAAGCATGTGCTGAAACATTTATAGCGCTAGGAGAGACATATAAACCAAATATAGAAAATCATAAAAAATATAAACAGTATTTTGAAATTTATAAGAATATATACGCTCAGACAAAAACGATAACAGAAAACTTATTAAAGATTAATTAATTATTAGGAGGAAATTAAAATGAATAATAATATTCCAGAAACTATGAACATTTCAATATTAAATAAACCATTTGAGATGGAACTTAAAGAAGTAGACGTTCCTAAATTAGGACCTACAGATGTTTTAGTAAAAGTGATGGCGGTAGGTGTTTGTGGATCGGATGTTCATTATTATGAACACGGTCGTGTAGGGGAATTTGTTGTTGAAAAACCATTGATTTTAGGACATGAATGTTCAGGGATCGTTGCTGATATCGGCTCAAAAGTAACACATTTTAAACCCGGGGATAGAGTTGCTATTGAACCTGGAGTTCCCTGTGGAGAGTGCGAATACTGTAAAGCTGGTAAATATAACTTATGTCCTGATGTTAAGTTTTTAGCTACGCCTCCTATTGATGGTGCTTTTAGTCAATATATAAGTCATCCTGAAGGATTTTTATTCCATATTCCTGATGCACTATCATATGAAGAAGCAACATTAAATGAACCATTTTCAGTTGGCGTACAAGCATGTAAACGTGCAAACGTTCAACCAGGTTCCACGGTAGTAATAATGGGTATGGGCCCAGTTGGTTTGATGGCTGTTGTAGCAGCAAAAGCTTTTGGTGCTACAAGAATTATAGTGTCAGATCTTGAACAAATAAGATTGAATGAGGCATTAGAACTTGGTGCAACACATGTTATAAATATTAAAGAAGAAGATGTTATCACCCGTATCAATGAAATAACAAATCATAACGGTGTAGATTATGCTTTTGAAACTGCAGGTAATCCAACAGCCTTACAAAATGCACTAGCGGTCTTGAACAATGGCGGAACTTTAGCAATAGTTGGCTTGCCACAACAAGAAAATATTGAGTTAAATATACCTTTTATTGCTAACCATGAAATTAATGTCGTAGGTATCTTTAGATATGCCAATACTTATCCAATGGGCATTGAGATGTTATCTTCAACTGCAGCTAATTTAAATACAATGTTTACCGATTCATATGATTTGGAAGATGCACAAGAGGCAATGGAAAGAGCAAGAACCAATAAAAGCGGATCATTAAAAGTTATGGTTTATCCTAATGGGAAATTAAAGTAATAGTATTATAAGAAGATCTAAAATCACTGCCTGAAAGTGATTTTAGATCTCTTTTCAAATGAGCAACTTTAGCACATTTGTTGAGAATGCAGTGCGATACCATTAGTGTTAATGGGTGCATAAAGTTTAATTCTGGGAATGGAATATAACTATGATGATAGATGGCAATAAAAGCCTAGAGATATAGCACGAAACATTCTCTTAGAATATTATATATCTTAAAATGTATTGTTACAATATAAAATTCAAAAAATTTAAAATAAATAAATGATATGCGTTATAAATAAAAAATAGGTGCTTATTTGTAGTGATATAAAATTAAGCTTTGAATTAATTGAAGAGCAATGATAATTACTTATTTTTTTGATAAAGTTCAAATGCTTTGTACAGAAATATTAGGGAAGATACAATTAAAAATAAAGTGAATAATCCGTTAAAAATAGGATTGCTGAAAAATTGGAAAATAGTAACTGAACTTAATGATTCTAAAAATACTGAACCGGTTGTTTTTATTTGTAAGAAGTCAAAAGAAAGTAAAATCAAAGTAATCATCAACATGTAACCTACGGCGATAAAAAAGAGGTTTAGTAAATCTAATACAAACATCCTTCTCATAACAACCAGCCTCCCTTCTTACTGTTCTATAACCGATTTGTAGTGTAATAAAGCTATATTTAAAGAAATTTACAAAAAATTAACAAACGATAGAGTGAATATCTTTACAATTGTCCTTATCAATTTACATAAAAATAAAAATGAGAATAAACTGTTTGACTTTGTTGAAATGTGATAAAGAATAAGTAAATGTGTGTTTTGAATAGGAGGTTTAAAATGTATAAAGCAATTATTTTTGATGTTTATGGAACACTTTTTGACATGTCCTCTTTAAAAAAAGGTATGACGCAATTTGATGATGAACAAGCAACATCAATTTCAAAGCTGTGGAGAAAAACGCAATTAAATCACATGTTTTTAAAACAAATTATGCAAAGATATATTTCCTTTGATGAGTTAACGAAAGAAGCTTTACGTTATACAATGGATGAACACAAAATACAATATGATCGTGAAGATATAAACAGGTTGTTTGATGCTTTTTTAAATTTAGAGTATTTTTACGAAGTACCTAAAATACTCGCGCAACTTAATAATATGAATATCGATGTTGGTATACTATCTAATGGAAATGATAATATGCTTAGACCATTGATTGATAATTCTGAGTTAGGGGAAAATATTAATACAGTTATGAGCGTTAATGAAATTAAACAATATAAACCCAGCCCTGCAAGTTATGCATTGATTTTGAAATATCATCATCTGAAAAGAGAAGAGATATTATTTGTTTCTTCTAATTCTTGGGACGTAACAGGAGCAACCAATTTCGGTTTTGATACAGCTTGGGTGAATAGACAAAATGGACATTTTGATTATAATGGACAAAATCCTACAATAACAGTTAATAATTTAAATGAATTAATTAATTGGTTAGAGATGAATAAATAAACATTTAAGATTGTCCAGAGAGTATTTACAGTCATTAAAAGTGAAAAATCATCATAATGGCTAATCCATACGAAGTGGATTAGCCATTTATTTGAGTATGCAGTTTCTGTATCAAGCTTTGTTTAGTAATCGTAAGAGAGTTATTTCACGTGCTTAGTGATTTTATTTAGCCGTATTTAAATATTGTGGTAATAACTGGCTATATAAATCTATAAAAGTTAGATAAGTATCTTTATAAACATATTCATCAACTTGATGTGCTTGTCCGGTCTCACCTGGGCCATACATTACAAATGAGAAACTTTCATCTTTATCTTTCATTAAATATGATGCATCTGTAGTTGCAGTAGAAGAAGTCACATCCAGATTTCTATCAAAATAGGAATCACCTAAAGATTTAGCTAATTTTAAGAATGTATTATCTCCCTTAGTATATACAGGATCGCGGTTTACATAAGGGTTAACAGTTATATCGGCGTCACTTTCTTGGTTAACTTGATCTTTTATACTGTTAAATAACGCCTCAAATTTATTATTATCATAATCTGGTATGGTACGCATGTTAAACAGTGATTCAGCATAGGCTGGTATAGAATTGACTTGGTCGCCACCGGATATGATTGTTGAATTCATTGTTGGCGTACCGAGCAACTCACTTTTAATATCAACTTTGTTATACGCTTTATTTAAATAATGAATAAAATCGACCAATGGATTAATCGCATTATAACCTAATTCAGGCATTGAGCTGTGTGAAGATTTACCTTTGGATATCACTTGAATATCCATGGTACCTTTATGTGTATAAACAATGCCATCTTGTGAAGGCTCTGCGATTAATAGGGCTTCGACGTCATCCATATAGCCTTTTTCATGTAATAATGCAGCGCCGTCACTCGTTACTTCTTCTCCTGCAGTCGCCATAAATCTGATAGTACCTTGATTTAATGTACCTGCTTCTTTAATTTCTATTAAACTAATTGCTAAAGCGGCTAGTCCTGATTTCATATCTGCAGAGCCACGTCCGTGTAATCTTCCTTGATTATCTTCTGTAAGCTTAAATGGGTCATAATTCCATAAATTTTCATCACCTGTAGTGACAACGTCCATATGCCCTGAAATACCAACCACAGGTTTTCCGTTACCAATTTCTGCAACTAAGTTAGCTCTTGTGTTTTCGCCTTCCAGTTTTTCGATTTTAGTTTGAATTCCGTATTTATTAAATAAATCTTGTAAATAATGTGCGACATCAAGTTCTTTTTCGTTCACAGATTGAATTTCAACAATGTCAGACAATATCTTTACACGCTCATCATTAGAAAATACTGACATACAAACACATCCTTTATATATATTGAATACTTTAGTATCTACCACATTATTAATTTTTAAAACTATAAAAGGATTGATGCAAAAAAATATGCTTTGTTAGATAATGAGTTGTGCTATACTTATAATGAATCTTTTGATTTAGACAAAGGAGCATGCGTGACATGAAAAAATGGGGAAGTAGACTTGTCACATTAATTGGTGTGGCACTCATTATAATAGCAATTTATTTATTTATGAAACCAAAGATTGATAATTATTTTACTCAAAAAGACAATGAAAATAAAATAGAACATTATGACCAACAATCTAAAACTTCTGAAAAAAAGAAAGTAGAAATACCTAAAGATAAGACAAAGATGGCAGGTTATTTATCAATTCCTGATGCAGATATTAAAACACCTGTTTATCCTGGCCCGGCCACGCCGAAACAATTAGATAGAGGCGTAAGTTTTGTGGAATCAAACGAATCATTAGAGGATCAAAATATCGCAATTGCAGGTCATACATTAACGGGTCATTCGGATTATCAATTTTCTAGGTTACCTGAAACGAAAAAGGGAAGCAAAGTTTATTTTAAAGTTGGAGATGAGCGAAGAACGTATCAGATTACTAAAATTTATGATGTGAAACCAGATGAAGTTGAAGTGTTGGACGAACAAGCATCGAATAAGAAGCAACTAACATTAATTACATGTGATAATTACAATGAACAAACAGGTGAGTGGGAAGATAGAAAAATATTTATTGCCGAAGCACTATAACATGCACCGTTAAATAAAAAATCATATAAAAAGTCCGTATTCATTACCAAGTAAAAACATGGGTTTGAATACGGGCTTTTTTAAATGTTAATTTTCAATTGCTTGAATAAATCTTTTGGTGATTTCTTTAGGGCGTGTAATCGCACCTCCGACGACTGTACAATGAACATTTAAGGCTGTAACTTGTTTAAACATTTCAGGTGTGATGACATTTCCTTCAGCTATAACTTTTGCATGAACATGTGAAATCACATCTTTTAAAAATTTGAAGTTATCTTCATACAAAATATGTCCTTTAGTATAAGCAGTATAGCCTCGAAGGGTCGTTCCTATGTAATCAAAACCTAATTTATCAGCATATTGTGCTTCTTCAAGTGTAGAGATATCAGCCATAATTTCTATATTTGGTGCTTGCTGACGTATATAAGAAACAAGTTCTTGTAATGATTCTTCAGGACGCTCCTGCTTTGTAGCATCCAAGGCAATAACTTCACATTTGCTTTCTAGTAATTCATCGACTTCTTTACGTGTTGCGGTGATAAAAACATCAGAATTTGCATAGTCTCTTTTGACAATACCGATGATAGGTAAATTCACCTCTTGTTTTATCGCCATAATGTCTTCTTTAGAGTTTGCTCTAATGCCAACAGCACCACCTTCATATGCAGCTAAAGCCATTTTTGACATGATAAAAGATGAATGTAACGGCTCATTTTCCAAGGCTTGACATGAGACAATTAATCCTTGTGGTAACATAATAATACACTCCGTAACTTTAGTAGATTTAATAAAATACTTTACTATCTAATAGATTTATATTTTTAATATAACACCAAGAAAATAATAATCAATATATTTCATTGTTATGAAAAACATTTTCATTTATACTATAGCTATGATTGGGATGGGAGGATAGATAATATGAAATTTGAAAATCGCCTGCAACGTTACCATCATTTATTTACTAAAACAGATAAACAAATCGTAGCGTATATTCAAAACAATGACTTTGACGACACATTTTCAACAATTAATTCATTAGCATATGCGATTGGTACTTCGCCTGCAACGATTACAAGATTTAGCAATAAATTAGATTATGAGAACTTTCAAGATTTGAAGTTTAATTTACAGCAAGAAATGTCGGAAAGAGTAATAGAAAATAGTCCTTTAATTCAACGTATTCATAAATATCATCAAAATATTATTCAGCAAACAGGAGAATTTATTTCTGATGAAAAAATTCAAAGTTTTGTTAACCAAATTATTCGAAGTAGACAAATCATTTATGCAGGTCTTGGTAGTTCTGGATTATCAGCTACAGAATTTTACTATCGTATGATGAGAATGGGTTTGAAAGGGAATGTGTCTACAGATGCTCATCAAATGAAAATATTTGCTTCTTTGTTATCAGCATCAGATACATTTGTTGCGATTTCAAATAGTGGTGAAACTACAGAGCTTATAGCTGCAGCCAAAGTAGCACATGAACGTGGGGCTTATGTCGTAGTTATAACGAATTATGAAGGAAGTCCAATTACTGAGTGTGCAGATTTAGTGCTCATAACAACTGATCAATCTAGAAATAAAGACACACAATTTATTAATACTCAAATCGCAACATTGTTTTTAATAGATATTGTCAGTTACTTATTATTAGATGATACATATATGCATAATGTATATCAACATACGAAAAAAGTAGTGTTAAATGAATAGAGTCTTTGTGAACGTAAACACGTAAATAAATGTTACGAGGTTCGTTAGGCATATAAGTATCCTTGATTAAAACAAAAACGCCAAATTCTATTGAGATTATATAGAATTTGGCGTTTTTGTAGTCCATGGACATTAAAATGGTGGATATATTTCAAAGTATGAAGAAACAGGTAAGTGCTGTGCTCGCTTAATTGTGTTTATTTATGACCGCTTTCTTCGTGTGCAACAGTAAATACCTGTATAAACGAAAAATTGGCTTAATATCAATATTTTTTTGATAGTAGGATTTTTGATGGTTTTGGTTCATAAAGGACGCAATTTTCATGGCTATAACAGCATAACGTCGTCAATAGCTGTTTTAAAATTTAGAGACTGCGCCATAAAGTGCAGCATGATTCTGTGTACGCGTTGTTTGTATATGAGCATGACCGTATTGCTCAGGTAAGTAATGTTCGACTTTAGGTACGATGTATTTTAATAAATTTTTTCCTTGTGAAGAAACACCGCCACCGATCAGAATTAAACCGGGATCATAAATAATCTGTATTTGAGCGATACCTTCTGCGATTGAATCACTCCATTGATTGAGTATAGATAATGCAAGATTATCTTGTTGATCTGCGAGTTCAAATAATTTTGGTACATTATCTTGATAAATAAATCCTTTTTCTAACATGAGTGTTTTTAAGGCAGTTGTTGAGGCACGTTGTTCGAATGTTTTGTTTGTTTGTCTATCAAAAAGTAAATAACCAATTTCATTAGCACGATTTCGTTCCCCGTTGTATAGTTGGGAATATTTATTATAAAAAGCGCCCCCAATTCCTGTACCCAGTGTTAAGCAAAAAATATTTTGTGCGCTGTAATCATGGAAAACCAATTCCCCTAACAAAGCTGCATTGACATCGTTAAATACATTCACCTGAGCATATAATGGTTTAAGCAAACACTTGAAGTCAGTACCTACATAATTAGGTATGGTTGGACCAGCGTATTCAACTATGCCACGGCGTTCGTCTATAACGCCTGCGCTAGAAATGCCGACATAAAGTGGGGACATTTGATAAGATTTTTGAAACGTCATTACAATGTTATAAATTTTATCCTCAATAAATGTATCTATGTTGTTAGGGGTAGGTGTTTTGATATATTCTATAAAATTTAATGATTGATCAACTACAGCTGCTTTAATTTCTGTCCCTCCAATATCAATAGCAATCTTATATGGATGCATATACAAATCCTCCTTAATTTTTAAAAGAAATCGATATTGAAAAAAATTTTCACTTATATTGTTTCGAAATGATGTATTTTTTCAAAATTCTATTGCCACACTCTATGATAGCGTTTACAATTTGAACTGTAAATAGAATAAATAAAAGATATTTTTTAAAGCATTATACAGTTATATAAATGATTTTGAATAATAACTTAAATATATAGATGGAGGGTTATACGATGGAAGAGAATTTAAAAGGTTTATATGCAGCATTATTAGTACCATTTGATGAAGATGGTCAGGTTAAAGAGAAAGGATTGGCGCAAATTGCTCAAAATGCCATTGAAACTGAAGGCTTAGATGGACTTTATGTTAACGGCAGCTCAGGTGAAAACTTCTTATTAAATAAAGAACAAAAGAAACAAGTTTTTAAAGTTGCGAAAGAGGCGGTTAATAAAAATGTAAAAATGATTGCTCAAGTTGGGTCGTTAGATTTAAACGAAGCAATAGAGTTAGGTAAATATGCAACTGAATTAGGATATGATGCGATTTCAGCAGTTACACCGTTCTATTATCCATTTTCATTTGAAGAAATCAAAGATTACTATTTTGAATTAATTGAAGCGACACAAAATAATTTAATTATTTATGCAATTCCAGACTTAACTGGCGTTAACATTTCTATAGAACAATTTGGTGAATTATTTAATCATGAAAAAGTGGTTGGCGTAAAATATACAGCCCCTAATTTTTTCCTATTAGAACGTATTCGAAAAGCGTATCCAGATAAATTAATACTTTCAGGTTTTGATGAAATGTTAGTGCAAGCAGCTATTTCTGGTGTGGATGGCGCAATTGGGTCTACTTATAACGTTAATGGTAGACGCGCAAGACAAATTTTTGAAAAAGCTAAAAGCGGTCAAATTGATGAAGCATATCAAATTCAGCATGATACTAACGACATAATTGAAAATGTGTTGTCTATGGGCATTTATTCTACATTAAAAGAAATTTTAGCGACACGTGGCATTGACGGAGGTTTACCGAAACGCCCATTTAAACCATTCAATGAAAATAACAGAGCTAAATTAGAAACATTAATTAACAAATACGATTTGTAGGTTACCGTATAAGGGGATGAATTAAATGGAACAAGTTGGTTTTGGTACATGGAACTGGATAGCAGTAGTTATTTACCTTTTAGTTATGCTTTTAGTCGGAGCATATTTTACCAAACGCGCAAGCCAAAGTACAGATAGTTTCTTTACGGCTAGTGGTCGTTTGCCTTCATGGGCAGTAGGGTTCTCTATCTATGCAACGACTTTGAGTGCGATTACTTTTATGTCTACGCCAGAAAAAGCATTTTTAACAGACTGGTCATATATTGCAGGTAATATTGCGATTGTAGCAATTATTCCTTTACTTATTTACTTTTATGTACCATTTTTTAAAAAATTAAAAGTGACATCTGCGTATGAATATTTAGAGGCACGTTTTGGACCTAGTATTCGTGTTATTGGTTCATTACTATTTGTATTATTCCATATTGGGAGAGTAGCCATTGTCATTTATTTACCTACATTAGCGATTACATCTGTGTCAGATATGAACCCGTATGTTGTGGCAAGTTTGGTTGGTATCTTATGTATTCTTTATACATTTCTTGGAGGTTTCGAAGGTGTAGTATGGAGTGATTTCATTCAAGGTGTCATTCTATTAGGTGGGGCAGCAGCAATTATTATTTTAGGTGTCGTCCACATTCAAGGGGGAATGGGCACCGTTGTCAGTGATGCACTGGAACATAATAAAATCATTAGTGCTGATAACTGGAAATTTAATACTGCCGCGGCAGCAATTCCTATCATCTTTTTAGGAAACATTTTTAATAACTTGCATCAATACACAGCAAGTCAAGATGTGGTACAACGTTATCAAGCGTCAGATTCTATATCAGAAACTAAAAAGTCTTTATGGACGAACGGGTTATTAGCTTTAATATCAGCGCCCTTATTCTATGGTATGGGAACAATGATGTACTCATTTTATAGTCATGAAAGTGCATTGCCTAAAGATTTTAATACTTCATCTGTAGTACCATACTTTATACTTACTGAAATGCCACCATTTGTTGCTGGATTATTGATAGCGGCAATATTTGCAGCGGCACAATCAACCATTTCTTCAAGTTTAAATTCAATTTCAGCTTGTATTTCTGTTGATATTAAGCACAGATTCTTCGGCAAGAAAAATGAAAAAAGCGAAGTAGGATTTGCGAGATGGATGATTATTCTTTCAGGTTTATTTGGATTCGGCATGTCTATTTATCTAATTGCAGCAGATTCTAATGACCTTTGGGATCTATTCTTGTTAATTACTGGATTAGTGGGTGTGCCATTGGCTGGTGTGTTTGCGGTTGGTATATTCACACGTCGTACGAATACATTCGGTGTGCTGATGGGATTAATTTTTGGAATTATTTTTGCTTATATCTTTAATGGTATGGGTGGCGGTAATTCACCATTCTATGTATCAATTATTTCGTTTATAGTAGCCTTTGTTTTCTCTTATATCATAAGTATTATTGTGCCAGGCAAACAAAAAGACATTACTGGTTTAACCATCTATGATATTAAAGAAAAATCTAATTATGTCTCTATTGTCCGTATGAAAGAAGACGATCAAGAAGTCTAAAGTTTTATGTAGTTAGGTATAATAAATGATGCGTTGAATTGTTATAAAACAATTTACTTCTGTTTATCTCAAAATATTTTTGAGAAAATGAATACGTTATATAAGGTAGGTAGAATGAAGCATATTGTGTATATGCGTTCTATTCTGCCTCTTTTTTTAATTTTTGAAAATCATGTTATTTACAGCATAAAATACGTGATTCATTTTAATTCCTCGAAAATTATGGATATAATGAATTACAGATATAAGCAGAGTATTCGAGGGGATGATAAGTATGATAAAAGCAATCGCAGTAGATATGGATGGTACATTTTTGGATTCAAAAAAACAATATGATCAAGAAAGGTTTAATCGTATCTTTCAACAATTAAAAAATGAAAATATTAAATTTATAGCAGCAAGTGGTAATCAATACGCAAAATTAAAATCTATTTTTGGAGATAAAGCTATGTTTTTTGTTGCGGAAAACGGTGCGGTTATTTATGAAGACAATACGTTGTATGATTATCAAGCATTTGAAAAAGATGTTTTCCATAATATTGTTAATTACTTAAACATCACGCGTGGTATCAATGAAATAATTGTTTGTGGCGTAAAAAGTGCTTACATATTAAAGAATAATGGACAATCATTTAAAAAAGATGCACATTTTTATTACCGACAATTAAAAGAAATAGCATCCTTGCAAAATTTACCAGAAGACGAATATGTAAAAATAGCCTTAAATATAGATAGAACAACACATCCAACACTTGATGAAGATTTGTCAAATCGCTTTTCACAAGATTTATCACTTGTATCGAGTGGTCGAGATAGTATCGATATCATTTTACCTGGTATGACCAAAGGTAATGCGTTAGCAAGATTATTAAAAAAATGGGAACTATCGGAAGATGAACTCATGGCTTTTGGAGATGCAAATAATGATTTAGATATGCTGCAATTAGCAACACATAGTTATGTAATGGAAAATTGTGAAGATGAAACCTTATTCGAAATTGCAAAGTATGTAGCACCGTCAAATGATAAACAAGGTGTTTTATCAATTATTGAAGATAAAGTACTAAAATGAAAAATTAATATTTAAAATTTTGGCAGTATTACGCTTAAACATATTACTTTCATCCGTCTAACAACCTATCTTATACTAAAAAATATAAGCTACGAATGGAAAGGAAGGCAAACAAGAAATGAATGATATGCAACAGACAATTATAAATGCGTTTAATTTTAGACATGCAACAAAAAGGTTTGATTCAGATAAAAAGATAAGTGAAAGTGAATTTAACACAATCTTAGAAGCGGGTAGATTGTCTCCAAGTTCTCTAGGATTAGAACCGTGGAAATTTATCGTAGTACAAAATTCTGAAATTAGAAATAAGTTAAAAGAAATAAGTTGGGGTGCAAAAGGGCAGTTAGAGACAGCAAGCCATTTTGTAATTTTATTAGCGCGAAAAAACGTAACTTCTAAATCACCATTTGTACAACATATGATTCGAGACATTAAACAATATAGCGAAGACAGTATACCTGCTACAGAAGAAAAATTTGATAATTTCCAAACAAGTTTCCATATTAATGATAGTGCGCAGACATTGTTGGAGTGGGCTAAAAAACAAACATATATTGCACTAGGTAATATGATGACGAGTGCAGCATTATTAAATATTGATTCTTGCCCTATGGAAGGATTTGATTTAGATGCTGTTACGCAATTTTTAAGTGATGAAGGCTTGATGGATGAAGCGCATTTTGCACCATCTGTAATGGTTGCATTCGGTTATAGAGAAAGCGCAGCAAAAGAAAAAGTACGTCAACCTCAATCACATGTAGTAGAGTGGGTTGAATAATAAGCATTACGAGGACTCAAATATTTAAAATTCATAAAAAAGAAAGCCAATTCATTCATACAATGTATTGAATTATAAACGTCAATTTCTGTTGTCATTACAGAAATTGACGTTTTCTTTGTTTTATGAACTTTAAAAGTGAGTTAAATTATTATACTGATGGCGTGTGATGTCACTGTTTTTAAGTTTTATCAGCAATTAATGACATATTATTGTGTAATCTAATACTTAAACCATCTATAAAAAAAGTTTCTTCAGTATCGATACTTGGTTTATAAATATCGATATGGGCTAATCCATAGCTTGTATCATTTTCAACTCTAGGTAAGCGTGATTGCCAAGTATTTACTGCAATATGGTGATGATAATATTTAGATGACATAAATAGAGCTTGCGGGAAGTTAGAAATATGCTGGAGACCTAGTTGCTCAATGTAAAAATGTTGAGCGATGGTTAAGTCGGATGTTTTCAAATGCAAATGTCCAATCTTCGCATTATTTGGCATTTCATCCCAGCCCATCTCTGTTCTTTGATTAAGTAAATCATTCGTATCTACTTGTAACGTATCCATTTTCACTTTATCATTTTCCCACAACCATACAGACTTAGGTCTGTCGAAATAAACTTCAATGCCATTCCCTTCTGGATCATTAAGGTATAAAGCTTCACTTACTAGATGATCTCCACCACCAACCGGAATGTTTGATTGCGAAATATGAAATAAGAAATTAGCTAAGTCTTTGCGGTCGGGCAGTAGAAATGCTACGTGAAATAGTCCTGCTTCACTTAAAGAAGGCTGACGTCCCTCTGGTATTTCACATAACGTAATTGTATGGCCGCTCAAACCTACTTGCAAAACTGCAGAAGTATCATTTGTTGATACCACTTTAAGTCCTAAAATATGTGAATAAAAATTCAACATCGTTTGTAAATTTTTAATGTTTAAGGTGATATTTGTTACTTGAATTGCTGATTTATCGTGAAAAGTCATCGCCTTGCTCCTTTATATTCGGTTATGAGTTATAGATACAAATTAATATAAAAAGTATACCAAGTCAATTTAATTGTCTCATGACGTAGAATTACATAAAGTTTAATATCACTTATATATTTACATTTAACAACATATGGTAATATGTGAACATGGACAATTTGGAGGATGGAGTGGGGTGAGCGTATGCAAGTTTTTTGGAAATTGGGATGGTTTTTCAAACAACATAAAGGCAGTTATCTTATTGGATTGAGTACATTATTTTTAATTGCTTTAATTGAAATTTTACCTCCACAGATTATAGGTAAAACTATTGACGATATGGTGGGAAACAAATTAACGCCTAAACTATTAATGATTTATCTTTTGGTATTAGTATTGGTAGCAATTTTAACTTATGTATTAAGGTATATATGGAGATTATCAATATTTGGAACTAGTCAAAAGTTGGGGCAAGTATTAAGAACATATTTATATAAAAAGTATACAGTTATGAGTGCTATCTTTTATCAAAATCGAAGAACTGGTGATTTAATGGCACATGCAACTAATGATATAAGAGCAGTACAAAATGCCGCGGGTGCTGGAATATTGATGATTGCAGATTCTTTGATAACTGGTGGAACAGTGGTGATTACAATGGCTGTAACAGTAAGCTGGAAATTAACATTGATTGCAATGATACCACTACCTTTTATGGTATTGTTAACAAGTTTTTATGGATCGTTACTTAGTAAAGGATTTAAAAAAGCACAAGCAGCGTTTAGTAGATTGAACGATAAGACTCAAGAAAGTGTTGCTGGTATCAAAGTAACTAAGACATTCGGTTATGAAGCGAGTGACCAACAAGATTTTAAAGATTTAAGTGATGATGTGGTTGATAAAAATTTAAAAGTTTCGAAAATTGATGCATTATTTGATCCAACAATCACATTAGTGATAGGAATGAGTTACTTTTTATCAATCGTATTTGGTGCAAAATTGGTTTTTAATAATACAATCACACTTGGTCAACTGATTACGTTCACGACATATTTAGGGATGCTCGTTTGGCCATTACTAGCACTAGGACTATTTTTTAATATCGTTCAAAGGGCAAAGGCATCATATGAACGAATTGAAGAAATAGAAAATACCCCTAATGATATAGATACAGATTATAAACTTAACACTAGACCCGTTGGAAATATTGAGTTTAATATTAAGAAATTTAATTTCCCGGGTGATTCGAAAGAAGGTATCTATAATGTACATTTTGAAGTTAGGGAGGGTACTACTGTGGGCATCGTTGGAAGAACTGGTTCAGGGAAAAGTACGCTGATTAGATTGCTACTTAGAGAGTATGATACAAAAGAAACGCATGAAATCACATATGGTGAGCATCCTATTCGAGATTATAATGTACAGCTTTTGAGAAATCAGTTTGGATATGTACCACAGGAACACTTTTTATTTTCAACTTCAATTCGTAATAATATTGCATTTAGTAATGAAAAAATAGGTGATAACCAAATATTTGCAGCAAGTCAAGCAAGTGATATTCATGAAGATATATTATCTTTTCCTGATCAATATCAAACAGTGGTAGGTGAAAGAGGCGTATCATTGTCAGGAGGACAAAAACAAAGAATATCCATTGCGAGAGCGCTATTAATAGACCCAGAGGTATTAATACTTGATGATTCCCTTTCTGCAGTAGATGCCAAAACCGAAGAAGTGATACTAAGCAATTTAAAAAAACTAAGAAAAGGAAAAACTAATATTATTACTGCGCATCGGATGAGTGCTGTGAAACAAGCGGATGAAATTATTGTTATGGATAAAGGAACGATTGTAGAAAAGGGCACACATTCTACTTTGATGAATCAAAAAGGATGGTATTACGAAACATATCGAGCTCAAGCTTTACAACAAAAGCTCACGCGTAATTTAGATGACTTAACGAAAGGGGACGATACCAATGGCTGAGAAAGTTAATTTAACTGCAAAAGATCAAGCTCAGGCTTTGATTAGGTTATTTAAGTATACGACCCCTTATAAAGGAACTATTGCTTTAGCGTTTTTAACGTTAACAATATCAACGATTGCAAGTATGTTGACGCCTTACTTAGTGAAAGTATTTATTGATGATTATCTTACGCCACGCGTTTTTCCCCAACAAGCAATGATATGGCTGATGATTATCTTTATTAGTATTCAAATAATAGGTGCAGTAACAATGTATTTAAGCCAATATCTTTTTCAATATCTTGCTTTTAAAGTGATCCAACAATTAAGAATTGACGCTTTTAATAAATTAGGTAAATTGGGAATGAAATATTTTGATAAGGTATCAGGTGGTAGTATAGTCTCTAGGTTAACGAATGACACTGAGACAATTGTTGATATGATTATAGGCGTATTTTCAACATTTCTTATAGCCTTTTTTATGATGATTTCTAGTTATATAATGATGTTTATTTTAGAGATGAGATTGGCTTTAATATCTTTAATATTTTTACCAGTTATTATATTTATTCTTGCGAGTTATCGTAAATACTCAGCTGTTTTATTTGCAAAATCTAGACAAAAATTGTCCGATTTAAATACAAAATTAGCAGAGTCTATAGAAGGCATGAAGATAATACAGGCGTTTAACCAAGAAAAAAGATTAAACAGTGAATTCAATCGTATTAATGATGAACATTATCAATATATGTTAAAAACTGTGAAACTTGATAGTTTATTATTGAGACCTGCAATAAGTTCTCTAGCTATTTTTGCGGTAGTTATGATTTTGGGATATTTTGGTATCATAAGCTTTACGACAGGTATTACGGCTGGCGTTGTATTTGCATTTGTTCAATATATGGAACGGTTTTTTGAACCAATTAATCAAGTGAGTCAAAATTTAAATATTTTGCAACAAGCTTTAGTTTCTGCGAGTAGGGTATTTACTTTAATTGATGATGACACATACGAACCTGAACAACAACCTGTACCATCGTACACAATTGAAGAAGGAAAGATTGAATTTAAAGAAGTCAGTTTTAGCTATGATGGAAAGACGGATGTATTAAAAAATATTAATTTTACCGTTAATCCTGGTGAAATGGTAGCTCTTGTTGGTCATACGGGTTCTGGGAAGAGTTCAATTATAAATTTGTTTATGCGTTTTTATGAATTTGAACGAGGGAGCATTAATGTGGATGGACATTCAATAAAAACAATCCCTAAACAAGAATTAAAACAGAAAATAGGGCTAGTGCTTCAAGACGCATTTATATTTTATGGTACGGTTGCATCAAATATTAAACTGTATCATCCTACGATGACATTTGAACAAGTAAAAGCTGCAGCAGAATTTGTACATGCGCATCATTTTATTGAAAAATTGTCAGGTCAGTATCAACATAGAGTGATTGAAAAAGGAAGCTCATTTTCAAGTGGTGAACGACAATTGATAGCATTTGCAAGAACAATTGCTACAAATCCTAAAATACTTATTTTAGATGAAGCGACAGCAAACATTGATTCTGAAACAGAGGAACAAATACAACAATCTTTGAATACAATGAGAAAGGGAAGAACCACTTTAGCCATTGCACACAGACTTTCTACGATTCAGGATGCAGATAAAATACTTGTATTAAATCACGGAGAAATTGTAGAGCAAGGTACACATGAAACGCTGATTAAAAAAAATGGTATTTATTATAATATGTATGCATTACAAAATGGTTAAATTACCCATTTTTGAACAAAATCAATGAAGTATGGAAATTAACGTTATTACAAAATTTAAATGAAACTAAACAATCAAAAGCCAAAATAAAAGGGGTGCAGTCAAAGAACTATTGAGGTAGCTCTATATTTTATAATTATGGAAGTGCGTTCGTTATGTATTAGAATCGAATGTAGGTTTAAAGAATAAACAAAGCAAATGAGCCTGGGGGACTACTGATTCATCCCAGGCTCATTCAAAATGATGATTTAGTTTAAGATGTTTTATATCCAAATTTATTTTGGACTTTAAAAAGGTTGTAGACACCTAATTAATCTGCATATACATCTTGAAATTCTGGTTTTTTCTCAATAACTGACTTAGCAAAAGGACATGTCGCGGAGACTTTTAAATTGTTATCACGTGCATAGTCAATTACTGATTTTACAAGTTGTGAACCCAAACCTTGACCACCAAGTTCATCTGGTACACCTGTATGGTCAATGATTATATGATTGTCACCTTGAGATTGAAATGTAATCTCCGCTTGTGGATTATCTTCGTTATCGCCTACATAAAATTTATTTGTACCTTGTTTGATTTCCGCCATTCTAACACCTCCATGTTATTAACATCATATATATTTAATATCACATTTTGCCTTAAGTTAAACAAATTTTAAAATTAAGCATATATTTCAAGCATAAATGATGTTAGTAAAAATTGAAGAATAATAAAAAACCATTGAAAAAATGTAAAAATAAGTTTATAGTTTTAACGGAATAATTTCGATTTGGAGGGGCGTTTTTTGAAAAAAATTATGTTACTTATTCTGACCTGTATATTCATCGTATTGTTAAGTGCATGCGGAAATATAAATTCTGAGAAAAAAGACGTCAGTTCGAACAATAGATTAAAAATATATACGACAGCCTTTGCATTCCAAAGTTTCACTAATCAGATTGGAGGCAAATATGTAGAAGTTGATTCGATTTATCCACCTGGTGCAGATATGCACTCTTTTGAACCGACACAAAAAGAAATGATTAATATCGCTAAAAGTGACTTGTTTATCTATTCGAATGAAGAAATGGATCCCGTTGCCAAGAAAATTGCAAGTTCAATTAAAAATAATAATTTGAAGTTACCTGTTGCTGCACACCTTGATCACCATGATTTAATTTCAAATCATGAAGCACATGACGATCATGACGAACATGAACATCATGAATCACATGAAAGTCATAATCATAGGGGGGAAGATCCACATGTATGGCTAGATCCGGTGTTAAATAAAAAATTTGCTAAGGTGATTAAAAATGATTTGATCGAGAAGGATCCTAAGCACAAAACGTATTACACGCGTAATTATAATCATTTGATAAAGGATATGAATGAAATTGATCATGAGATGAAACGAATCACACAACATCCTAAACGTGATACAGCCATAATTTCTCATGACTCTATAGGTTATCTTGCAAATCGCTATCATTTTAAACAGCAAGGTGTTAGTGGCATGAATAATGAAGAACCTAGTCAACGTGAACTCATGAATATCGTTCAAAATATAAATAAAACTAAACAACCTTATGTATTATATGAACAAAATATAACATCTAAAGTTACAAATGTTATTCAAAAAGAATCTAATACAACCCCACTAAAATTTCATAATATGGCAACCTTATCAAAAGAAGATATAGAGGATAAGCAAATATCTTATCAATCTTTAATGAAAGAAAATATGAAGTCATTAAATAAAGCACTTAATGAGTAATTTTAATATAAAGATAAGAGGTTGAGACAAAAAATTTGTCCCAACCTCTTTTGATTTTGTGATAGAAAGTACCATCATCGTTTTTTAATATACATTTAGTCATTTCAACATGTTTTGTATTTTTCAATAATTAACATTTTTAATCATATCTGATGTAAGACACTGTTGTATTATAATATTCTTCAAGCCCACGAATACCATCAGCGCCTCCAATACCTGACTCTCTCCAACCAGCATGATATCCATTCACAACTTCTTCTGCTTCACAATTTGCATAAACCTCACCAAATTTAAGACGTTCAGTTGCTGTCATTACTTCTTTTAAATCTTCTGAAAATATATAAGATGATAAACCGGCATTTGTGTGATTGGCGTGTTCAATAGCTGCTTCAAAATCAGAATATTTAATTATAGGTAGTACAGGGCCGAAAATTTCTTCTTTAAAAGCTTCGTCGTCTGGACTAACTTGGTCTAAAATCGTTGGTTCATAAAAATAACCAGAACGATTTATGATGCTGCCACCTGTAATTAATTGAGCCCCATTTTGAATTGCCTTTTGAACTTTTTCATCTATGCTTGCTAATTGTTTTTGATTGATAATTGCACCGAAATCAGTTTGATCATCGAATGGATTGCCTACATTTAGAGTCTCCATTTTATCTTTTAGTTTATTAATGAAAGTTTCGTGAATATCATGATGAACAAAGATGCGTTCAGGACAAGTACATACTTGTCCTGCGTTATTAATTCTAGCAGCCACAATGTAATCAACTGCCTTATTTAAATTGGCATTTGGTGTCACTATTACAGGCGCATTACCGCCAAGTTCAAGATTAACTTTTTTAACCGTTTGGGCACTTTTGGCATAAACGGATTTACCCGCGCGCATACTACCTGTGATTGATATTAATTGTATATCTGGATGTTCTGCTAATTGCGTACCTACAGTTTCTCCTTTACCAGGCACAATTTGAATAAGACCCGCAGGAATCGTTGATTGTCGGAACAATTCTGCAATTTTTAAAGTTATTAATGATGTTTCTTCACTAGGTTTTATTATTACAGAACAACCTGAGATTATAGCAGGAATGACCTTTCTCATTAATACCATGATGGGTGCATTCCATGGTACGATACCTGCTGTCACACCAATAGGTTTTTTAGTTAATTGTATCGTCTCATTTTCACGACTATTTTGAATCACTTCACCTTTGCTATTCATACTTTGACTTGTCATATAATCTATAAAGTGTATTGCCTTGTTTATTTCACCGATTGCTGAATTGAGTGTTTTACCTTGTTCTTGAACATATAATTTTGCAATTGTTTCTTTATGTTCTTCTAATAACGGAATTAGCATTTTTACATGGTCAGCACGTGTTGGTTGAGGGACCTTTTCCCATTCTAATTGTGCATGTTTAGATTTTTCCACAGCTGAATTTACTTCGTCTTTAGTCGCAAATGTAATTGTGTCTATGATTTCTTCTGTCGCAGGATTAATGACATTCATTGTGTCATTAGACTCACTTTCTACAAATTGGTTGTTTATAAATAATTTATTCATTACGACACCTCCACACTATGATATATACCACTTATTTGAGCAGAAGAAACGGTTTGAGAAATAATCATAAAACTTTGGTTTTGTTAAGTAATCGGATGTTAGTGTATTTTTTATACTTAATGTGTTGACTTATGTTCAAAAGGGTATTATAATTTATCTCGAAATCGAAATAAATTGAAAGTTGGTGATGCAATGAATCGTACTAAAGAGTCATTGAATACCTTTATTGGTTTAAATCGAACCGTAGATCATTTAGAACAAATCGTTAGAAATGATATTCAACGTTATGGTTTGAATATAACGGAGTTTGCAGTTTTAGAGTTATTATATAATAAAGGTGATCAGCCGATACAACGTATTGGTGACAGAGTTTTAATTGCGAGTAGCAGTATCACATATGTCGTTGATAAGTTAGAAGCAAAAGGATATGTAGTAAGAATTCGAAATATACAGGATAAGCGCGTAACGAATGCTTCAATTACAGAAGAAGGACATGCACTAATGAATGATATATTTCCAGAACATGCAGCTACGTTAGAATCAACTTTCTCAGTATTGTCAAACGAAGAATTAGCAACATTGCAACAAGCTTTAAAAAAATTAAGTGCTCAACCTATCAATAAGTCGTAGCACTTAAAAATTTTATTCAAAATTACTTCGAAATCGAGATAAATATAATGGAAAAAGGAGTTTTATTATGACAAACACTCAATTATTAGGAATACACCATGTAACAGCAATCACAGATGATGCTGAACGAAACTATAAATTTTTTACTGAAGTATTAGGAATGAGACTTGTGAAAAAGACTGTAAACCAAGATGATATATATACTTATCATACATTTTTTGCAGATGATGTTGGTTCTCCAGGTACAGATATGACATTTTTTGATTTTCCTAATGTTCCTCAAGGGCATTCTGGTACAAATTCAATTACACGTCCGTCATTTCGTGTGCCTGATGATGCAGCGTTAGCATATTATGAACAAAGATTTAATGAATATAATATTAAACATGAAGGCATTCAAACATTATTTGGTAAAAAGGTATTACCTTTTGAAGAAGCAGATGGACAAAGTTATCAATTAATCTCAGATGAAAACAATAAAGGTGTGGCAGCTGGTCAACCATGGAAAGAAGGCCCAGTACCAACAGATAAAGCGATTTATGGTCTAGGCCCGATTGAAATAACTGTTAGTTATTTTGAAGACTTTAAAAAGATTTTAGAAGATATATTTGGTATGACAACAATTATAGAAGAAGAAAACGTTGCAGTATTAGAAGTAGGTGAAGGTGGTAATGGTGGCCAAGTCTTTTTAAGAAAAGATGCAACTGGACCAGAAGCAAGACAAGGTTATGGTGAAGTGCATCATGTTTCATTCAGATTAAAAGATCATGAGGCAATATCTAAATGGTTAGAAAAATATGAACGGTATGGTATTGGTAACTCAGGCTTAGTAGATAGATTTTATTTTGAAGCATTATATGCACGTATTGGTCATATTTTGATTGAAGTTTCTACAGATGGACCTGGATTTATGGGAGATGAACCATATGAAACATTGGGCGAAAGCCTTGCATTACCACCATTTTTAGAAGAAAAACGTGATTATATAGAATCAGAAGTGCGTCCATTTGATACAAGACGTTCGCATTAAATTGTGAGATTGCTTAAATCTTAATATTAAAAAGTGAGAGGGTAGTTATTTTATGGAAGATATTAGTCATATTCATCATATTTCGGCGATTGTAGGTAATCCAGAAGAGAATATTCAATTTTATAGAGATATACTCAATTTAAAATTAATTAAGAAAACAGTGAATTTTGATGATCCTTCCACGTACCATCTATATTTTGCGAATGGCAATGTGGATAATGGAACAATATTGACATTTTTTAATTGGCCCAACAATTATAAAGGACGTATCGGTTCTGGTCAGGTTCAACGTATAGCATTTCGAGTGCCTAAAGGATCATTAGAAGATTGGGAAAAACATTTGCAATCACATGGGATAGAAACTGCGAGAACACAATTATTTAATAAAGCTACGGTCGAATTTTCAGATACACATGCGTTACCATTAGCACTTGTGGAAGCTGATGAAGCGCATACGTACGATAGTGGAGAAAATATTATAGGTTTTCATGGTGTTAGCATGCTATCAATTGAGCCGTATCAAACAGTACGAACATTAAATGAGGATATGGGGTTAGAGCTAATAGATGAAAATGAGCGTCATATTCACCTTGAAACTAAAGGAGAATGGCGACACCATGTGATAGTTCAAAAAGAAGTTGCCGATGTGCGTGTACGATGGGGTGTTGGTGTCGTGCATCATATTGCCTGGTCAGTACCTAATGATGAGGAACACAAAGCTTGGCAAATGAAAATGAAAGACAAGGGCTATCATGTAACGGAAGTGAAAGATCGCAATTATTTTAATGCTATTTACATGAAAGAACGTGGTGGCATTATTTTTGAGTTTGCTACTGAAGGACCAGGATTTACGATAGATGAACGATTTGAAGACTTGGGTACACATCTTATGTTACCGCCACAATATGAGGAACAAAGAGAAGCATTATTGAAATTATTACCACCTATTCGAATATAAGTATATTAATAAGGAGATGATAAATAATGGAACACATTTTTAAACAAGGTGATTTAAATGGTCCAACTTTTATTTTATTACATGGCACAGGTGGAGATGAACATGATCTTTTACCTTTAGCACAAGCATTAAATGCAAGTTATAATGTACTAAGTGTAAGAGGAGAAGTTTCGGAAAATGGTATGAATCGTTTCTTCAAGAGATATGGTGAAGGACAATATGATGTTGAAGATTTGAAATATAGAACAAACAATTTAATACAATTTTTAAAAGAAGCGGCTGAAACGTATCATTTTGATTTGACCCAAGCTATACCAGTAGGCTTCTCTAATGGTTCTAATATTGCGATAAGCATGATGTTACACCCAGATATTTCATTTAACAAAGCACTACTTTACGCACCTTTATATCCTTTAGAGTCAGTAAATGACAAAGATTTATCCAATTCCAAGGTATTATTATCAATGGGTGAAAATGACCCTATCGTTTCTGTTCAGGATAGTCAACATGTGATTGATATCTTTAATCAAGCTGGCGCAACAGTTAAACAAATATGGGTGAATAGTCACGAGTTGACACGTGAAGGCATTATTGCGGGCCAATCATTATTAGAAGATGAATAAATAACAATTTAATTAGAATAATGATATGTAAGTGCTGCGATAGCAAAATAAAAAACCTCTAGACCAACTCAATATTATGATTAAATGATGATAATATTGAAACTCTCGTCTAGAGGTTTTTGTTATGATGAATGTGATTTATAAAAGATACCTTTCATTAATATAGGAATTAACAAAATAAAACCAAAGAGTCCCATCAATGGAAATACTTTTCCAATTAACTCAATAAAACCGACAAACGTAATAGCAAATGTAATAATTGCAATAATTATAATTAAAATATAATAATTTTGTTTATATGGTTCTGTGAAACGAGAGGCAAATGCATACATTAATCCCACAACTGTATTATAAATCACTAATACCATGATAATGGCCATAAAATGACCAATCACAGGTGAAATTTGTTTTGCCAATAATAGTGACGGTAACGCTACATTTGTTATTTTTGTAAATTCTGTGACCATACCAAGGTTTAACATTAATAATAAAAACGTTATGACCATGCCACCTAAAATACCACCTAAATATGTTGCCTTTTCAGATTTTATACGTCCCCCCATTACAGAAAGAAAACTAAACGCAGCTGCAATTTGCAAACTGCCATAATTAATTGCATCAAACCACCACCATTTATCTGTACGTGTTCCACTATTGGCATATTGCGACGCTGAATCAAAGTCAAAACTTCCAGTAGTGAAATAATAAATAGCAATTATTGATACAATAATAATTAAAAATGGTGTAACCATACCTAAAACAGTGATTAAACGATCAAATTTTAAGCATAAAGTAGCCAAGATAATAATGACTAAAATCAAAGCGCTAATGACATAAGGTATACCAAAATTTTCATGAATCGTTGAAACGCCACCAGCTGTCATTATCATAGCTAATGCAAGTAAAAACAGTGTTAAAATCATATCAAAAATTGTCGCAATTGTTCGAGGTAGGTAAAACTTTATGGGCTCAGTATGGCTGTGTGAACGCAATCGGTAGCCTGTATTTAATACCAATACACCAGCTATGGTAATGATAAATCCGGTGATAATAACGCCTAAAACACTAAATTTACCATTGCTAGTAAAAAATTGGAAAATTTCTTGGCCCGTCGCAAAGCCGGCACCCACAACAACACCTACAAACGCAAAAGCAACGATGATACTTTCTTTTAAACTAGACATATAATTGGAATCCTTTCTTGCCATACATATGGTAATCATACTTATTTAATAAACATCACAATGATTTATTTTATCTTAAACGAAACGAGAAATAAATCATAAAGTTCATATCATATATACATTTGTATTTTTTGAGAGAACGGAACAGCTCTAAGGTTGAGTAAACAAATTGAAAATATTCATAAAGGCAGAACCTAAAAAAACTAGGCTGCATACCCATGGAATTTAGGGATTAACAGCCTAGAAAATGGTGCTTTGATTAAGTTTACAATTTAAGAGAACGGCGTTTATAAATAGTGTCGTTTTCTATATTTTTATGAAACAACGTAGCATTCGCCGAGTTGTTTTTTTGAACTTTTAGTCACTGGATACGGCATCATTTCATTATCATTTTATGAAGAAGTCATGGATAAAATTAGTTGACAAAACGGTCATGCATCAATACTTTTAACACATCAATTTTTTCTTGTATATCTTTACCAGTATTAGTATCACGTATTTTTTTACGTTTTAACTCTTTGTCTACCACGCGTCTTATAGAAAGCTCGTCAGCCCCATTGAGCAAGACATGTTTTTTAGAATTAAAGTGTTGGTGTGCTACAAGCTGCATTCCAAAAGAATTATAGAGTAAAGTATAGCCGGCAATACCAGTTGTAGATTGGTAGGCTTTTGAAAATCCACCGTCGATGACAATCATCTTACCATTTGCTTTGATTGGGTTTTCGCCGTCAATTTCTTTAACTGGTGTATGGCCATTAATTATATGTCCTTCTTCTGGATCTAAACCGAAATCTTTTAACATTTTTTTGCACATATTTACGTCTTCACGTAAATAATAATAAGGGTTTTTAGTTTCTTTATGTGCTGATTTATCATTAATAAAATAACGTTCAAATGTTGTCATTGCTCTTTTTCCAAATAAGGACGAATACTTACCTGTCCATAGATACCAAACGAGATCAGTTGCTAAATCATCATGTATGTCTTTATGGTCAAATGCCTCTCTTACAAAGTATTCGAAATGGTCAAGCAAATCTCTGCCATAGCATTTTTCACCATCAATAACCATAGATTCCATTTCTCCATTTTCATCCACAGGAATACAACCATGAATTAGCAGATTGCCATTATAAGGAAGGTAAAGTTTCCCTTTTTGCATTAAAAATGTCATGTGACGTTTTAATTTTTCAGATTGTTGCACTGATAATAATAATTTTTCTATTACTTCGTGTTCATCTTCAGTTAATGCGTTAGGGTTGCTTGGATCAATTGTTTGGAAACAAGTATGTTCTAAAGCATAAGTTTTACCGTATAGTGTGGCTGTATGATTTTCATAGTCGATGCTTTCCAACACTAATCGTTCTTCCATTTCAAAGTTAGGTCTACGCTTAATGATAGGTGCTTCTAGTTTAAATTGGATGATTGCGATTGCTTGGTGAATTTTAGTGATTTGTTCTATTTCGGATTGAGACAGTCCTTCAGCATTTTTAGGTTTGAAAGCAGGATTGTCACCTGAATAGTATTTTTCAGCAAGTGTTAATAATGGACGTAAATTAATACCATAAGCATCTTCAATAATGTCTAAGTTATCATAACGCGCACAAATTCTGAGTAAATTTGCTAAGCACACTTTAGAACCAGCATAGGCACCAATCCACAACACATCATGATTTCCCCATTGTACATCAACAGAAGGATAGTCAATTAAGGTGTCCATGATTTTATCAGGTTCTGGACCACGATCATAAATATCACCTACAACGTGTAAATGGTTCACCACGAGATGTTGAATTGTAAAGGACAGACCGATAATCAGATCATCTGATTGTTCGAGTTCAATAATTTGATTCATTAGTGTCTGATAATATGAATGTTTATTATTATATTTATTACTTTTATATAACAACTCTTCTATTATAAAAATATAATTTTTAGGTAAAGTTTTGCGTAATTTTGTTCGTGTATATTTAGAAGAAGCATAAGTGACTAATTTGATAAGACGATTAATCGTTGTGATATACCATTCATCTAAGCGCTCTTTTGAGGTGAAACTATTTTTAATTAATTTTAATTTTTCTTCTGGATAATATACAAGTGCCGAAAATTCATTTATTTCTTGGCGTGTCAAAGTATCTTGAAATATATCACTGATTTTAGAACGAACATTTCCTGAACCATTTCTTAATACATGTTGAAATGCATGGAATTCTCCATGTAGGTCACTGACGAAATGTTCCGTACCTTTCGGAAGTTCTAAAATAGACTCAAGATTTATAATTTCAGTTGCTAATTCCTCTCTGTTATTAAATTGTTGAGATAATAAATCTAAATATTTTTCTTTTACACTTTTTTCTGTTGCATCATGCATTATTTATGTCACTCCAATTAGGTAGTTTTGTTACTCATTCTATTTAATAAAACGTTTCCATTGTATGTGTAATATTGTAGCATTATTTTTGGGGTGAGTGTCTAGTATTGATTACATTATTTATACTATCTTTTAATTAATGGGAATGGCTTCATTTTTTTGTCAAAAAAGCGGAAAAATTGTTAAAAATAATGATGTTACTCAAATAAGCAAATTCTCATATAAATGTAAATATTGTAAAAAACATACATTTTTTTGAATTAGAAAAATAAGTATTTAACCCTATAATTGTAAAAATACACATATTATTTAAAGCGATAAAAATAGCTTGATAACAATTGTTTTGAGCGTATTGAAGGTGGTTTGGAATGTATTTGCAAAAAATATTTTTTAAATAGCGGTTTAAAAATTTTTAAACTTTTGTATAATAAGTGCATGTAACAAAATTATACAAAGGGAGTTTATTTTATGTTTACTTTGGGAGCATCGTTATCGAGTCAAGTAAATCCAAACTGGCAGACATATATTATGCTTGGTGCGTATTTTGTTGTGCTATTAGTCATTGGATATTACGGCTATAAGCAAGCGACAGGTAATATCAGTGAGTATATGTTAGGTGGTAGAAACATAGGGCCATATGTTACAGCATTATCTGCGGGAGCATCAGATATGAGTGGTTGGATGATTATGGGATTGCCTGGTGAAGTTTATACGACAGGATTATCAGCTGCATGGTTGGCAATCGGTCTGACTATTGGTGCATACATAAATTATCTCGTTGTAGCCCCACGGTTACGTGTGTATACAGAAAAAGCTGGAGATGCAATAACATTACCTGATTTCTTTAGAAATCGTTTAGATGATCAATCAAATGTGATTAAAATTATATCAGGTGGTATTATTGTCGTGTTCTTTACACTGTATACTCATTCTGGAATGGTTGCAGGTGGTAAATTATTTGATAGTGCTTTTGGTTTAAACTACCATTTTGGATTATTATTAGTTGCTATTATTGTAATTGCGTATACTTTCTTCGGCGGATATTTAGCCGTGTCGTTAACAGACTTTTTCCAAGGGGTAATCATGTTAATTGCTATGGTCATGGTACCAATAGTAGCGATGATGCAATTAAGTGGATTGGATACTTTATCGCAATCGGCAGATTTGAAACCGACAAACCTTGATTTATTTAAAGGTACAACGGTTATTGGTATCATATCATTCTTTGCTTGGGGCTTAGGTTATTTTGGACAACCACATATTATTGTGCGTTTTATGTCTATTAAATCAGTGAAACAATTACCGACAGCAAGACGTTTTGGCATAGGTTGGATGGCAATTAGCTTACTGGGTGCAGTTGGTGTAGGTCTTGTAGGTATTACATTTGTCAATCGTGGTGGTGTAACACTTGAGGATCCAGAAACACTGTTTATATTAATGGGTCAAATATTGCTCCATCCACTTGTGGGCGGTTTCTTACTTGCAGCTATTTTAGCAGCGATTATGAGTACGATTTCGTCACAACTATTGGTGACATCAAGTTCATTAACTGAAGATTTTTATAAATTGTTCCGTGGTGAGGAAGCAGCAAAAAAACATGAAAAGGAATTTGTTTTTGTGGGACGTATGTCAGTTGTTTTAGTTGCAATTGTATCAATTATCATTGCATGGTCACCTAATGACACAATTTTAAATCTTGTAGGTAACGCTTGGGCAGGTTTTGGAGCTGCATTTGGACCACTTGTATTAATGAGTTTATATTGGAAAGGTTTAAGTCGTACTGGTGCAGTCAGCGGAATGGTTTCAGGGGCAATTGTTGTAATTGTTTGGATTGCGTTTGTTAAACCATTAGGTGAAATTAATGATTTCTTTAATTTGTATGAGATTGTTCCAGGATTTTTAACAAGTTTAATTGTTACCATTTTAGTTAGTAAAATGACGAAGAAACCTCAAATTGATGTAGAAGGCGATTTAGAAGAAGTTCGTCAAATAGTAAAAGGTAATAAGTAATCATTATCATAGTAGTTTGATAAAGGGGTAGTATTTTGATTATATAAATATTCAATGAGCACATAAGTAATAGAAAATTTTCTGCTCAAAATTTTAGGGAGAAATTAAAGATCGTGAAAGACTAACTTCAAAGGGGGAAGTTAGTCTTTTTTTATAAAAAAATCAGACAAAAACCCTTCGGATTTTGTCTGATTGCTAAGATAGATATCAGTTATACGAGCAAGTGACGTAAAAAGTTTTAAACTAAAGCAAAGCGTACACTTATTGATGTGTGCGATTCTTTTTGTAGATACGAATAAAGAGATATACGACAGCTATAGCGATGATGACATACATAATATATGAATAAGTGTGTAAGCCATTCATTAACGTATCAAAACTGTTGCTCAACATGCTACCTAAGAAGATGAGTGCAATGTTCCAAATTGTAGTACCTATTAACGAAAGAATAGTAAATAATACAATATTCATTCTATTAATGCCTGCTGGTATGGTGATTAATACGCGTAAAACAGGAATAAAGCGACAAAGAAAGACTGCAATAGCACCGTATTTTTTAAACCATTCATTAGCGCGAGCAATATCTTTTCCTTTGAGTTTGATCCATTTTCCATATTTATCAACAAAACGATATAAACGTGCTTCAGAGACGATACTACTGATGTAATAAAGTATGATTAAACCGATTAACGATGAAATGGTAGATATGATAAAAAGTAAAGGTATGGATAAATCAGATTTAACTGTCATCAGTCCTGCAAATGTCAAAATAATTTCAGATGGAATAAAAGGTAATATATTTTCTAATAGGATTAATATTGCAATAGCAGTATAACCCCACGAATTTATAAAGTTTGTCAGTATTTGTTCCATGACGATAAGTGTCGCTCCTTTTCTTAATCAAACATGATGGTATTTTTTAATTACTTCTGTATTATAATCTAAATTAATGTGTAATGCATATTTAAGGTAATATAAAGATAATTAATAAATTTGTTGCCTTGAAATTTCAATGAAGTTACGGATTTAAGAGCAACTTAATTCAACTAATATTATAGTGAAGATTTAGATTTTTAAAGAACTGGTGTTAATACCTGTCACATAAACTGTGTACGCTGCTCATAAGAATGAATGAGGTATTATCATAAAATGAAAAAAGTAGTTGTAAGCGATTTCATATTGTGGTAATATCTAGGCACACAATAGGTCATATGATGACTAGTGAAATAGGGAGAGAGTGTGGGTAAAAAAATGGAACAAAAAAGAACAAATATAAGATGGTATTTTGCTATTGCGTTTTTCATTATAGGTGTAATTGCTTATATGGATAGATCAAATATTTCCATTATTGCAGGACCTATGATGGAAGATTTACATTTGACGAAAACACAGTTTGGTTTATTAGCATCATTTTTCTCGTTAGGGTATGCGTTGATGCAAGTACCTTCAGGTTTTTTGGCAGAAAAGTTTGGCTCTAAAAAAATGTTAACAATTGCGCTCGTATGGTGGAGTGCTTTCACGATTTTAACTGGTGTTGTTAAAAATCATGGTTTATTATATGCTGTACGTTTTTTATTTGGTATAGGTGAGGCACCTATGTATCCTTCGAATGCAGTGTTTAACTCATTTTGGTTTGCTAAAGGTGAAAAAGGACGTGCTTCTAGTGCATTGTTAGCAGGTTCATATTTTGGACCAGTGATTGCACCTGTAGTTACGATTGCTATCGTTAATATGTTTGGATGGCAAGCTGTATTTTATATTTTTGGTGCTATTGGTATTGTCATTGCATTATTATGGATTATTATTTCAAAAGATTTACCGGAACAACATAAAATGGTAAATGAAGCAGAAAAAAGATATATTATGGAAAACCGTGATATCATAAAAACAGAAAAAAGTAACGCGCCGTGGAATATCTTCTTAAGAAGATTTAGCTTTTATGCATTGGCTGCACAATATTTTGTTGTGCAATTTGTTGTGTCACTATTCTTAATATGGTTACCTACATATCTAACGGAACAATATAATGTTAAATTAACCGACCCTGATATGGCTTGGGCAGCAGGTGCACCATGGATTGCTATGTTCTTATTAATATTATGTGGCGGTGCAATCTCTGATAAGCTATTACAAAATGGAAAATCAAGATTTGTTGCGAGAGCATCCATTGCAATCATCGGTTTTGTGGTATTTTGTATCTCATTATTCATGTCAATTCAAACAAACAATTTAGTAGCAAATGTGCTGTGGTTGTCATTATGTTTAGGCGGAATAGGAATTGCTACAGGAATGAGTTGGGCGGCAGCTACAGATTTAGGACGTAATTTTTCTGGTTCAGTATCTGGCTGGATGAATTTATGGGGCAATATCGGTGCATTGCTGAGTCCTTTATTAGCAGGTATGATGGTTGATATTGTTGGTTGGACAGTGACGTTGGAATTAGTTATTATCCCAGTAGTATTTGCAATAATTATGTGGTTTTTTGTTAAACCGGATCAACCGTTAATCATTGAAAAAGAAGAACTTTAATACCCTTATAAACAAACTTTGCAAGAGCGATTATCTCAGGAGGTTATATATGATTTTAGTAACTGCAGTAATGAAGATTAAATCTGAACATAGAGAAAATTATTTAGCAGAGGTTGAACGCTTAGTCATTGCAGCAAATCAAGAAGCAGGTGCATTATATTATGCGCACTTTGAAAATACAAATGAACCTCAAACTTTTGCTTTTATAGAAAAATATAAAGATCAAGCTGCTTTAGAAGTACATAATCAATCTGAACATTTTCAAACATTTTTTAAAGAAATAGAAACTTATTTACTTGAAGCGCCTAAAATAGAAGTTGCTACAATTAAATAATTAATAACATAAGCGTATAGAAGATAAACATCTGTGATTAACGCATAAGCGCCCGTTTCAAATTCAATTGAATAGAAACGGGCGCTTTCATTTTTTGAAATATTGAAGCGCATTAACTGAATATTTTCCTATGATGGATGCCATCTTGGTTAAACGAAGTTGACGTTTATTTATAGCTTGAATCGATATTTATAAATGAAATCAAAGTGTGTTTTATCATAGTTTTAAAATAAAGCATATAAGGTTGATATCGAGAAATATTTAGGTTTCATTAATGCTTTGTGAGCACAAAGTTATTGAAAAACACAATTATATTGTATAATAATATGTTGTGAATTATTGTGAATAGTGAAATTCTTTAAAAAAGATACTGATATAAGGAGAGAAAATATCATGCTATATCAACATGGCACGCTCGGTACATTGATGGCTGGATTATTAGATGGCACTATGGAAATGAATGAAATTTTAAAACATGGTGATTTAGGTATCGGTACGTTAACAGGATCAGACGGTGAAGTTATTATATTAGACGGCGTCGCTTATCATGCTGATGCACATGGTAATTTCAAACAACTAGAAGGTAGTGAAATGACCCCTTTTTCTACGGTCACACCATTTCAACCGGATGTTAGTTTTGAAGTGAGACATATTACTGATTCTGAATATGTATTAAATCAAACTAAAAGCCACGCTGCCAGTGAAAACTTATTTTTTGCGGTTAAAATATCTGGGAAATTTGAAAACGTACATGTTAGAATGATGCCAAAACAAGAAAAACCGTATACTAAACTAATTGAATCGGCTAAACAACAACCAGAGTTTCATTATGATCAAATTGAAGGTACGATCGTTGGTTTTTATGCACCAACACTTTTTCATGGCATAGCTGCCGGAGGTTTCCATTTACATTTTGTAGATAGAGATAAAACAATAGGTGGACATGTATTGGATTTTGAAATGAATCATGGTGATGTAGAAATAAGTAATATTGAAACACTTGAACAACATTTCCCAGTAAATAACGCGACATTTTTAGAATCTGATATTGATTATTCAACAGTGCACGAAGACATCAAACAATCAGAATAAAATTACTCGTTAAAGTAGAATATAGTAATGATTAAACATATTCATTATAACGATTTGTAGGAAATGCCCTAGCAGAAACCAATGAAAGTGTTAAAATAGTTTAGTAATCGTTAATTAAAATGTATCTGATTTCTCAACCAAAATTTGTGAAATGAACTATTTTACAATGTACTTCCCCAGTTGTAGATTTATGTATTTGATAAAGTGAGCTGAAGGATAAATTAAATATTTTTAATATTGTATAAAAGCAAAGTATTTATATTTAAAGCTATGTATAACAAGTTTTTCACAAAACAAAATGACCTTAACGGGGACGGGACTATGAGATCGAAATATAAATTTTAGATTTCTAACCCGTCTTTTTTATGTTTTGCCATCAAATCAGATGAAATATCATGGTTAAAATAAAATAAAAAGGAGAGGTGAATCGCCATTGATTAAATATTTAAAGTCACTCACAAAATTTAATGCTATGAAAATCGATGTTGCTAAAGGTATTAGACAAGCGATACTAATGTTTTTACCATTAATGATTGGTTATTTAGTCGATTATTTTTCAATCGGTCTATTAATTTCAACAGGTACGTTAGCACATATTTATGTGTTTGGTGGTACGGCAAAGTCTAAACTTCGTACAGTATTTTTTACTTCAATAGTATTTGCATTATCAATGATGTTAGGCACATTGACCGTCAATCAACCCATCATATTTGGTATTTTATTATTGATTGTAGCAGTAATACCGTATTATGTATTTAGTTCATTAAACATTCCTGGACCATCATCAACTTTTTTTATTGTGGCATTCAGTTTGCCAATTAATTTACCAGTTGCTCCAGATGAAGCATTAATAAGAGGTGTTTCAGTATTTATCGGAGGTTTATTAGCAACATTTGTAGTAATCGTGGTGATTTTACTGTCAAAAGAATCAGCTGAAGTTAAATCAATTAAAAATGATTATAATATTATAAAACAATTAGTTTATAATTTTGATGATCCAAAAGCATTTTCAAAAGCATCCCGATTTGCAGTGACTGCTTTTAGAAATACTGATAACCAACTCATCACTGCAAGTTCTGCCAAATCTCAAAAGTCACCACAATTCCAACGTTTAATATTGCTACATAATATTGCACAAGGTATACATTCAGAATTACTGGAATTAAATGAAAAAAATGTACGGCCTTTACCTCAAGATATTAAATTGATGGTAGACTACGTAATCAATTTAGTATATACGCAAGGTAAGACAAATAAAACATGGACACGCCAAGTTGATATTGATGAAGCTTATCAAAAACTTGTAGATAATATATTCAAAGTTGATGCCATAATGAATGCAAATGATGCACAACTGGAACACGAAGTGGATATACGTGTACCTATTTATGGTCATCGATTAGTTACGAATTTGACAATAGATTCATTTGTCTTTAGAAATACTATACGCTATATCGTTATTATGGCAATTGCGATTTTTATCGCATTGATGTTTGATTTTGACAAAGCATATTGGATTCCACTTAGTACGCATACAGTATTATTAGGTTCAACTACATTACACAGTTTTGAACGTGCTGGATCAAGAGGTATCGGTACGATTATAGGTGTACTTGTACTGTCATTAATACTATTGTCTACACCACCTGTACCTATCGCTATATTACTCCTTGCGGTTGCAGCAGGTATAACAGAAATATTTGTTGGAGCAAATTATTCATTTGCAGTTATATTTATCACAATTCAAGTTATATTATTAAATGGTTTAGCATCGAACCATCTCTCGATTTTAATAGCACTTCCACGAATTATTGATGTGATTGTTGGTATTATTATTGCTGTTGTTTCTTTACTGATCATAGGTAGAAAGACTGCTTCTTCAATGTTACCAGGCACGCTTGCTACAGTAGCTCGTAATGAAGCAGTGTTATTCCATTATTTATTTTCAAGCAACAAATACTCATCGAGAGAGCGAGATAAAAAAGAAATGTTGCATTTAAGTGTTCAACTAAACAATATGAAACAAATATATAATAGTGCGAATGGTGAAGTATTTAGTAATAAAAGGGTTATACAATACTATTATCCTAGTATATATGCACTAGAAGAAATCAGTTTTATGCTGACGAGGGCATTAAGTAATGAAAAACGTTACCATATTAATGATGAAACCATGGGAGAGTATTTGTTAGTATTTGAAAACATTGCTAAACATTTTGAAATCGGTTCTAATATCAATGTTCAAGAAATGGCAACTTTACCACAATACATGCACATTAGAACTTCTTTAATGAGTATTCAACATAATTGTCAAAATGCAAGACAAGCAAATAAATCACCTCATGAATAATGCAAAACAAGCCAATGTTACGGTAGTTAATATCCGATGACATTGGCTTGTTTTATATTTAAAATTTAATGAAGCGTTTTGTGAAGTCTTTACAAATATGGAAAAATAACAATGCTCTAATAAGCATTTCTACTTTCTGATATCTAGTTGGAATCTTGTTGTTTTCTAGCTTTTTCTTCTTCTTCTTGTCTTTTTTCCTTTATATCTTCTTGTGCTTTTCTTTGTTGTTGTTCTTGTTGTTGTTGTTCTTTATGCAATTGCTTGTACCGCTGTTTTTGTCTATATCCGTAAGTACTTTCAAGTATGAGTGCTTCATTATTTAGACCAACACCTATTGCACCAGCTACAGTCGAAATTGATGCAGCAAACCAAGCTAAGTTTATGTAAGTTGTTAAACCTGCAGATGTTTTTAATTGTAATGCTTGACCTAAATAATCTGAGGGGAGCACAATTAAACTTGCAATCAAAAAGAGTGAGAACAAAATAAAGTAATAAATAATAACTGAAACAGTTAAAGTCATCGTTGTAGTTAAGTTGTATAAGGTAGTGATTTGCTTATTCGTGCTCTCTTTTTTTGATTCCCATAAATTATGTGCAATGATCATCCAAATCATCATACCGAAAATTGCTACAAGCATCATTAATAACAAGCGCCACTCAGAATATACAAAGCTTAAATTCCACATTGTCGTAAAAATGATTCCAAAGGCACCTGTAGTGAAGGCGATTGCCACAACATTACTTAAGCTTTTTAACATGTTAAATGGGTTGTTTGCAAATGTCATACCACTAACAAGACGAAAAATACCTTTAGACTTGGACGATACGTAATATTGCGTATGTTGTGAGGTAGTATTTTCAAAGTAAACAGTTCGTGATTGTAAATTTGATAAAGGAAACTGCGCATTCATCAATGACATAGCGTCATGATTATTGTTAATTTTTTCAGAATGCTTAAATTCATCTATTGCCTTTAGAATAGCCAATATAGAGTTTTGAATTCTTTTTTTGATTGGACGCCATCCATAAGCAGGGATAGAAATTAAACTAGCACCATTTTGTCTATTGATATCAATGGCAACTACTTTTTGTTGTTCAATCATCGGTAGGTCAGTGAGTCCAATTGTAAAATGCCATTGATTATGCTCTTGATAATCAGCAATTTTACTGAAAATTTGTTGGACGCTTTCTGCTGAACCAGTCAAAGGATCAATAATTGTATCGATTTCCCATTTAACTGAATGCTCATATTGCTCACTAAGGATGTGGGGCAAATCAATTTCAAGATTACGCGCTACTTTTTCAGTGACGCCCGGTGCAGCAATAATACCTATTTTAGCCGTTGTTGTGTTCATTTAATCCCTCCTCATGATGTGATTGTTTTTCGCCCTTGTAGTAATCAGCTTTTGCATATGCGCTAGAGCTATCTTCATCTTCTTGTTCCAGTGATTTAGATCTATAGTATTGTCTAAAAGAATACGTCACACGTTTAATTTTTTCAGCATTTTCAACAGTGGATCCCATAGCGCCAGCGAGTATACCTAATGATGTAATAAACCAAATTAAGTTAATATAATTTAAAATAGTTGGATGCTCACTGTTTAATGATGTCCAATTTGAAAACAACTCGGGAGGTACAAATAATATTGTACTTAGAGATAACAAGATATATAGTACTATAAAATTTAAAAAGGTGATGGTCAATAAGGTTGTGAAGGTCGTGATGTTATAAATAAAGCGATAAAGTTTTTGTGTATTAGCGCTAGGTCTTTCCCATAATTTATAAGAATAAATTAGCCAACCAACCATGCCTAATACAGATAGTAACATCAGTAAAATATACCGCCAATAACTATAATCAAGACTGATATCCCAAGGTGTAGAAAATATTGCTATATAAGTTCCTGTGGCAAATGAAACAGATATGATTTTTTTAAAATCAAAAATGGCAGACCAAGGTTCATTGGCAAAAGTCATGCCACAAATCAAATGAAGCCAACCTAAAAATGTAGATTTGGCAATGATACGGGATCTATAATTTTCATTATTATCCTTAGGTATGACTTCTTTAAATTGAGTCAATTTAAAATGCTTAAAGTTTAAAGTGTTTTTGTTTCTACCAGAAGAATGTAAATATTCAATAATAAATATTAAGCACTGTCTTAATTTCTCTTTTAACTTAAAGTTTCCCAACGCTGGTAATGATAAAAGTGCTGTTTTAGTATCGAAATCAATATCACATAATGCACTTTTATTTTTAGAAAAATTAGGTAAATCCGTAATACAAATTGTATAATCCCAATTTTTTTGTTGTTTCATATTGGATGCAATATCCAAAACTTTATCCATATGTTCCGCAGTACCAATCATAGATGCAACGTGTATTTCAAATTGCCATTCCACGCCATTATCTACATGTTTTGTGAAATCTTTTGGGAGCTCTGAATAAATTTTGTTGATTAATTTATGAGGCATGTCAGGAGAAGGGATTAAGCCAATGGATAGATTCATGTTAGTTAAACCTCCTTTTATTTAACACTGATTCTTACTCATCATTCCCTTTCAATTAATGAACAAATCATAGTTGTCTTAAATATTTATATCATTTTTAATGCATTTATTTAGTTTGTTAAAGGAAAAAAGAGGTAAAAGAGAATTAATATAAGTTTTGAAGATGGAGGTTTTATCACATGCCTTGGACGATGGAAGATTATCCACAAAGTTGGAAAAATATGGAAAAATTGGAAAGAAAAAAAGCGATAGACATTGGAAATGCAATGCTTAAAGATGGATATCAAGAGGACAATGCGATTCCAATCGCTACAAAACAAGCTGAAGATTGGTACAAAAATGCGACTGAAGATGACTTAAAAGCGTTGAAAAATAAAAAAATCACTGTGCATGAACGTGATCAATCTGTAAATCCACAATTAAATCATAAAGATGTTCATGTCTATTATGAGAATAGTGAGTGGAAAATAAAGTCTGATGGTGCGAAACAAGCTACGGATAGCTTCGATAAAAAGGCAGATGCTATGAAGCGAGCACGTAACATTGCAGATAATAGAAGGACTCAAATTATTGAACATAAAATGAACGAATAGTGTGAAAAAACGTGAAGGCGAAGCTGAAAATGTATTTGATTTAGTAGAATAGAGACTTTTGTATGTATAAGTGAAAAAACAAAACATGTCAATTGAAGTAGTTGGCTTTAGAACAAACAATAGGCAGCTATGGATTTTTATGAGCTCAAACAACCGAAACTGAAAAATGCCCTTTCACATATCAAGTAATCTCTGACTCGAACCATTCATTGATAAATATTCACTGTATTGTTTCAAGTAGTCTTTAAATTTAGCTATAATGTTTGGAAAAAGATGAATTATTGGAGGTACGATTTATGTACATTGAACGTAAACCAACGTTGAATATGGATGATTTGAAAGAAGAATTTAAAGAGAGTTTATCATATATAAATAATTATGAAGAAGCATTTGAAATGGTCATTGATTTTGTTGCTTTAGAGCAATTATATTCATCCGCACTAAAAGAAATTAGCACTAAACTTGATATTTTAGACGATCATTTTCAACAATTGTATAAACATAATCCAATCCATCACATGGAACGTCGTGTTAAGGAAATGAGAAGTCTGATTAAAAAGTTAGATCGAAAAGGATATCAAATCAACACAGCGTCAGCGAAGGCATATATTTATGATATTGCAGGTATAAGAGTTGTTTGTAATTATATAGATGATATTTATGTGATTGAAGAATTATTGTTAAAACAGGCGGATGTTCAGTTATTAAAACGAAAAGATTATATTATGAATCCAAAAGATAACGGTTATAGAAGTTTGCATATTGTAGTGTCAATACCGGTGTTTTTAGCGAATTCTGTAGAAAAAGTACCAGTAGAAATTCAAATTAGAACAATAGGTATGGATATGTGGGCGAGTCTAGAACATAAAATACGTTACAAAAATAATAAAAATACAGAGGATTATAGAGAAATTTTAAAACAATGTGCCAATGAAATTACAACTGTTGAAAATAAAATGCAAAATATTCATTCCGAAATTTTTGAGAATTAGAGTCTTAAACAAATATTATGCACTAAAAACGAATGTTACACTTGCTCGTTACGTTAGGTCACCATGTATGATTAATGTCAAGGAGGTTATTTTATGACACTATATCAAACAGGAGAACTAGCAAAGCATTGCAATGTAACAGTAAGAACAATTCAGTATTATGATAAAAAAGGACTCTTACAATCGATGCCATCATCAAGTAATGGTAGACGATTATTTGACGAACAAAGCAAAGTAAATTTAGAAATTATCTTAATATTGAAATCGATAGGTTTTTCATTGAAAGACATAAAAATATTACTAACAGACGACAAAAAGTTACAAGCAGTAAAAGTTATGTTACATCAAAAGAAAACTGAAATTAATGAAGAAATTGAAAAATTGAAACTTACTGCTTATCAAATGAAACAACTGGAAAGCAGTATCAGTGAAGATGCGCAAGCACCTATTGAAAAATTGATTAACACACATAAATATGTCATTCAAAATCAGCGTGGCATGACATTATACATGCCACTGCTATATAAGCTGAGTCCTGCGATCATAATACAATATACATCTATCATCGCTAGCGTATTATTAAAAAAATGGATGCCTTTTTTATCAACATTACCTATTCTAGTAATTTATGCTGGCATTATGACAAAAGGGATATATCAACGTGTGAGTTATTTATGTCCGAATTGTCAACAAATATTTAAACCTAAATTGTCGACGTGGATGTTTGCTGCACATACACCTAAAACTAGAAAATTACAATGCCCGCATTGTTACCAAACACATCATTGTGTAACAACGTTAAAAACAGGAAATCATTAAAATGAAAAAAATCGGTATGTCGAGTGAAAACTTGATATGCCGATTTTTTATGGAATTTGGAGATGCCCCGTATAATTGCAAGCGCTTGCAATTATACGGGATGTATATTACTATACTTGTATACAAGTATATCGATTGAGTGGAGAGGTGAAGTCGTTTGGAATATATTTATCCAGAACAATGGCTTGAAGGTGTTTCTAAAGGTGAAATGATTGCTTCGGAAATACGTTTAAGGATTGTTGATAGCATGATTACACCAGACACATTGTTAACCGAAAACCAAATTGCCAATGAATTTAATGTGAGTCGTTCTCCAGTAAGAGATGCATTTAAATTATTAAAGCAAGATCAGTTAATTCATTTAGAACGTATGGGCGCCTACGTTTTACCTTTTAATGATAATGAAAAAAAAGAACTGTATGATTTAAGAATTATGCTAGAATCATTTGCTTTTAATAAGATAAAAAAAGATAATCATGAGCAAATTGTTAAAGAAATGCGGAAACAACTAGAAATGATGAGAGTTGCTGTTAAATTTGAAGACGCAGAGGCATTTACAGAACACGATATGAAATTTCATGAAGTGACGATATTAGCTTCTAAACATCAGTATCTAAAAACATTTTGGAACAATTTGAAGCCAGTGATGGAAGCGCTTATCTTGTTATCCATGCGCAAACGTATGACTGAAAATCCGGTTGATTTTGAACGAATTCATCATAATCATGAAGTGTTTATCGATGCGGTTGCAAAGCAAAGTGCAACAAAACTAAGAGAAGCATTTCATTTGAATTTTGACGATGTTGGCGAAGATATAGATAGTTTTTGGATGAAAGAGTAATTGTGAAACAAGAGGTACAATAGGAGGAAAAACTATGAAATACATGATAGGTGTTGATATAGGTACGACAAGTACAAAAGCAGTGCTTTATGATGAAAAAGGGCAGTTTATTATGAAACATAATATTGGCTATCCTTTGCATACACCAAATGTGGAGGTGTCAGAAGAAAATCCTGATGAGTTATTTGATGCAGTATTGATGACGATTAAATATGTTATGAGGGAAGCCAATGTTCATAAAAATGATTTGAAATTAATTTCATTTAGTGCTCAAATGCATAGTTTGATTGCAATGAATGCAAGTCATCAACGATTAACTGAGAATTTGACTTGGGCAGATAATCGTGCGACAAAATATGCAGAAATGATTAAAGACAAATATGACGGTGATGCGATATACAGTAGAACAGGTACGCCTATCCATCCAATGTCACCTCTATCTAAAATATTTTGGATGAAACACGAACAACAAGAAATATATAATCAAACAGCGATGTTTGCAGACATTAAGACATATATTTTTTATCAGTTATTTGAAACCTATGTGATTGATCAATCGATGGCTTCATCTACTGGCATGTTTAACTTAGAGAATTTAGATTGGGATCAAGAAGCATTAGCGTTGTTAGGCATTCGTAAATCTCAATTGCCTGAAATTGTGCCGACAACACATATATTAAAAGGAATGAAACGTCGTTACGCAACATTAATGGGTATTGACGAAAATACGCCAATTGTTGTAGGTGCTAGTGATGGCGTATTGTCAAATTTAGGCGTAAATGCGTTTAAAAAAGGTGAAGTTGCTGTAACCATTGGAACTTCTGGCGCCATAAGAACAGTAATAGATAAACCACGAACAGATTATAAAGGTAGAATTTTCTGTTATGTTTTGACGGAAGATCATTATGTCATTGGAGGACCAGTGAATAATGGAGGCGTGGTATTACGATGGCTACGTGACGAATTATTGGCGAGTGAAGTGGAAACAGCAAAACGTTTAGGCGTCGACCCTTATGATGTACTGACTAAAATTGCTAATCGTGTGAAACCGGGCGCAGATGGGTTGATATTCCATCCATATTTAGCAGGTGAACGTGCACCATTGTGGAATGCAGATGCACGAGGTTCATTCTTTGGCTTAACGCTAGCTCACAAGAAAGAACATATGATTCGAGCAGCGTTAGAAGGCGTTCTTTATAACCTTTATACAGTTTATTTAGCATTAGTCGAAGTAATGAATGAAACACCGTCCACGATAAAAGCAACGGGAGGGTTTGCTAAAAGTGAAGTGTGGCGGCAAATGATGGCAGATATCTTTGATACGAATTTAATCGTACCAGAGAGTTATGAAAGCTCATGTTTAGGCGCTTGTGTACTTGGCATGAAGGCACTTGGTGAAATTGAAGATTTTTCTATTATTGAAGAAATGGTGGGTACAACAAATCAGCATCGTCCAAATCAAGATAATGTGAATGTTTATCAAAAACTCATTTCAATTTTCATCAATTTAAGTCGCTCATTAGAAGAACGCTATGCTGAAATCGCTACGTTTCAGCGTGAACATGTGGTTGAAGATAAATCGTAGATACGATTTATTGGTACAAACTGAGTGAATGATAAGCTATAAATAAAAATATGTAAATTCCATTTAAGGCTATCATTTCATTCAGTTTAAAAAATTTAAAATTTTAAACATTTAAGTAAGCGTTATCATTGAGAGGGTAAGCCCTTTTGATATTATGAACGATTATGTTAAGTGTTGAAGGGGAGAACAATTATGTTTGAAACAATTTGGCCATTAATTACAGTGGTTATAGGTATCGTTGTATTATTATCATTGATTATATTCTTGAAGTTAAATACATTTATATCATTAATTATTACATCTATTATCACTGCTATTTTACTCGGAATGCCGTTAGATAAAATTATAGAAACCATTGAAAATGGTATGGGAAGTACTTTAGGACATATTGCTCTAATTTTTGGTTTAGGTGCGATTTTAGGTAAACTATTGGCTGATGGTGGTGGTGCTACACGTATTGCCGATACATTGATTAAAAAGTTTGGACACAAACACGTACAATGGGCAATGTTGATTGCAGCCTTTATTGTAGGTATAGCGTTATTCTTTGAAGTAGGATTAGTACTATTAATACCATTAGTATTTACAATTGCAAAACGCGCGAATGTATCACAATTAAAACTTGGACTTCCTATGGTTGTAGCACTATCTGTGACACACGGATTCTTACCACCACATCCGGGACCAGTTGTAATTGCTAAAGAACTACAAGCTAATTTGGGTCATGTGTTACTTTACGGCATAATCATAGCAATACCTGTTACCATTATTGCAGGGCCATTATTTAATAAAGTGGCACAAAAAATTACGCCAACTGCTTATCAACGCGAAGGTGATATCTCAGCTTTAGGTGCACAAAAAGAATTTTCAGAGTCTGAAATGCCTGGATTTGGTATCAGTTTACTAACTGCAATTTCACCAGTTATTCTTATGTTACTTTCTACAATTGTTCAGTTAGTGACGGGTAATGAAGAAGCGACAAATGGCTTTGAATCCTTCATTTACTTTATTGGTACTGCTGGTACAGCGATGTTAATTGCCGTTTTGTTTGCAATTATAACAATGGGTGTCAGACAAGGTAGAAAAAATGCTGAAATCATGGATTCTGTATCAAACGCAATCTATCCTATTGGAATGATGATTTTAATTATAGGCGGCGGTGGTACTTTCAAACAGGTACTGATAGATGGTGGTGTTGGTGACACAATAGCTAAAATGTTTGAAGGTACTGAAATGTCTCCTATATTACTAGCATGGGTAGTTGCAGCCGTTTTAAGAATTGCTTTAGGCTCATCTACAGTAGCCGCAATTTCATCAACAGGCATTGTATTGCCATTACTACAATCATCGGACGTGAATGTTGCATTAGTAGTATTAGCAATTGGCGCAGGTAGTGTTATCTTATCTCATGTGAATGACGCAGGCTTTTGGATGTTTAAAGAATATTTTGGTTTAACTGTTAAAGAAACGTTTCTAACTTGGTCATTACTTGAAACGGTTATTTCTGTTTCAGGATTAGTTTTTATTTTTATATTAAGTATCTTTGTATAATAAAATCACATAAAAACACATATAAATGGGTGTGTGTTACGAAATAGAGTCTGGAACAAAAAGTTCTTGGACAAGTGAAAAAAGGCAATTTCTATTGAAAACATATAGAAATTGCCTTTTTCAATATTGTTTTAATTATAGTTAGGTCATTGATTTACTACTTGGGTAGATATAGGTCCTTATTTTTTAAAATATTTTAATGTGAAATTAGACATAAATAAGTCGTAGTATTGATGAGTAACAATGAATCACACAGATGGACTGAATTAAATCATCTTCAGGTTATTTTTCTAGGGTTTATGTTCCAAATGCTATTTTGCATGAATTGCTTAGTCTTTTAAGTATTTCAACATAAATTATGGATAAAATGATAAAATTGAGTAATCGTAGAAATTTTAAGTAGTTTAGATGTCAAATATACAATAATCATAGCTATTATAATTGAAATTTTATTTAAGTTGTATATAGTAGACTCAATAAGGGGGTAACATGATGAAAAGAATATTACTGATTGCTAGTGCTTTTATCGGTGTCATCGTTGGTGCTGGATTTGCTTCTGGACAAGAAGTGCTGCAATATTTTACTAGTTTTGGTATTTTGGGCACTTTGGGTGCTATCATTACCACAGCGTTATTTGCTTATGTTGGGATGATGCTTGTTTGGTTAGGGAGTAAGTTTGATACAGATTCACATAAAGTCGTTATACATAATATTACTGGAAAATCATTATTTGGAAAATTATTGGGGTGGATTATTGATTTAGTCATTATCTTTACTTTGTTTGGTGTCGGTGTAGTGATGATTGCAGGTGCTGGGTCAAACTTAAATCAACAATTTGGGGTACCATCTCTCGTTGGTACATTATTAATGACTGTATTAATCATCCTTGCAGGAATGTTAAAGGTAGAAGGTGTAGTTAAAGTTATTGGCAATATTACGCCGTTTTTAATTATTTTTATATTAATTATTTCGATTTATAGTTTCTTAACTACAAATGTACCATTTTCTGAATTAAATACAATTTCAGATGCGAAGCCTTCGACATTGCCTAATTGGTTTGTTGCAGGTATTAATTATGCTTCATTTAATACAGCAGTAGGTGCTTCAATGGCTATTGTAATGGGTGGAGCAGAAAAAAATTCAAAAGTAGCAGCAATTGGAGGCTTAGTAGGTGGCCTGATTTTGGGTGCTATGATTGTCTTAAGTCATTTAGCAATTTTTACACAAATCAATATTGTCGGTAATATGGAAATGCCTATGTTAGGTATTGTGAACCATATATCACCAATTCTAGGTATCATTATGGCAATCGTGATATTTGGTATGATATTCAATACAGGACTGGGTATGTTTTATGCATTTGCAACACGTTTCACTGTTGTAGATTCTATACGTTTTAAGATATTTTATACTATTACAATCCTTGTAGGACTTTGCTTAAGTTTTGTCGGATTTACGGATTTAGTAGCAATCTTCTATCCATTAATCGGTTATTTAGGTTTGGTGCTTATCTTTGTCTTATTCTATGCGCCGTTTAAATTAAAATTTGGTAAGAAACAATAGACACAGAGTGATCAATAGCCTTACATGCCTAAATATATAAAATTCTAAAAATAAATTAAATATTTTTTATTCATTTGATACTCTATTCCATAA
>NZ_PPRL01000085.1 GCF_002902235.1 Staphylococcus ureilyticus
AGCTATTTCATATGGATTAGTCATTTATTTTTGATTGCGAGATTTACATGCTATATTTCAACTTGTTTTATTTTCATAATACAATTAATAAATGATTATTTTTCATAAAATAAAAGCTCAGCTTTTTCATTAAAACAATGAATATACTGAGCTTTTATAAATTCATTTCATGCAAAAATGAATATCTATTTGATTAATTTTATTATTCAAATTTTAGAGGGTCTCCGTCAAAAGATTCCTCTTCAATTTTAATAGAATCTGTAGGACAACCTTCTAAAGCATCTTCCATGTCTTCATATAATTCTTCTGGTACTTCCGCAGTACCTTGGTTATCATCTAGTATAACGTATGCGATACCTTCATCGTCGTAATCATATATATCAGGAGCAGCAGCACCGCAAGCACCACATGCAATGCATGTATCCATATCCACAATTGTATATTTAGCCAAACTCTTCGCCTCCTTTAACAAACATGCTACACTAATAACACAATTAGTATTGTAGTTACTGTTTAAAATTTTATCAAATGTTTTTGTTTTATAAAATGAGGGAGCACACATGTATAATTTAATTCGCTTTACACGAATGCAAGCACATAATTACAAAACAGAAAAAAGCATATATAATATTATCACAGGCAAAAAATCCCATCAAACCTTTTTTGACGCCTGTAGCCAACAACTATTATCATTGTATCATAGCTTACCAAACTTAAAATATCCATCATTTGTTGGATATATTCAAAATGAACAACTGGATGTTGATGGTACGCGATTGATTCGTACACATCCAAGGTATACATATGATAGTTTATTAAACACCTTTAAGGCACTTCAATTATTAACCCAAACAATTTCGAATATTTCACATGATTCATTACATTTTGTGCCTATTACACACAACAATACAATTCAACATAGAGTTAAAAAAGTATATAACAGCGCTAAAAATAAGAATATATCTTGCAAATTAAATGAAGAATTAAATCTTCTTTTCTCTTCAATTTCTGAAAAAAATAGTAAAACGTATTTGCACTATTATTTACAAGGTTATAAAGAAAGTATGTATACAAGACAACAAGTCAGCTTAATAGAAAATATTTCGCAACAACAATTGTTCGAACTAGAAATGAATGATTTAGTAATCATGATGTTTGAATTGGAAAATGCGATTAAATATCCTATTTTAAATCAATTAATTATTTTACCAACGTTGCTTTTTAAAACAGAGGAAACTTACATAGGTATTAAAAAAGGTCTCAGCTTTAACGAATTAGCTAAGACACAAAATGTAAAATCAAACACAATTGAAGATCATATTCTAGAATTATTTATAAAAGGGTACCTTTCACAATATGATGAATTTATAAATGATAATTCATATATGCAGTTTCTAAGTTACTATGTAGAAAATCGCAGCGAAAGATTAAGAAATTACAAAGAGAAATTTCCAAAATTAAATTACTTTGAAATTAAACTATTAATCATCGGTGTTGAAAGAGGTGATTTAAATGTTACATCATGAATTAAAAAAATGGTTTGGCTTTGATACATTTAAGCCTGGACAACAGGAAATTATAAAGCATGTATTAAATGATGAAAATACATTGGGTATATTGCCGACTGGTAGTGGAAAAAGTTTATGTTATCAATTACCAACCTATATCAAACAAAAACCCACTCTCATCATCTCACCGTTAATATCCTTAATGGATGATCAAGTTATGCAATTAAAACTACAAGGCGAGCATTACGTTTCATGCATACATTCCGGATTAGATGAAAATGAAAAAAAACAAAATTTACAATACTTAAAGCATAGTCGTTTTATATTTTTAAGTCCCGAATTTATGTTGCAACCACATAATTTTAAACTTATACAACATCTAGATTTAGGTTTAATCGTTTTAGATGAAGCCCACTGCTTATCTGAATGGGGTTATGATTTCAGACCACACTATGCACTTGTAGGGAAAATCATCAATTATTTTCCTAAAGCCAATATACTTGCTTTGACTGCTACAGCACCACCTTATTTAACATATGATTTAAATCACATGTTAAATAAAACATTTACTGTTGTGAAAACAACGACGAATAGAGAAAATATTACATTATCACACATAAATTTCGAAAATGATCATGAAAAGTTAAAATGGTTACTTCCAACGTTAGAACAATCAGGTCCAACTATTATCTATGTTTCATCAAAAAAAATGTGCCTAACTTTAGCAAAAGCAATTTATCAATATGGTTTTTTAACAGGGATATACCATGGTGACTTAACCTATCAGGAAAGGCATACTGTACAGCATCAATTTATAAATAATGAAATACCAATTATTGTTGCAACAAGTGCTTTTGGAATGGGGATAAATAAAAAAGATATACGAACCATCATACATTTTCATCTAGCCACAAGTCCATCAAGTTATATGCAAGAAATTGGTCGTGCAGGACGTGATGGCTACTCTAGCCAAGCCATCAGTCTTTACCAACCAGATGATAGTTATCTATTAGAAACCTTATTGTTTGCAGATATAATTACTGAAGAAGATGTGAACACATTTGAATTAGGTATGTTTTTACCACCTGAAAAAAATGAAATATTAGAGGTTCTAAGTAGAAATTTTAAAATTGAACAATTGCGTACTATTTTCAAAACAGCATTTGAAAGAAAACAACGCGGTTATTATCGAATGTTAGGTTATAAAAATTTAGACCAATGTCGTAGGTCATATATGGTAGAGTTTTTCGGTGAAAATCTATCAACAAAACCAACACAGTGCTGTGATAATGACACAGAATTAAAACCAATTAATATTATTAATAGAAAAAAAGTAAAAAGAAAAATGGATTTTAAAGAAAAATTACGAAATATATTCAAATAAAAGATAAATACTTTACTTCACTTTTTCAATCAAGCTATAATACTAGATATACGCTAAATTTTTATTTGTTTTTCATATAAAATTAATACATATATACTGGCTTTTAGGGTAAAACAGTATATACTAAAATTAAATGATGGAAGGATGATGAATTTGTCTAATAATAATTTCAAAGATGATTTTGAGAAAAATCGTCAATCTATTGATCCAAAAGAACATCGAGATGATGTACAGGATTCTGTTAACGATTCCGTTGACAATGTAAAAGAGGAAGTTTCTGATAAACAAGACGAACAATTCCCTCCAAGAAATGCCCAAAGAAGACAACGTAGAAGAGATACGGCAACACATCAAAATGAAGGAAATGAATCACCTGTTGATGAGAAAAATGATACATCAAGTCAACAAGACAGTGAACAACAACAGGAAACACATTCATCATCCAAGACGGATGCGGATGAAACCAATAAAAATCAAGACCCTTCAGAAAATAACAATATTAATCAAAATAGAAGTGAAAAAGATCATGACATTTCTGAAGATAACCAATCTGAAGATAAAAATGATAAGAAAAAAGGCGCTGCCGTAGCTGGCGGAGCAGCCGCAGCTGGTGCAGGTGCATATGCCGCAAAAAAACACCATGACAAGAAAGATGATTCTGATCATGCTAAAGATAACAATGCATCCTCAGACGATAACGAAAAAAGTGATGCTGCTACAAGCGTAGGTGCTAATAATAAAAATCAACATACTGAAGAAGCTAATTCTGAAAAAAGTAATGATTCAAAAGACAACAAGAAAAAAGGCGCTGCCGTAGCTGGTGGAGCAGCCGCAGCTGGTGCAGGTGCCGCTGGAGCAAGTGCTGCGCATTCGAATGGAAATGGCTCCGGTGGAAATAATGGTAACGGTAATCACAACAACGATCCAAATGATGATAACAACAATAACAAGAAAAAAGGCGGATTATTTGGAAAAATATTACCAATCGTAGCAGCAATTTTAATTTTAGCAGCAATCGGAATTTTTGCTGGTATGGCATTAACTGGCAACAATGATGATAGTAGTAATAACGACGATAAAAAGGTAGCGGACAACAAAGATAAAAAATCTGACTCAGATTCAGACAAGGACAGCAAGAAAGATTCAGACAAAAACAAAGACGATGATAGTGATAAAGCAAATACAAATAATGACGATAACGCTGAATCAGATAGTAATGATAATTCAAACCAAAGCGATTCTAATTCTGACGATGCAGCTACTAGCGATCAAAATCAAGCTACTGAATCTGACCAAAATAACCAAAGTGATCAAAATGCACAGAACAGTCAAAATAATCAATCACAACAAAATGATCAATCACAGCAAAATAATCAAGCTACGAATCAAGGTAATGATTCAGCAAACCAAGGTCAAGCAACTAACAGCCAAAACAATCAATCTTCAAACAACAATTCAGGACAACGAACACATACTGTAAATGGTCAAAATCTATACAGAATAGCCATCCAATACTATGGAAGCGGATCTCCTGAAAATGTAGAAAAAATCAGAAAAGCAAATGGATTACAAGGTAATGATATTCATAACGGACAACAATTAGTTATTCCTCAATAAAACATTCATCTTTTACAAGTAAAATGAAGCTTGATTATCGAGCCTGTTCCTATAAAAGGACTAATCCATAACCTGATATGCTCCCTACAAAGTAGACACTTAAAAAAGTAAACTTTGTAGGGAGCTTTTATATGAATTAGTCATTTTTGTAAACAAATTTTCAAAATCTATCACTTGGTTTTTTTAAATCTACTGGTATAATAAATGGGTGGTTAAAGGAGGACAAATACTATGCAAACAGTAGAAAGTATAATCATCGGCGGTGGACCATGTGGTTTAAGTGCCGCTATTGAACAAAAGAAAAAAGGGATTGATACATTAGTAATTGAAAAAGGAAATGTTGTGGATGCTATTTATAACTATCCAACACATCAAACATTCTTTTCTTCAAGTGATAAATTAAGTATTGGCGACATTCCATTTATTGTCGAAGAAAGCAAACCACGTCGTAATCAAGCATTAGTGTATTATAGAGAAGTTGTTAAACATCATCAACTGCGTATCAATGCTTTCGAAGAAGTCCTTACTGTTAAAAAAATTAATAATCGTTTTACACTCACTACTACGAAAGATGTTTATCAGTGTCGATTTCTAACCGTAGCTACTGGTTATTATGGTCAACATAATACTTTAGAAGTAGAAGGTGCAGAATTACCAAAAGTAAAACATTACTTCAAAGAAGCACACCCTTATTTTGATCAAAATGTTGTCATCATTGGTGGCAAAAACTCAGCAGTTGATGCAGCATTGGAATTAGAAAAGGCTGGTGCACATGTCACAGTTATCTATCGTGGTTCTGACTATCCAAAAGCAGTTAAACCATGGATTTTACCTAATTTTGAGTCATTAGTGAAACACGAAAAAATAAACATGGCCTTTAACGCTGAAGTCACAAAAATTACTGAAGATAGTGTTATTTATGAGCAAGATGGAGAAATAATTGAGATTCCTAATGATTACATTTTTGCAATGATTGGTTATCATCCGGACTATAATTTCTTAGAATCAATTGGAATTGAAATCAATGAAAATGAATATGGGACAGCACCAGTTCATAACAAAGAAACTTACGAAACAAATGTAGAAAATTGTTATATCGCCGGCGTGATTGCTGCAGGTAATGATGCAAATACGATTTTTATTGAAAATGGTAAGTATCATGGTGGCATTATCACTCAAAATATTTTATCTAAAAAGCAAACGCCTTTAGAGTCATAATATAAAAAAGAGCTGGATAAGTGATTATTATTTTAGAATACTTTCAATATTCTTAAGATAAAACGTTACTTATCACAACTCTTTTTTTTATAATTGAGCTTCAAAATACTTTTTTAATTGTGCTTTAGTTAAATGATTACTTAAGCCGATTAACAATTTCAGTCTCGCTTTTTGTCCATTTAATCCATTAGAGAAAATAACTCCTTTTTGTTCTAATGTTGCACCGCCACCTTCATAAGCATAAATAGGACCGACAATACCATTAAACGATCTAGATACAAGTATAACTGGAATATTGTTATTTAAACATTGATTCAACCCTTCTAAACATGTAGGTGGCAAATTGCCTTGACCTAGCGCTTCTATTATAATCCCATCAACTTGCTTTTTACTGTAAAAAGCAAGCACATCGCTATTCATTCCCATATACGCTTTCACGAGTGGGATATTTAAAGATTGATTGATATCAGTCAATACTAAATGCCCAAATGGTTTATGATGAAACTGTACACTTTGTTTTGTAATCACACCTAAGGGACCATGATTCGGACTTTGAAATGTATTCGTATTAGAAGTGTGCGTTTTCGTTACATTTCTAGCTGTATGAATCTCATCGTTAAAAACGACCATAACACCCATATTTAATGATTCATCACTAATTGCAACTCTAATTGCTGATAAAAAATTATATAAACCATCTGCACCAATTTCATTGGAAGAACGCATCGCACCCGTGATTACAATTGGTTTTGAGGTGTCTATTGTTAAATCTAATAAATAAGCTGTTTCCTCTAGTGTATCAGTACCATGTGTAATCACATAACCATCATAATCATCTTGATCCTCAGATTGATTTATAATTTGTTTTAAAGTTTCCACATACGCAATATTCATGTGTGGAGATGGTACATTAAAAGGTGTTATTTCAGTTACATCAGCATATTGATTAATAATATTTTGATGATTAGAAATTGGATTGTCTTTATTTGTAACAACTTTGTTCGATTCATCTTGTGACATGCTAATCGTGCCGCCAGTATGTATGACAAGAAGTTTTTTCATGTGTGCATTCCTCCTATTTATAAAATACATATTTATGATAAAATATTAATTATAAAACAACAAGGAAGGGTTACTAAAATGAAACCAATAAATATCGCACTTGATGGACCTGCAGCTGCAGGTAAGAGTACAATAGCAAAACTTGTGGCAGCCAAGTTATCTATGGTGTATGTAGATACTGGTGCAATGTATCGTGCTATAACATATAAATATTTACAATTAAATAAAACAGAAAATTTTTCTGAACTTGTCGAATCAACTGAACTTTCATTAACTTATGACGAAGAAAAAGGACAAAGAGTCATTTTAGACAATCAAGATGTGACAGATTATTTAAGAGAAAATGATGTGACAAATCATGTTTCTTATGTATCTTCAAAAGAATCAGTGCGCTCATTTGCCGTTGAAAAGCAACAAGAGTTGGCACAGCAAAAAGGCATTGTAATGGATGGTAGAGACATTGGTACGGTTGTGTTGCCAGATGCTGATTTAAAAATATATATGATTGCCTCTGTTGAAGAACGTGCTTTACGTCGTCAAAAAGATAACGAACTAAGAGATATACAATCAACAGTAGAACAATTAAAAAAAGAAATAGCCGAACGCGATCACTATGATATGAATAGAGAAATATCTCCTTTGAAAAAAGCAGATGATGCAATAACTATTGATACTACCGGTATGAGTATCGAAGAAGTTACTGATAAAATTTTGACATTAGTAGAAGATATCTAAAGTCATAAAATCATATTATCTATTGATTTTTTTTTGTAGTCCTTTTGTTAAAATTATGTAAAAAAGTTATAAAATATCAAAATCAGGGTATATTATTGTAGTAGGTTTTTAAAACTGGTACTACATATAAGTCAATGTAAATTGCTATTGATATTAAAACTATTATCTA
>NZ_PPRL01000086.1:0-23235 GCF_002902235.1 Staphylococcus ureilyticus
TTATCATAGCGATCATGCTTGCAATTACTTTTGGTTTTTCTGCATTAATTAAAAATATTGCTACAAGAATTGCCGATTCAATGAATCAATATTATATAACTGTTGATTCAAACCAAATATTAACAGAAGCAAATGCAATCCATAACGCTTTTATTTTATTAAGTTGTAGTATTGCTTTACTTTTAATTAGTTTATTCTTTAGAAATCGGAAACCAAGAATTTAACTTCGTTCAAATTTTATCAAAAAGCTGCTACATATAGTATATTAAGCCCGAAAATGTATGCCAAAGTTCATTTTCGGGTTTCTTTTATACCTATAGATCGATGCACCAATCGATTAATATATTTGATAAAATTAAAGTCAAAACCTAAAAGGTCTCAACTTAATTATCAAATTTATTTAGACCACGTGGCTTTTTACTTTTAATGTATTTAATACTGGTAATTATCTGAGTCACAAAAGTATTCATTATAAGAAAATAGTAACGCAGACTTTATTAAAGATTAAAAAAGCGACAATTTCTATACAACTGTTATAGAAATTGCCGCTTTTTCGTTAGTCAGAAATGTTATATCACTGATTCTTTTTCTTATTCTTCATTTGAAATGTAATGTGACTTGCCTTTTAAGAACAAGCTCAAAATAAATGCCAACGCACTTAACAAAGTAGCGATTAAGAAAGCACTATTTACGCCGTTAATTGAAGCTAGCTTTTGCACAAATTCTAAAACTTGAGAAGTTGCCATTTGTTCTCCACCCATTGCTTGAGCCATTTCTTGTAAACGGTCTTTAATAAATGGATTTGTTTTATCTAAATCCTGTGTATATGATGCAATATGTTGTGTTGTTTGTGTAGACATAACTGTAACCAGTAATGCCGTACCAATTGAACCAGCCAATTGTCTCAATGTATTAGTTAATGCATTGCCGTGTGCGATGAGTCTTTGCGGTAATGCGTTCATACCAGCAGTCATTATTGGCATCATGATAAAACTCATACCAAATGAACGAATGATATAAATAACCATTAAATGACTATACGTTGTATTCATATTTAATTTTGTTAATTCCCACGTTGCATAAGTCATAATGGCTGTCCCTACTAAAGCTAGTGGTTTAATACCTATCGTATCTAATAATTTTCCTGCTATTGGGCCCATTACGCCCATTATTAGAGCACCTGGTAATAATAATAAACCTGATTGTACTGGTGTAAAGCCTCTTAAGTTTTGTAAGTAAAGTGGTAATAAAATCATACCACCAAATAAACTCATGGTTACAATCATGTTAATAACTGTTGTTAATGTAAAACCAGAGTATTTTAAAACTTCCATGCTTAGCATTGGCACACGCATTGTAAGCTCTCTAATTACAAAAGCAATAATAAAGATCACACCAATGATAAGCGACACTACAACTATTGGAGAACTCCAGGTGTTATTTCCCGCTTCACTGAAGCCGTATAATAACGCACCAAAGCCAATTGTACTAAATATGATACCGGGGATATCTGCTTTAGGGTTTGTAGTAACTTGATATACTCTAAACCATATATAAGCGATAGCCAATGAAATAAGTCCTATAATGAACATGCCATAGAACATCACGTTCCAATGATAATTTTCTACAATATAACCTGATAATGTTGGTCCTATTGCAGGTGCTAAAATCATTGCTATACCGAGTGTCCCCATTGCTGCGCCACGTTTTTCAGGTGGAAATATAGTCATAAATACATTTGTACCGAGTGGCATTAAGACACCTGCACCAATAGCTTGCAGTACTCGGCCAACCATCATTATTGTAAATGAACCTGATATACCACAGACTAACGAGCCAATCGTGAATAATGTCATCGCTATTAAAAATAATTTACGATACGAATATTTATTAAATAAATAGGCACTGATTGGTATTAGAATACCATTCACAAGCATAAAGCCTGTCATAAGCCATTGACCTGTATTAGCAGAAATATTAAAATCTGTATTTATTTTAGGTAATGCAACATTTAATAACGTTTGGTTTAATATAGCTATAAACATACCGAAAATCATCGCTATTAAAACTTTACCTTGAGAAGTGCCTTTTCCAAACATAAATGAACTATGTTTAGCTTTCAGCTTTTCATTTACCTGTGCTTCTTCAGAATTCGGATTGATTTGTTCATGATCCGAATCATGTTGTGTCGATGATTCAGTAGCGTCACTGTCAGAGTGCGTTGCCTTTTCTGGCTTTTCGTCTATTGATTCATCTTTGTTTTGTTCTTGATTTTCTGTTGTTGTTTTGTCGTCTTTAACTTTAAATTTAGATTGATAACTTTCGTTAGAAGCAATGCTTTCATGCTTAGATTGTTCCATTTTTCTGGCAGATTTTTGCTTATTTCTTTTCATGATAAAGAAATTTAGTCCGCCGACAAGAATGAGCGCTATGACTACGTAAACAATAATGAAGGTCATTGTCATTTTAAGACCCCCTTAATTTTTATGAATTTTTACTTCAGCGTTCATTCCTGGAACAACATTTTTAGATGGTTTTGAATCTAGTGAAATTTTCACTGGTACCACTTGTGATACTTTTGTATAGTTGCCATCACTGTTTGATGAAGGCATCATCGAAAAGCTTGAAGCAGTTGCTTTGCCTACTTCTTCTACTTTACCTTTTAATTCAGCGTCTTCACCATCTAATTTAACATTTACATCTTTACCTTCCTCAACGTCTGCAATATCTTTTTCATCCACGTTAGCAGTTATATAAGAATCATCTAAATTATAAGCATAAGCGATTGGTGTGCCAGCTTGAGCCATTGAACCTTCCATGCCATCAACTTTTACAATTGTGCCATCTTTAGGCATTTTAATACTCATGTCTTGAGATTGACCGCCTTCACCTTTAGCAGCAATCTCTGCAACTTTGTCACCTTTGCTTAATTTTTCATTATTTTTGACATCAAGCGATTTGATTTCGCCAGAAGCTGGAGCTGATATTTTAATTTGTTCTCCATCCACTTTAGCATTATCCGTACTTACAAAAGATGTTGCTTGATTATAAAAATGGAATCCTACGACACCAATAATTACAAGTACAACAATGGTAATGACATTGATTAATACCATTTTCTTCATGATACTTTCCTCCTATTTGCATTTAAAATTCACCTTGTATATTATAAAGAGATGAAATTTAAAAGTATACCGACACTTAAATAAAATGTGTTGGGTACGTTATTTATGTTCTATGAAGGAGTTATTATGAAACAAAATGCTAAACGTAAAATCATCCATAATATGATTGCATTACTAGAGTTACATCCGTTTGAAAATATAACTATCAAAATGTTATGTGCATATAGTGATATAAATAGGACAACTTTTTATGATTACTTCGTAGATAAATATGATCTTTTAGCTACAATACAGTCACACCATATTCAGAAATATAAAAAACTATTAGAAAATCTATATAAAAGTTCAGAAGAGATTGCAGATAATTATTCGAAACTATATCAGTTTTTCAAAATCATTTTACGCTATATTAAACGCCATTATGGCTATTTCCATGCTATTTTAGTCACATATCCTAATCGAGACTTGTTTTTTGAATATATGCATGCCACGCGTGATACCTATATTAAAATTTTGGATGACTATACCAGTGTTATAAATAAAAAACAATTTGTAATTTACGCACTAGGTGGCCAAATGGGTCTTGTTTATACTTGGATTAAAGAAGGATGCAATCAACCGGTAAATGATTTAGCTCAAATTTTATTAGCTAATACAATTAAGTTGAATCGTTAAGTCATTTCCTAATAAATGATCTAATTAAAAAGACTACTAAATTTCTACAAAATAATAGAAGTTTAATAGTCTTAGATTATTTCTAATTCAAATATATAGAACAGCTTGATACCTATCATGCAACATCATGTCAATGCTATACTTCACCATGGTTTAGCAAAATTCTAGCCTTCGCCACTTCGAATCATTCCTGCAAAATAAATTAGCGTGGTTTAAAAATCTAATTTGTTTAAAATGACATTATTGCTACATCCATGAATGTAAGCACATGTTTAAATCAACTTAAAGTACTTGACTTAAAACACATGCACCAGCTACTTACCAAAATACTACAATGATTTTATTTCATCCTCTCTTAGGCTCACTTGCTTGTTCTAAATACAAGATAACTCATCACTTGCAACACTATGAGTAATATACCTGCAATTAGGATAATTGTGACATAAGGTACATAATTTTCTTCTCCCATTAAACCTACGAGAGGTGAAATCACCCCACCTAATAAGTATTGGATAAGTCCAAGTAAACTTGATGCGCTTCCATTACCCCCAGTACGTTCATCCATTGCTATAGAAAATCCCAGTGTTGCTACACCAGTAACCGGTGCAACAAGAATAATAAAACCAAAGCATAAAATCCATATTGACAAGTGATTTACTAAAGTAAACGTTACACTCAGAATTCCTACTAATTGAATCAATGTCAAAATTCGTAATAACATTTGCCTATTTATAAAATCAACCAACTTACCAGTCAATTGACTTGAAACAATCAGACTTATACCAACAACTGCAAACATAATACTAAATTGCTGTGGAGACATACCATAAATATGTTGAGTAATAAATGGAGAAGCTGAAATATAACTAAACAATATGATAAACGTAACCCCTTGAATCAACATTGGTAATACAAAACGTGGTGCTTCTAATAATTGTAAGAAATTCTTAAAAATACTTCCCATATGAGGGCTATCCCTATGTTCAATTGATAATGATTCTTCCACTTTAAACATTGTTCCAAAAAACATGAGCATGCCAAATATGGTAAGTACGACAAACACCATATGCCAAGTTGAAAATGATAAGATCACACCACCTAAAGCGGGTGCTAATACAGGTGCGACGCCATTGACTAACATGAGTAAAGCTAAAAATTTCGTTAATTGTTTACCACTGTATAAATCGCTTGATATTGCTCTAGAAATAACTGCGCCTGCGCCTCCACAAAAACCTTGCACAAATCTTAAAATGATCATCCACCAAATATTGTTTACAAAAATAATTCCTAAACTTGCTAATGTAAATAACAACATCGCAATCATAAGTGGTTGTTTACGTCCGATGGAATCAGAAATAGGACCAGTAAATAAATTCCCAACAGCTAAGCCAATCATAAATAAAGATAAAGTTAATTGTGCATTTGAAGTTGTTGTATTAAAATCAGTCTGAATTTGAGGTAAACCAGGTAAAAACATATCTATAGATAAAGCACCAATTGCAGTTAATGCACCTAGAATTAAAATAAAAATAAGTGATTGCTTTTGTTGTTGATTGTCTGACATCTTATAACTCCTTCAAATATTACTTAAAATACTCAATTCGACGATAACTACATTTAATTATGTATTTCTTACTGACTTATTACAATATTATGAATAAGCATTATTACCATTATAGCTTTAGCTCAAAAACAAAGAAAGCGTCAATTTCTACTAACTGTTATAGAAATTGACGCTTATACATGAGTCATAATGAGTTTATTCTCAAATTACTCTATTTTTCTACTACTACATTTATCAAAGTGATATTGACAAGCATTTTACTACATTACTATTCCGAATATTTCACTACCTTGAGATTACTGGCATCATCATCGCCTTCAAGTTGATAGTTCACTTCGCCATACTGTCCGTCTTCTTTGACGGTTTGAGCAGTAATATAAAATGTTTCACCTTGTCTCACAATTTCAGTGATTTGTGGCTGTGGTAAATAAAAAATAGCATTTTCTTTCACTTGATTTTTTGTAGACTTGTAGTTATTGCTATTCTTTTTCAGATAAGATGAAACTAAATTAAAGTTACTTTGGCTATGCGCGTTATTCATTGCAGCAGTATAATTACCGAAAAAACGAACCACCTTATTTCTGAAACTATTTTCTTCTTTTTCTTTTTTATCAACATAATCTTGAATTTCATCACCATCAAAATTCAATGTTACATATGTTTTATCTTTCAAGTTATCCGTTTTAACAGTCGTTTCAGCTGATTTAAATGTCTTTTTCTTCGCTTCACCTTCGGCAGAAACTGTTAATTCTTGCGTTTTTGGATATGGTCCTATTTCTTTATTATTATTATAGTCATATGTTTTATCATTTACTTTCACTTTAACCGTATCTTTATCAATTTCTGATGCACCTTTTAAATCTAAGACAATATAAGCTTCATTAAAATCTTCTGAAACGTCAACTGTTTCATGATTACTATTATTAAAATTAAATTTGAGTTCACCACTAAACTGTCCATTAGCCATTTCCTTTTTAGACTCGATAACGTAATCACCTGGTATGAATTCACCAAGTACCGTCGTCTTATTCTTCTGTGCGTGAACAGTTCTTTGCTTATCATTTGCTTTAAATTTATATGTTGCATCGTACTTAGGCTTTACAATCGCTTCTTTTGTAGGTGCTGTAAAACTCATGTTATCAAATATCAAATAACGTCGCCCATTTTTACTGATACGCAAAACTTTTTCACCATTTTTGGCTGTTACAAAGTCTTCCTCACTCGTCTCATTATTATTTAAAGATGCTATTTTTTGTTTAATATCTTTTGTATATTGTTTCATGCCAACTTCTTTTTTTATATATTTAATATAAGCTTTAGCCTCATTTTCATCCACACTATTATTTTGTGTGCTTAATAAAGTTGATAATTTTTGAGTATCATTATTATCTACTGCATTAATTAATATTTCCGATTGTGCTTCCGGCGAATTAAAATTTTTCAATAAGATAAATATAATCACCAGCAGAATAATGATAAAAGCTGCAATACCCCAGGGAATAATTTTCCTTGCTTTGCTATTAACAGTTTTTTTGTTTTCTTTTGAAGTTCGAGTCATTTTTTCGTTACTTGTCGACTCTATACGATAGCCACAATGACTACATCTTCGTTGTCCTATCCTTATATTTCCCCCACATTTAGGGCACTTTTGCATTTTATCACCACGCTCAGTCCTTATTTTTTACATTATCCCGTTATTTTAACATAATATATTTATAAACTATATGGCATTATCAAGCCATTTCCACCAATTTTTTGTAGTTTTTTAATAAAGTGAAATTTATTTTTACGCTACCTTATTTCTATTATATGTATATAAATCAGTAAAAGATATACATCATTAGTCCAATGTCTTCTTATATCTTCTATGATTTTTTCTTTCATCTTATATAGCTTAAGCTTTTAATTATGCACTTCAAATGAATCATTTTAACTTGGGTACGTCATTCCGGTTGTTGAATCATGATTTTAATTAAATGTATTTAGCTTTGCTTTTAAATACTTTCATTGCTTATACTATTAAATACTGTGCTTCAAATTGAAATTTTTTAATCTTTGGTCAATAATTTCTAAAACATAACGTGCTTGTTCGATTTGTTCATCAGACAAGTCGTGTAAAATATCACTGACAATCGTATTGATAATTTCCTTACTTTGTTTATTAAATTGTTTGCCTCTTTCTGTTAATTTAATATATTTTAATCTTTGATCTGTATTTTCTTCTGCTTTCTCCCATTGAACTACTTCTGCTTGTATTAATTTTTTGATTCTCCGGCTAACGGCAGCTTTATTTACGCCTTGTCTTTCAGTTATTTCAGTTAGCGTCATGGTTTTTTCGTTTTCTAACATTAATATAACATTGGCCTGCTCTTTTGATACGTTATAGTCTTCTCTTAATTCTTTTAACAATTTAGCTAACAAAGTATTCACATCATTTATAAATTCCCCCATAAAATCAATATGACTACTTAAATTTTTAACCATAACTTCTCGCACCTCTACTATTCTAGCTCACATAAGTAAACGTTATTTTTTTTATATTATGTTTATAATATCAATATTCGAGATGGTATAAAAGCAGAAATTTGTATTCACTGCGTTTTTAATTGTTAAATCTAGCAAAATTACAAAATACAATACCATTAAAATTTGATTAATTTTAATAATTGCTCTACATTTAAAATATTATAAACTTTCGGGGTGAACCATGTATACGTTGTCTTTAATTATAAGTTTAATTATTTTATGTGGTTTTATTGCTATGATTAAAAATTTCAAATTCACTACTAATTTAACTTTTTTTGTAATTCAAATTATTTTAGGTTACTTTGTAATCATCTTACATGTAGGTAAGTTATCTTTGCCTATGCCACTCATATTCACTATGTTTGTTGGCGTGTTGTTAATACACATCAAACATCATCATTTATTTAAACATAGATTAAGCGCACTTTTTTTGCGCCGTTTGTATGCTATTGCATATAGAGTATTACTGTTTATGATTGCTTGTGCTTATATTAGTCTAATACCTGTAGGTATCAATGTTATTTTTTATTGGTTAGCTGCTATTGCATTTAGTGCATGTTTCACCTTCATTTGTTATGCGCTTTGCACATCTGCATTTTCAAATGTTACATACAAAGAAGACTTTGATGTCATATTGGTGTTAGGCGCAGGTATTTTTACTGATCAAGTAACACCTATGCTAGCTAAAAGATTAAACAAAGCTATAGCATTACACCATTTAAATCCAAATGCTCGACTCATTGTAAGTGGTGGACAAGGTCCTGACGAACCAATTTCAGAGGCCTTGGCTATGTATCGATACTTAGTACAGAGAAATATTAATCCTTCAATGATAGTACTTGAAGACCAGTCTACGAGCACTTTAGAAAACCTTAAATATACAAAAGTGCTCATTCAACAATTATATAGATATGAACCAAGTATCCTATGTGTCACAAGTCAATTTCATATTATGCGCGCTTTAAGGTTTGGACAAAAATTAAACCTCAACTTAAAAGGTGTCGGCAGTCATACACCTTATCATTTCTTTGAAATTGCATTAATTAGGGATTTTTTAGCAATCATGTACCAATATAAGCTTTTACTAACTTGTTACTTTGTAGTGTTATTTTGGGCAAGTATGATGGCGTTGTGGCATATTCCATCCATTTAAAGCCACTATACACAAAATAATTTGTGCATCCTTTTTACAATAGAATATAGTGTTTTCTTCATAGAAAAAGAGTGGGACAGAAGTCTAATTTTATTAAAAGATTTCTGTCCCACTCCATTTATTTAGGAATCATAATTATATTACGGTTCATTTAATTATACTATTGATCAACGATGACACCATCATCTAATTCGATGACTCTATCAGCATAATCAAATAGTCTTTTATCGTGCGTTATCATAATACCAATCATATTTTTACTTTGAATTTGATTTTTAATCATATCTATTACTTCTGTGGCACGTTCAGCGTCTAAACTTGCAGTTGGTTCGTCAGCTAATATTATTTTCGGATGATTCATCAATGATCTCATGATGGCAACACGTTGCTTTTGTCCGCCTGAAAGTGTGTGTGGAAATACGTTGAGCTGTTCTGCTAAACCGATTTGTGTTAATAGTTTTTCTGATCTATCAGTGGCTTCTTTTTTAGACATACCTGCTTCTTTACCTATTGTTGTTAACTGATCTTTAACTTTTAAATAAGGTACTAAGTGTGAAGATTGAAATATAAATCCAATTTCATTTAGTCTTAGCTCAGAAGCTTTTTTATCACTATCATATAAATGCTCACCATTATATAATATTTCACCACTACTTTGTGACAATAGCCCACCTAAAATAGTTAAAAGCGTTGTTTTACCTGAGCCTGAAGCACCGTTTAAAATTACAAATTCTCCTTCATTCACTTCAAAATTAATCCCTTTTAAAACTTTAGTTTCGGAAGAACCTTTCCCAAAGGATTTTTTTATATCTTTAACTTGTAAACTCATTATTCTCCACCTCCAATAGCTTCAATAGGGTCTACTTTAAATAATTTAATAAATGATAGTGCTGCGCCAACAATTGCAACAACGATGAAAATGCCTACGACTAATAATATATTCGCAACAGTTACGTGGAAAGGCATAGAAATTGGCATTATTAATGATAAACCACTAATTAATGCAACAGCAATTATCACTGCAACCATTGTAGTTATTAATATTTGTAATACTAAAGCACTTAGTAAATGTCTTGTTTTGATACCAATTGCTTTTAAAATACCGATTTCTGGAATTTTTTGTATCGTCATAACATAGAAAAATGCACTCAGAACTATAGCAGAAATAACAAACAAGCTAACTATCATCATATTAAGTGGTGCTTGTTCTGCTTGGTAACTCGGTATTTCACTTGTGATATCGTCTTCCGTAAATACATCGATACCATTAATATCTTCTAATTTATTTATCTGTTTTTGTGACATATCTTGAATTGGATAAACGGTACTTACATTTTTATTCAATTTATCAAATCCACTATTATTCATCATAACCACTGAACTATGAGCATACATTGTGTCATCCAAAATACCTGATACTTTTAACGTTTCACCGTCTTTAATTTTAATGTTGTCTCCAACATCTACCCCACTTGCAGTTAATTTACTATTAATTGCAACTTCATTGTCTTTTTTAGGATAATGTCCTTCTGACAATTCTGGTTTTTCATTTTTCACTGTATTCGTCATAACAACATCTTCTTCATCTTTATCAATTTTCAAAGTTTGAGATGCTATTTTTAAAGGTGACTGTCTACTAATATCTTCAATTTTCTCTTGCTGTTCTGGTTTAATAATTGATTTTTCGATTTGTGGTGTTTTGTTATTTTGCATCACATATTTTTCTGACTTCATATTATCTAGCATAGAAATATTTTCTCTTGCTAAACCTTGTGCCAACCCACTAATAAATAAAACCATAACACCTAATAACAATATAATTAACATGATTAATATATAACGAAATTTATAATATTTTATCTCTTGCCATGCCAATTTCATAGTGTTTCACTCCCTTTCAAGAACTTATATTTAAAGTTTAAGGTCTTTATATGAACTCAATATGAACTATGATTAACTTTTTAAATTATTTCCTATTTGTTAAGTTAAATTTTTCCATATATAATGTCTGTAAAATGATTAAGGAGATTTTGAGCATGACAACTTGTTTAATTGTCGATGATGACAGTAAAATTTTAGAATATGTTTCAAATTATATTTCACGAGAAGGACTAGATGTTGTGACACAATCAAGTGCTGAAAACGCACTGTCGTATTTAGATACACATCAGGTTGATATTGCTATCGTCGATGTAATGATGCCTGGCATGAGTGGTTTTGAACTATGTAAAGTTTTAAAAGAAGATTTTGAAATGCCTGTCATTATGTTAACAGCAAGAGACGCACTTAGTGATAAGGAACAAGCATATTTAACTGGTACAGACGATTATGTTACTAAGCCATTTGAAGTAAAAGAGCTTATCTTTAGAATAAAAGCAGTATTAAAGCGGTATAATATAAATGCTAATAATGAATTGAAAGTTGGAAATCTCACGCTCAATCAAGCTTATTTAGAACTTCAATCTTCTACTAAATCAATGAACTTACCAAATAAAGAGTTTCAACTCTTATTCCTACTTGCTTCACATCCAAAACAAGTATTTAACCGTGACGATTTGATTGAAAAAATTTGGGGCTTTGACTATGAAGGTGATGAACGGACTGTTGACGTACACATTAAGCGTTTGAGAAAGCGATTGTCAAAGTTAGGAGCTACGATTACGATTCATACAGTATGTGGCTTAGGATACAAGGTTGATGACAATGTTTAAATCACTATATTCACGTATTGCTATTTATACTGTCGTCATTTTACTATCGAGTGCTTTGCTTAGCTTTCTATTAACTAACATTATTTATCACAATCATTTAAAAGAGAATAATGATGCAAAAATAATGAGAACATTAAAAGATGCTATTTCCTATGAAAAAGAATCTAAGATACAAATGCCAAAACCCTTTTTCAAACATCTTGGACAAATGAATTATCAAGTGATGACCGTCTCAGAAAATGGCAAAAAGGCTTATTATGGCACTGCATTTAGAAAAGATAATGTTGACTCTAAAAACATTAAATCTGTGTTAAATGGCCAAGATTATCATGGGATAAGAAATTTGCCTTACAACCCTTTTATCACTGGATTTTTTGAAAATACTACTCAAAATACTGTAGGTGTGCAATTTCAATCCAATGGTCAAAATTATGCTGTTTTTATGAGACCAGACATCGGAAAAACTTTTAGTGAATTTAGAATTTTCTTAGTCATATTAATTACACTCTTATTAGTCATCTCAATCATTTGGGTTATTTCTTCAACTTATATGATTATTAAACCGATACAACAGTTAAAACAAGCGACTGAAAGGTTAATGGAAGGCAATTTTGATGTACCGATAGACATTAAACGTAATGATGAATTTGGCACATTACAATATCGATTTGATAAAATGAGACTCTCTTTAAAACAAGTCGATGACATGAGACAGCACTTTGTTCAAAATGTTTCACATGAGATCAAAACACCATTAACACATATTCATCATTTACTTGATCAATTAAAATTCGCTAAAGACGCAACAGCTCGCGAACAATATATCGATGAAATATACCAAATTACAACACAGCTCAGTGAATTAACCAAAGAACTTTTATTATTATCAGAAATTGATAATGGCGAACATCTAGAATTAACGGACAACATCGAACTTAATAAACTGATTAAACAGATTATACGCCATGAACAATTTGCGACGAATCAAAAAGATTTAATCATTATGTCTGATTTAGCTAATGTATCTATAATTGGGAATGAGCGCTTACTAAATCAAGCTTTTCAAAACTTAATAACGAACGCGATCAAATATTCTGAACAAGGGGGTACAATTGATATTACACTCACACATGATACCGATCAAATTCATTTTAATATCACTGATGATGGTCAAGGCATGACACCAGAAACCCAATCTCGTCTATTTGAGCGTTTCTATAAAGCAAGCAATCATGATAATAGCAATGGCTTAGGCTTAGCTATTGCGAAAGCAATTTTTGAATTACACAATGGTACAATTGAAGTAGCAAGTACGAAATATGAGGGTACGACATTCACTGTTACCATCCATAAATAATAATGTAACAAGTGAGTTGATACCTATGAATTTTATGAGTTAAAGCTCGTAACAGGCTACAATATTTTCTAGCAAACATACACAATTAAAACCTTGAGATTTTAAATACAAAAAAGCGCTAATCCTTTGTGGATTAGCGCTCTTACTTTGACTATGGTTATTTATCTCCTAAGCTTCTCATTTGTTAAAATGAGTGTACTATATCTATTAATTAATCTTTAAGTTTTTAGTTATTTCTTTATTAATTTGAGTGTATAGAGCTTCATTTTCCGATAATTTCATACCGAATGAAGGCACTATTTCTTTAACTTTTTCTTCCCAATTGTTAAATTCTTGTTTATAACAACGTTGAAGTACATCTAACATGATGTCAACAGCAGTTGAAGCACCTGGAGAGGCACCTAACAATGCTGCTAAAGAACCATCTTCGGAAGTAATGACTTCTGTACCAAATTGTAACGTGCCTTTTCCTTTATCTGTATCTTTAATGACTTGTACACGTTGTCCAGCAACCACAATTTCCCAGTTTTCGCTTTTTGCATTTGGCACAAATTGACGTAAATCTTCCATTCTCTCTTCATTTGATAATGTGAGTTGAGAAATTAAATATTTAGTTAAGTTCATTTCTTTAATTCCTGCCGATAGCATTGTAATAAGGTTGTTTGGTTTCACTGATTTTATTAAATCCATATTTGAACCCGTCTTTAAAAATTTAGGTGAAAAACCAGCAAATGGCCCAAACAATAATGTACGTTTGCCATCAATATAGCGTGTATCTAAATGTGGTACTGACATTGGCGGCGCACCAACAGCTGCTTTTCCATAAACTTTAGCAAGATGTTTTGATGTGATAGCCTCATCTCTACATACTAAGAACAGACCACTTACTGGGAATCCACCAATATGTTTAGATTCCTTGATACCTGTTTTTTGTAATAAAGGTAAACTAGCACCACCGGCACCAATAAACACAAAATCACTTTCCACTATTGTCACTTCATCCGTTTTCAAATCTTTCACTTTAACTTCCCAAGTGCCATCCTTACGTTGACTTAGGTTTTCTACTTCATGTTCGTAATTAAGTTCTACATGTTTATCTTCTAAATTTGAAAATAATTTTTTTGTTAACGCACTAAAATTCACATCTGTCCCCGTTTTATCATATGTAATAGCCATTGGTATATTGGATGTACGCCCTTCCATAATCAACGGTGCCCATTCAGAAATTTGCGCTTTGTCATCTGTAATTTCCATATTACTAAATAAAATATTTTTATTTAATCTTTCTACACGTCTTCTTAAAAAATCTACATTGCGTACACCCTGTACAAAACTCATATGCGGCACAGGCTTAATAAAGGCTTCAGGTTTTGATAATTGACCTTGCTTAACAAGATAATTCCAAAATTGCTTTGTAATTTGAAACTGTTCATTAATTTTAACAGCTTTAGAAATATCGATTGATCCATCTTTGTTTTCGTTTGTATAATTTAATTCGCATAATGCAGAATGCCCTGTTCCTGCATTATTCCACGCATTTGAACTTTCTTCTGCTGGTGTAGATAATCTTTCAAACATTTTAATATCTTTCTCAGGTGCAAGTTCTTTTAATAACGTTCCTAGTGTTGCGCTCATGATACCGCCGCCAATTAATATGACATCTGTTTTGCTATGTTGTTTACTCATAACAAACACAGTCCCCCTTTTATATATGTTTATAGACACGTTATCTTTATCTAGGAAAATCACAGCCATGATAAAGCGTTTTCTATAGTGAATAATTTAAATCTTAATCTACTATAATTATACTAAATGTTAAAAAAATAGCAGAATCTTTTGTTACACTTCTAATTATATACGTTATTGTCCTATGAAAAAAGGGCTTTCAGTAATTCTACTCAAATTATGTTAATACCTGTTAACTATAATAGCTATGAGACGACTTAAATTGCAATTAACATTAGACACTTAAAATCAAATTACATTGTGTCACACATAACATTCATTACTTTATCACTCTCTTAAATTTCATGCTATAATAAATTTTAATTTAATTCTTATACTTTTGGAGGTATTCCAATGAAATCTATCACTTTTTTTACGCATAATGTTTATGCTATGGGTGGTACTGTTAAATCTATTTCTCAATTAGCTAATGTTTTAGCCGAAAAAGGTCATAAGGTTGAAATCATTTCCGTTTTCAAGGGGGCTTCTAAACCTTATTTCAAACTACATAAATCTATTAAAGTTCGTGCTTTAACAGACTATCAGTTACATTTTTTAAATATTAAAGCTATATTTTTTAATAGAATCCGCAAATACACTCCGTTTTCTAGACCAAAATTAATTTCACAATATGAACCAGGTCTTTATCAGTTTTCACATTATATAGAAAAGAAAATGATTCAAGCAATACGCAATGTTTCCACTGATATACTCATTGGTACACGTGCGAGTTTTAATATACTAATTGCTCACTATGGTCCACAAAATGTAGAGAAAATAGGTATGGAACATATGAATTTTGAAGCACATAACGATGCCCTACAACAAGAAATCTTAGATGCTTATCAATATTTAGACAAAATAACCACACTAACAGAAAGTGATAAAAGTAAATATGAATCTTTTGTACAAACCCCTGTTTATGTCATACCCAACATTTTAAATGAGCCCCGTCTCTCAATATCAAAAGAAAAAATCATTACTGCCGCAGGACGACTAGAATACGAAAAAGGTTTCGACCTATTAATTCAAAGTATCATACCTATTCAACAAGAAGTCAGACGTTTTAAATATCAAATACACATCTATGGTGACGGAAAAGAACATGAGCTTTTACAACAATTAGTCATAGAGCACCAACTAGCAGATATCGTAAAACTTTATGGTTCAACTCAGCAATTAAACGAAAAATTAGCTAAAAGTGATATTACAGTCGTCCCTTCTCGTAATGAAGGGTTCGGAATGGTAATTTTAGAAGCTATGAATCAAGGTAATGTCGTGGTTAGTTTTGATGGTAATGCAGGACCAGACGCTCTGATACAAAATAACGTCAATGGATACCTCGTATCGCATGGAAATGTAAAAGATCTTTCTAATAAACTACTCAGACTTATCAATCAGGAATTTAATAAACAATCCATCATAGAAAATGGGTATCAAACCGTCCAATTATTTTCATCAGATTCAGTCTACCATTACTTCCAAATGATGATTGCATCGAAATAAAAAAAGAAGCCAAACGGCTTCTTTTTTATTTCGATCTTTATATTTTATTACAATAAACCTAATCATCTGTAATATGCCATAATCACAGGCATCTTACTAACAACTATAACCACGATGATGCTTTAATGAATGATAAAGTTCAACATGAAAGTCCATAAACATATAAAGATAATAAATGCAAAACTATAGCGTAACGTCATTTTTAATAACTCTGATTCTTTACCTACTTGTTGTACAGATGCAGTTGCAATCGCAATGGATTGTGGTGAAATTAATTTCGCTGCTACACCACCTACTGTATTTGCAGATACAAGCAATGCACCGCTTGTACCAATATTATTAGCTACCGCTGACTGTATCGGAGCAAATAGTGTATTATTATTTGTCACAGAACCAGTTAAAAATACGCCAATCCAACCTAAGATAGGTGACAATAGCGGGAAGATTGATCCTGCTTTAGCAATACCTTCACCTAAAGCATTACTTAAACCTGCATAAGTCATCAATTTAGAAATAATTAAAATAATACAAATTGTAATAATAGGTAACCATAATTCTTTAAAAGTTAATTTTAATAAGCGTGTTGCATCAAGCATGTTCACTTGTTTTGACATTAATATAGTTATTAAAATTACTAATAAAATCGCTGTACCAGTTTGTCCAATGATATTGAGTGGTAATGTAATTGCTTTGTCAGCAATGTCACTATACGTACCTGGTAATTGAATATTAAATACTAATGCGCTCAACGCACCATTAGGTGAGAACAACGCTTTAAATTGTGGTGCACTCCAAATCATAACTAATGCTGTTAAAATCACAAATGGACTCCATGCATATATTAAAGTTTTAAAATTATGTTTTACAATAGACTTAGGTTCTCCACTATCTTTCAACCTAAATATATTTTTAGGCTGATGTTTTTTAGAATATAAGGCTAACGCTAACATTGATACTAACGGTGGGATAATATCAGCTAGTTCTGGTCCAATAAACACCGTAATCAAAGCTTGTAAAATCGTAAAAGTTCCACCAACAATAAGGATTGCTGGTAACGTTTCTTTAATCCCTTTAAAACCGTCAATAATCCATACTAATAAAAATGGGATAAACATATTCATAATCGATAAAGTTAAAGCAGACATTTGAGAAACCGCAAATCCTGTAACATCACTTGGCAAACCAAGTGTATCAATCACTGTTACAGGCAAGCCAATTGCTCCAAATGCACCAGCTGAAGCATTAGCAATTAAACATAACATTGCAGCTTCTAAAGGTTTAAAGCCTAATTGAGTTAATAACAAGGCACATATGGCAATCGGCACACCAAAACCTGCTGCACCTTCTAAAAATCCATTAAACGCAAAACCTATGAGCAATAATTGAATACGATGATCTTGCGATACACTCGCAATACTATCTTGAATCTTATCAAATTGCCCAGTTTCATTTGTAACCTTATATAACAGCACTGCCATAATCACAATATAACCAATTGGAATGATGCCTTGGAAAAATCCTTCAATTGATGCACCTGTTGCGATATTCATAGGCAATTTGAATATCGTTATTGCAAGTATCAATGTAACTACTAATGTCGTAATTGAAGCATATATCCCTTTCATTTTGAAAATGGTTAAGCATAATAAAAATAAAATGATAGGGATAGCGGCTACAATACTGGATAATAATACATTGTTAAAGGGGTTAATACTTTCTACAAACATTTATACTCACTTCCTATACTTAAATTAATTAATCATCTTCCATTTGTGAATTATTTCACATAAATTATAACATCTACTTTAAGTAAAATACAATAATTTCCAAAAAATTAATACCCTAAAATTAAAGTTTTTTATTTTTCTAATAAACTCCAATTGAATATACATCATCTCAAACGCAATTCTTCAATCCTAATATGAATATTGAAGTTTCTTTTATCTATGACGTATTAAATGATAAAATAAGGATAATAATATTTAAATCGAGGGATTATAAATGATAAAGCAAATAGAAGTTTCAACGTGGGACCTTTTCGTAAAGGACCTTGAGAAAGCTACAGCACAAGGATATACTCACTTTGTATATATAGATCAAAATAGTGAAATTTATCAATCGATGTTAGAAGCAGTTACACTAAAACCGGTCACTATCGTTGCAGATTATACAATCAATCAACAATATTTAAATGATTGCCGATATTTTGGTAAACCCGAAATCACTTTTAATGATTGGATGGATAATCTAAATCATTTTCCAAATATTATTTTCCATATAGAAACCACTCAAAAAATAATAAACAATTATACCATTAATAATATATTTGACTTAGCATTATTATCACTATTGCAAGATGATGTAGCAACAGATAGCCATGTCGTTTTCAATTTCAAACATGCTTTTACAACCAGTAGTGCTATATGGGATTACATTCAAGCATTCACGCCATTAAACACTACTAAATTCAATTTAAACAAATTAGCCTTTGAACATAAACACTCGATACCATTTAAAAATAGTGAAACACTAGCGCCTAATCACGACGACATTCGATTTACAGATAAAGTGCTTAAAAATACTAAATTCAAACTTCCACATTGGATTTATACTTTAGTTCATCGTCATTACGAAAAAAAACATTATGAAAGCAGTTATATTTATAAGAAAGATAAATCGAAAGTTAAAAATCATATCGTCTTTTTAGGTTTTGATTATGGATTTCGAGGTAATTCTCGCTATTTATTTAATCATTTTGCAAAGTACTTTTCTAAATTACCTATATTTTTTATAACGAATGATGTAAATGGCCCTAATTTTATCGATCCAAATGACGCGAAATCAAAAAATCTAATAGAAACAGCAAGTGTGGTTATTTTAGAAAACGATATCCCTGATGATATCAAACCAAATGGTACAATTATACAACTATGGCATGGCACACCTATTAAAAAACTATTTTTAGATAGTCATGAACCTAATGAGAATCTCAATATCTATAATTATCGTGCACGCAAATATAATAAATGGTTGCAACAAGATTACTTCATCAGTGATTCCGGAGCCATTATGGAACATTTCAAGTCTGCGTTTCCCCAACAACACACACACTTATTAAATTGTGGGTATCCGAGAATTAGATATCTGTTAGATAAACAATCTGATCAACCATATATCTCATTTATAAAGAAAGAATTAAAACTAGATCCTCAAAAACAAACATTACTTTATGTTCCTACATGGAAAGCAGCAAATGAAGCAACCGATTTGTTACCAATGAGTGATGGCTTATTGAATAAATATAATGTTATCTTTAAAGGACATATCAACGACCAATCTAACTATATACCTGAAAATGCTATCATTGCGCCATCACATATTGAAGTTCAAGATTTATTGTTAGTATCAGATACAGTATTAACAGACTATTCTTCACTTATTTTTGATGCACTTACGATTGATAAAACTGTCTGCCAATATACGCCTGACCATGAAAAATATGTGAGTGAACGCGGTGTTTATGAAGATGTTATGCATTCTCTTTCTACAGTTAGATATAGTGATTCAAAAGCGCTCTTAAATGATTTAATCAGTCACCAAATGAAAGATATACATGCTAATCCGTTTATAAATAAAGACAACCATGCCTTTGAAACGATTTCACATATTATTCAAAAGTCGATTAATTCCAATAAATTAAACTAATCATCACATATACAACCAACAATTTGTTATTCTAATTTAAAATTCAAAGTTTTAAATTATGAATATTGGCTTTGGTGCTTTTATTTAAATATAAAATGCATTTAAAGGAATCATACTCGAACGATTCGCACATAAAGAAAATTTTACCAAAATAAAAAGTGGCAAGTTAGAAGTTAATGCTTTCTACTTGCCACTTTTTTATAATACGTATAGAAATCACGTTATTTTATGATGCTTTTATTGTTGGTAAGCTGGATCAACTACTCTAACAGTTCCTTGTTGGTCAACAGTTACAATTGAATAACTACCAGGTTGTGCTTGGTTTTGGAAGCTAAAGATATAGCTATAATTCCCTTCGCTTCCTTCAATAGCATAATCATTATAAGGATTTGATTGGCCATTTAACGCATTGACTTCAGCAGTTGCATTGTCTAAAGCGTTTTGGAAATTAGGCAATGACTGTAAAGCTGTTTGTGCGTCAGTGCTACCTGAAGTAATGTTTTGTGCGACTGGCACTGCATTTTGACCTTGATAAGGTGCCACATATTGAGAAGTACCACTGTTACCTGTGTTGCCCGCATTTGAATTACCTGCACTATTAGATGCTTGATCAGCATTACTATTTGCATTACTTGCTGTACTATCATTGCTATCCGCATTGCTTGAATTGTTATCATTATTTGAATTATCGCTATTGCTATCACTGCCGTTGGAACCGTTAGTCGAACTATCATTGGCATTGTCACTGTTTCCAGAATTGCTGCTATCATCAGAGTTAGAACTAGAGTCTGAGTCAGAACTATTTTTATCAGCATCACTGTCTGATTTGTTGTCCGAATTACTATCTGAATCTTTATCGGAACTATCATTGTCCTTTTTGTCATCGCTCTTAGAATCTTTTGAGTCTTTTGATTTGTCATCGGAAGACTGTTTGTCTTTCGAACTATCGTCTTTACTACCGCCATTGTCATCACTACCATTAGAACAAGCAGCAAGTGCTAATGTAAGTGTAAGAAAACCTGCTAATAACTTCTTCATATAATAAGCCTCCTTAGTTGTGTCCTTCCCATTGCCTAATTTAAAATTATGTAATGTGTTTAACAATTAGGATAAATGAGAATTATTATGTTATTCACTATTATTATTAAAATAAACACCTTTTATCAAAACTTTTTTTGAAATAAATATAATTTTTACAAAAACTTAAAAAATAGAAACTTTAATTTAATATCTAGCTTTTGCAATAGGAATACAATGCGCCAAGATAATTGAACAGATTACAGGATAAATGACTTTTTCAAAAGCTGCTATATGGTTTTTTCCATTATTAAATCTGTATCTACCACGTTACCAGTATGAAATTCATGGGAACCTGTTATACGTAGGCCTTGTTTTTTATAAAAGTTTAATGCTTTTTCATTATATTCCCATACACCTAACCAAATTTTTGTTTTATACAACTCGCGTGCTTTTTTAATTGCAAAATCAAAAACATTTTTCCCTTTTCCTCCACCTTGTGATTGAGGTAAAAAGTATATTCTTTGAATTTCTAAGTAGGATTCACCCATTGCCTCAGTTTGTGCATCGTCTATATTTAATTTAAAATAACCTACAATTTCATTATTGCTGAGATAAAAATATGTGAATGAATGTTTATTATTCAATTCGTCTTTTAACGTTTCCACATTATATGCCTGTTTAAAATAGGTTTCAAAATCTTCCTGTGTATATCCACCTTCTTTGAATGTATGTTTAAATGTTGTAATACAAATTTCTCTTAACCGATGTACTTCCGATTGTTTTACCAATTCAATATTATCTGTCATACTGCATGCCCCCTTTTTACCATCTTGTCAATTAGTATACTAAAATGTTAAATATGTTACTATACGACTTAATATATTTTTTTGACAACTTAAAGTATAGTCAAATGACATAAAGTTTACGATTGTTAAAATTAAAACGCTTACTTTTAAATCAGCGCTTTTACACTTATTGTGAAATTCACAATATCATGATAAAGTAGTTCTAGTTTTTTAATTGTTCATAAATATATATACATAAGGGAGTGCCATAAGGCAATGACGAAAACATTTAAAGCTTTTGTGGTCAATGAACAAGACGGCAAAGTAACAAGCGAATTTAAAGATATGACAATAGATGATCTTCCAGAAGGTGAAGTGTTGATTAAAACGAAATACTCTGGAATTAATTATAAAGATGCATTAGCTACCTTAGACAATTCAAAAATTGTTAACAGTTATCCAATGGTGCCAGGCATCGATTTAGCAGGTGTGGTAGCTCACTCTGACACACATGCTTTTGAACCAGGAGATGAAGTCATCGTTACAGGGTACGGTTTAGGAACAGACCATTTCGGAGGTTTTAGTGAATATGTTCGCGTAAAAGAAGAATGGATTGTACCTTTACCTAAAGACCTCACACTTGAAGAAGCTATGATATATGGGACAGCAGGTTACACAGCTGGTTTAGCAATTGAAAAATTAGAGCATAATGGACTATCTGTAGAAAAAGATCAAGTGCTTGTAAGAGGTGCAACAGGTGGTGTAGGAACATTAGCGATTATGATGTTAAATGGCATTGGATATGATGTGATCGCTAGTACAGGTAAGACTGAAGCTACTGAAACACTTAAAACCATAGGTGCAAAAGATGTTATTTCTAGAATTGACAAAGAAGATAATAAACCTTTAGGTAAACGCACATGGCAAGCAGTCATCGATCCAGTTGGTGGTGACAGTTTTTCACAAATCATTAAGCAACTTAATTATAATGGTAGCGTTGCGCTCATTGGCATGACAGGAGGCGCTACATTCGATAGTTCAGTCTTTCCTTTCATATTAAGAGGTGTAAACGTTATAGGTATTGACTCTGTATATACAGAAATGAGACAACGGAAACATATTTGGCGTCGTCTATCAAAAGATTTAAAACCAGATCAATTACATGATATAAAACATAATATAAACTTTAAAGATATTAAAAACAGCATAGATGAAGTGCTTCAACATAATAATTCTGGTAGAATTGTTATCGAATTCGACGCATAAGATGATTTTATAAAACTCCGCACATCAAACAAAAATGGATGTGCGGAGTTTTATTTGATATCAACTTATATAACTATACATTTTTATTTAAACTACAAAAATATTACAATTCATATA
>NZ_PPRL01000086.1:23245-40158 GCF_002902235.1 Staphylococcus ureilyticus
ACTTTAACATTTACAATTAAAATATGAAAGCGTATACTTATTATTATTGAATATTATCAGGAGGGTTAATATGGGAATCAAAGTGAATAAAAAGCTCATCTTTTTCCTTGGTGCATTGGGAGGATTACTCTATGGTTATGACATGGGGGTTATATCAGGTGCACTGTTATTTATAGAAGATGACATACCGTTAAATAGTTTTACTGAAGGACTTGTCGTTGCATCGATGTTAGTCGGCGCTATCTTCGGCTCCGGTGCGAGTGGACCTATGTCTGATAGATTAGGTCGTAGACGTGTTGTATTTATTATCGCTATTATTTATATTGTCGGTGCATTAATTTTAGCCTTAGCACCATCAATGCCAGTATTAGTAATTGGTAGACTTGTTATCGGATTAGCTGTCGGTGGCTCAACAGCAATCGTACCAGTATATTTATCTGAAATGGCACCTACCGAACAACGTGGTTCGTTAAGTTCCTTAAACCAATTAATGATTACAATTGGTATTTTATCTTCATACTTAATTAACTATGCTTTCACTCCAATCGAAGGATGGAGATGGATGCTCGGTTTAGCAGTATTACCTTCACTCATTCTATTAATCGGTGTAGCATTTATGCCTGAAAGCCCTAGATGGCTACTTGAACACAGAAGTGAAAAAGCTGCTCGTGACGTTATGAAATTAACATTTAAAGAAAGCGAAATTGATAAAGAAATTGCTGATATGAAAGAAATAAATGCTATTTCTGAAAGCACTTGGAATGTATTAAAATCACCTTGGTTAAGACCAACATTGATCATTGGTAGTGTATTTGCTTTATTACAACAAATTATAGGTATTAACGCTATTATTTATTACGCACCAACGATATTTAGTAAAGCTGGTCTTGGAAATGCAACTTCTATATTAGGCACAGTTGGTATTGGTACCGTAAACGTCCTTATTACGATTGTAGCAATTATGATTATTGATAAAATAGATCGTAAGCGATTATTAGTCATCGGTAATATTGGTATGGTAGCTTCACTATTAATCATGGCAATATTAGTTTGGACAATTGGTATCCAATCTTCTGCATGGATTATGGTTGCTTGTCTAACGCTTTTCATCATCTTCTTTGGTTTTACTTGGGGACCAGTACTTTGGGTTATGTTACCAGAATTATTCCCAATGCGCGCACGTGGTGCTGCAACAGGAATCGCTGCTTTAGTACTATCTATTGGTAGTTTACTAGTTGCGCAATTATTCCCTATTTTGACTGATGTTTTATCAGTAGAACAAGTTTTCTTAATCTTTGCAGCTATCGGTGTCTGTGCTTTAATCTTTGTTATTAAATACTTACCAGAAACACGCGGACGTAGTTTAGAAGAAATAGAAGCTGATTTAAGATCTAGAACAAATGCAACTGATGTCAATGTTAAAGAATCCAAATAAACATTACATTGCTAAAACAAAATTAATATGAGTTTTTAGGGTATAAAGCCTATGCTCAAAATAAGAGAGCTAATCCGTTCTGGATTAGCTCTCTTTGCATCTTGCAAATTAATCCGTATAGCTTCCTAGAAGATGGTTTGGTATCATTCTCCCTGAATATGAACGCGTTGTATTATCGTTAAAAAATGATATCAATTAGCACAAAATAATACACGTCCATTACTCTATCTTTATGAAAGAGTAATGGACGTGTGTTTCGTAGATAACTATCTCAAAACTACTGCTTCGCATTTAAACATTCTTCAACATATTTAATTTTAGTATTTGATATACATCCCACAAGAATGAGGTTCCGTAGTCGTAAATCCGAATTGTTCATACAATTGATCTGCAGGATAATCTGCCATTAGACTCACATAAGTACCATCTTCTGCAACAGATGATATATATTTCATAATATTAGTCATAACCTGTTTACCATAACCCTGTCCTTGATAACGTGGTTCTACTGCTATGTCAATAATTTGAAAAGCAGTACCGCCATCTCCAATTACTCTGCCCATCGCTATTAATAAGTCATCATCATATATTGTAACGTCAAAGCATGCATTTGATATCCCTTTTTCTGCCGCCTTTTGTGATTTTTCACTTAACCCAGCTTTTTTTCTCATATTTCTATAATTTTGTACTGTTGGCGCTTCATACTTTATTTTAACCATGTATTTTCATCCCCCAGACTGCTAAACCATGATTTATAAATATTTTTTCATCACTACTTTATTAGATTCTTTGAATGCATCATTATGACTCGATACATAACCTTCAGGAGCTGCTTCTGGTTCAACATAAAGCTTTGCTAGATTAGCTGCGTTTGCTGCGTCGCTAAAAGCACTCGCGATTAAGTGTGCTTTTGCTTCATGATAAATAATATCACCACAAGCGTATAAACCTTCAATACTCGTTGCAGTGTTACCAAACCCTTTAATATTATATTCACTATGCATATCAACTTGAGTTGTAGATTGTTCTAATAATGTATTTTCTCTATCGAATCCATGACTGACGATGACTTCGTCAAAAGCACGTACCTCTTGTTCCCCTGTTTCAATATTTTCCAATATCACTTGTTCTATACGCGACTGGGTAACGTCTCCTATTAATTGATAGATATGTGTGTTGGGTAACTTTTCTACTGACAATCCATCTAATATATTTTTCATTGCTTCATAACCCTTGATATCCGCTTTTCGATAAATTAATGTCACACTTTTAGCGTAGCCACTTAAATCATTTGCCCAATCTAGAGCAGAGTTACCTGCACCTGAAATCAATACGTTTTTGTTTTTAAAATGTTTTAAAGATTGCACAACATAATGTAAGTTTGTTAATTGATATCTTTCTGCTCCCTTGATATTAAGTTGTTTTGGATTAATGATGCCACCACCAATGGCGATAATAACAGATTTGGATTTATATATATTTCCTTTATTGGTCTCTACTTCAAAATGACGTTCAGCCAATTTCCTTATATCTATCACACGTTCCTCTAAATTTACTTTAGGATTAAAATGTAGTCCTTGATTAACAGTATCTTGTATAATTTCATAGCAAGGTTTCGGTGCCAATCCCCCGATATCCCAAATAATCTTTTCAGGATACACGTGCATTTTACCTCCTAGCTTATCTTGAATATCAATAATTCTTACATTCATCCCTCTTAATCCAGAATAAAAGCTCGCGAACAGACCGGCTGGTCCACCACCGATAATGATTACATCATCCATAATAATCCTCCTACATGTACTACTTATTAATACCTATTATCCTATTATTGATAATGCTTATCAATTAAAAAGGATGACTTTTTAATAATTAATTACTTTATATGTATAATGGCTGTAAAATAAAATAAAAAGACGATCAAATTCGTATCGATCGTCTGCTATATCTATGATTACTATATTTGTTTTAAAAATTCTATTTAGAGAAATTATTTTTCTGATTTTTTGACAATGGCGTTTTTAAGCAAGAAGAATAATAAAATAAAACCAGCTGTAATCACTGTATGCCCCATACCTGCATAGCCAGCAAATGATTCTGGAACTTTAAGTCCCATCACTTGGTAAGTGCCTTTCGTAAACATCATACCAATCGTTACCAATACACCTATATTATACACAATAAAGAACCAATTAAATAAATAATAACTACTCAAATTAAATACTTTTGTTACTGGTAATAAAATGAGATTCATAAACATTCCTAATATTAACGTATGCGTATGTACTACTACTAATTGTGTATCACCTGTAAAGTCATAAGCAAGTGTTAATTCACGATAATAAAAACCACTAAGCAATCCTAAGATTGTATAAATTAAAAAAGCGTATAATATTCTGCGCATTCAAAATCCTCCTTAAAAATTATTATAAAATAAATCTAATTAAAATACAGTGACAATTCACCAAACTTCACAAAAAAGCCAGTAATCAAAATCTGATTACTAGCTTAATCGCTTATGCTTTATCTTTCTTTACGAGACTTTTTAAAAATTGCTATGAGCGCTAAAATAATAGCTATGATAGATACAATCCATAAAGCGATAGAATCATTGCCCGATTGATTGTTTTCAGAATCAACATCAGCTTTTTTTGATACTTTAGTCACAGGTGATGGTTTTTCAGCGTCTTCATCACCATTCCATTTTACAGTTTCTCCATCGTCGTAAGTTTGATAAGCATCCCATTTAAATTCGCCTTCTTTATCAGGATTTGCTACTTGAATAGGTAAATCGACAAATTCATTTGGTCCAATACCTTTATCTTTAGCTGTCCAAGTGATTTTAGTAATATTGCCATCGTCATCTTTAGTTAATTTATGATCAAATGTTTCCTGTGGTGCAACACCTACAACATTTACACCCTTGGGCACTTTCAACTCTATTTTTGTCGTGTTCGCTTCTTTTTCTACTGGAACTCTAACATCATATTTTTCATAAGAACCTGGTTCACTTGTGTCAGGATTCATAGTCACATGTGCATGAGCACTTTTGGAAAATACTAAAACAGTAAAACAAACTGCGATGGCTAAAATAAATTGTCTTTTCATCTTTTAAACTCCTATCCTGGAATATTTAATTGACTCATAATTACACCTGCTAATATGAGTAAAATACCTATACTTAGTTCTATGATTAATGCAAATCTATTTGTCTGACGATGCTTACCAAGCGCTTTAGTTGTTTGATAAAATCCTAACGTCATCATCACAAATGTTAGCAGAATCTTAATAAGTAATAAAACGCTCCATGTTTGAATATTTTTCCACAATGTTAAGACATTCGTTTGGTCAATTGACATAAGGACACCCGATATGACAATTAACATGACAGCGCTAATATTTACTTTTAATAAAAAAGGCCTCATTTGATTTACTGCAAATTGTTTTTTACCCAATACCATCACGACTAAGTATATCAAAGCGCCTAACCAAAATGAGATTCCAGTAATATGGATCACCCTGATAAAAATCGACCATATTGGTACAGATTGAGACCAAGCATGTCCAGACATACTAAGCGCAATTAATATTAGACTTGGAATGAATATATACCAACTTGTAGCCATATTTTTCAAAGTGAAAAGCAATAATAATATGATAACTGCAATCATTGTTAATATGAATGGTGTTTGCAATAAAGTTGCTTTTTGTAGACTTAACACATCTGACACAACATCAGAAGATAAAGTCATCATATAAATTAAAACTGTGATAACGGAAATCATGACCAACGTCAAAATGGTTGGCATCGTATATGTTTTAAAATTTAAATGAGGTAAACTTTGTCTTTTAGCTAAGCGGTTGACAAAATAAAGGCCGGTAAGTGTAATCAATAATCCTTCTATTATAAAGCGCGTAACCCCAAACCAAAAATCTGCCTTTTCATAAAACGGTGGTGCTGTATCAATTCCATTTGCTGTCTGTTTTCCAACTGAAAATTCAAAACTATCATTGATTTCATGGCCATCTGCAGACATTGTATGCCATTTTATACTGTGCGTACCTTTATTTAAATTTTCAATGGGAAATGTCAATGTTTGAGAGGAACCTGTTGTACTTGGTTTTACTTCAGTCAATTCAGAACCATTGTCATCATAAATCTTTATGCTTGAATACTTTGAATGGACTGGTTCATTAAATTGTAATGTTATTTCATTTGGCGCGTTTTCAACCACACTATTTTGTGCTGGAGTAACTTTTTCTAAAGTTGCATGCGCTGAAACTTGCTGAGAAAAAGTAACTATCCCAATGATCAACGAAATTATAAATATAACATAAGAAAACTTATGAATTTTAAATGTTAATTGCACTTTCATCCCCCTTTTTCAAAAAGTTTATATTATCAATGATATTAAATGAAATATATATTCACAATATAAATTTCATTTTGTCATTTTTTGGACAAATAATTATAAATTAAATATTATTGTTCCAATTAATTAGAAATAAAAGATTAGTTTTGTTACCATTAAAAATATTTATAATGTGTTGTTATAAAAATAAGTATTAAACTAATGCTAAATTTGTTCTTATTAGAAATGCTAAGTTACAAATTATGTATAAATTTAATTTAAATAGCAAAGGACTAATCCGTCGTCTCTCACACGGACTAGTCCTTTGCTTTAATTAAGCGCTTTAGGCCTCAACTTCTTATTCTTCAAGAATGATATGGTTTACATAAATATAACGCATTAAAATTCATCTTGTTCAACTTTCACAATTTTATCTACTTTACGTTGAGAACCGCCTTCCCAACTTACATTTAAGTATGCTTCAACATTTTTTTTAGCAACTTCTATACCAATAATTTGTGCTCCCATAGTTAGTATTTGAGCATTGTTACTTAACTGTGCACGCTCTGCAGAATAGTAATCATGCGCCAAAGCGGCGCGTATGCCTTTTAATTTGTTGGCTGTTATCGCAACGCCGATGCCAGTTCCACAAATAAGAATACCACGTTCATTATCTCCTTGTTGGATGCTTTTACCAACTTTAGCAGCAACATCTGGATAATCCGTCTCTGCACAATGATAACAACCAAAATCTTCTACTTCATGGCCGAGTGTTTCTATATGCGTTTTCACTGCCTCTTTTAAGTCATAACCATTGTGGTCTGCACCGATTGCTATTTTCATTCTAACTCCTCCTTATATACTTATCACTTCACTTATACATATGATTTAAATGTATTTAACATCAGATACGCTGACATCGCGCCAGGATCTACATGACCTTGCGAACAATAGCCTAATCGCTTAGAACGGCCTTTATTTGAAACAATATCCTTTGTACTTTCCATACCTTTTTTAGCCTCTAAAAGTGCAATCTCAAATGCTTCCTTGAAATTAATACTTTGATATTTAGACGTTTCTAATGAAAGATAGAATGGTTCAAGTGTATCAATCATCGTTTTATCACCTATTTCAGCTTTACCTCTTGCCTTAATTTCTTTACTGAATGCAATCCAAAATTGATATAAGTCTGTATCATCTAATTCAGTTTTATTTTTCACTGCAACTGCTGACTTTAAAAAACCTGAAGCATATAAAGGACCTACAGATGACCCAACTGCATCCAAAAAGCTTTTACCAACAGCAACACTGATTTTTGCAATATCATCTTGTACTTGTAACTCGTTATGAATCGTACTTTTTACAGCTTGATAACCAATATTCATCGTCACACCATGATCACCATCACCTATTTTTCTATCTAATTCACATAAGTTATCTTTTTGTTCTTCAAACAACTCAGCTAATGCTAGGATGAATGATTTATATGTTTCACTTGTTAATGTCATTACAATTTCCTCCTAGACTTCTTTAAAATTTGGACAATCGACAGGATGATCTATACATGACTTTAACGTCTCGTCCACCTTCATCAATGTTACTGAGAAGCCACCCATTTCCATTGATGTAATAAAATTACCAATATACGATTTGTACGTCTTTATATTATTTTCATTTAATATTGCATCAACTTCTTTATTAATAATATATAATTCCATTTGTGAGGTTGCACCCAACCCATTTACTAGCACAACCACTTCATCATCTGATTGATAAAGACCTTCTTTCAAAATGTTTTTCATAATTACTTGGACAGTTTCTTTTGCTGTGCGAATCGTTGTTTTTTCAATACCTGGTTCACCATGATGTCCTAATCCAATTTCCATCTCATTATCTTCAAGATCAAAACTTGGTTTTCCTGTTTGCGGTAAATAACAAGGACTTAACCCAATGCCCATCGAACGTGTATAATCATTTGCCAGTTGTGCAATACGACGTACTTCCTTCAAATCATAGCCAAAATCAGCAGCAGCACCTGCAGCTTTATAAACCAGTAATTCACCTGCTATGCCACGTCTCTCTTCAATTTCCTTCGCTGAAGCAACATCATCATTTCCTATTACTACTGCTGTTTCAATATCATCTTCGACTTCTGTCATTTCGCTGGCCATTTCAAAATTCATTAAATCTCCTGCATAATTTCCATAAATATATAACACACCATTGCCGTCATGAATTTCTCTAGTTACAGCTTGTATAGGAATTGGTGAAGGTGAAGCGAAAATATTACCTACTGCCACACCATCAGCCATACCTTGACCAACATATCCGATAAAAGCTGGCTCATGTCCTGATCCTCCACCAATTAAAACACTCACTTTACGATTAGGGTGTCGTTTTTTTCCAATTAATGCTCTTTGATGCAAGTTTGAACGTCTAATATATTCAGGATAAGCAATTAAATATCCGGCCATTAATTCTTCTATGACGTCATCAGGATGATTAATCATCTTTTTCATTTAAAGTCTCTCCTTTTAACTATCTATGTTATCTATCACTTTGCTGTTTTAAGGTACAAGCACAATTTTCAATGACTTATCTCCTTTTTTCATCAATTCAAAGCCTTCTTCAAAATCTTGCAGTGGCAATTGATGCGTTACTACGCCTTCAGTTGGATAATCACCATTTTGTATACCATTTATCACAAGCGGATAACAGTAAGGTCCTAAATGACTACCCATTAAATCTAGTTCTTTACGATCAGAAATGATGCTCCAATCAACAGTTACTGGATCCCCAAATACAGAAAATTCGACAAATCTTCCTAGTTTTCTAATTGCACTCAAACCCTGTTCAACAGATTTAGGATGTCCTGTCGCTTCAATCTAAGTATCACAACCATAGCCCTCAGTCATATCCTTAATTTCTTTTACTATGTCAACTTTTGCTGGATTCATTACAATGTCTGCACCAAATTGTTTCGCTAATTCTAAACGATCATCTTTCATATCTAGTACAACCAAAGTTTCAGCGCCAGATTTTTTAGCAGCTCCTATCATGCCAAGCCCCAGTGTTCCAGCACCAGATAATACAACGAAATCTCCTAATTTGATGTTTGCACGTTGCACTGCATGTAAACTACAAGCATATGGTTCAATTAGAATTGCTTTTTCTATAGGTAGATTTTCAGGAACTTTATAATTTATTGCTTCTTTAGTGAATTTCATGTATTCAGCCATACCGCCATTGACATTATTTTGGAAACCGTATAAATCGTGTTTTTCACACATCCAATACTCTCCACGTTTACAAAATCTACATTCCCAACAAGGTACAATCTGTTCAGAAATGACACGATCACCTATTTCAAAATCAGTCACATCTTCGCCTTTCTCAACAATACGTGCAATAAATTCGTGGCCCGGTATCATCGGTGCTTTAATATAAGCAGGTTGCGTTTCATCACCCCAAAAACTTGGCGCTCCGCCATACGCTTTAATATCTCCTGCACAAATACCACATGCTTCAACTTTCACTATAATTTCTTTTGAATTCTCAATTGTTGGCGTCTCTACTGTTTCATATTTATAATCCCCTGGTGCATATGCTACAACTGCATTCATTTTGTCTGGATAATTTTTATTTGTCATTTTCAACAACCCCTTTTCTTATTAGAAAACGCTTTCATTTATAACTATAATTCTAATATATATTTTCATTTCTTTCAAATATTTTTTCATTTATTTTCGTTTTGCTTTTGTTTTGTTATTTTTATAAAAAATTGTGTTAAACTAAATTATGAACATAAGGAGGTTGCGAATCATATGAAAATGTATGCAGATGAACGACGAGAGCACATATATACTTATATAAAGTCACATAAAAGAGCTACTGTAAAACAACTTTCAGATTACTTAAGCGTGACAGAAGCAACAGTTCGGAGCGATTTACGGCTTTTAGAAAGTGAAAATAAGATTACACGTACACATGGCGGAGCAAAAGTTAATGATACGATGACTTCTAAGTTAAACTTTTCTTACCGCTTAACACAAAAGCATCGTGAAAAACATAAAATAAGTGAGCATGCGTTAAATAAAATCGAACCGCAACAATGCATACTCATCGACGCAAGTTCAACTACATATGAGCTTGCAAAATTAATATCTGAGACAACAATGGAACTTACGATTATTACAAATGGATTGGAAAATGCAGTACTCTTAAAAGAAAATCCAAACTTAACAGTGCTCGTAGTTGGAGGGTTTGTATCACAAGATTCAAATGCAATTACCGGAAACATTGATTCACAAATTTTAGAAATGTATCATATTGATTATTTCTTTTTATCTGCAAACGGTTTTACCTTAGAAAATGGTTTGACTGATTTTTCATTACCTGAAGTTCAACTCAAAAAGCAGATGATTCAAGAAAGTGAAAAAGTAATTGCTCTGATAGACCACAGTAAATTTGATATTTCATCTACTTTATCATTTGCTAAAATCACTGATATTACTGAAGTTATTACTGATGAAAATCCCCCCAAAAAATGGCTACAAAACATGCCATTTAAGTTAACTGTTGTTTAATTTCAAAATTAACAATTTAAAAAGCTGTATCAATTAGAATAATTTAATACCTAATTGATACAGCTTTTTTTTACTTAAAATCATTATCCAATCTTTTTATATACCACCTGACCATCCAACAGTAGTGAAGATATACAACACAATTGAACCTACGATGACCCAAATTAAAAACAATGGTGCCATAAATTTAAACCATGAACTAAAATTAGCTTTCGCAATAGCAATCGCACCTACTGTCGCACCCAATGTTGGTGTAATTAAATTACCTAATCCACCGCCAAAAGATAGTGAAGTTAACAGTATTTGGTCATTCACACCAAGTGTATGTGTAACTGGTTGTAATATTGGAACCATGACACTCATTAAACCTGAACCAGATGGCACTAAAAAATTAAATACTGTTGCTACTAAAAATATTAATATTGATACGACACCAGCTGACGAACCATCAAGTTGTGTCGTTAATCCGTTGACAATCGTACTTAAAATCTTACCTTTTTCTAGAATGACGCTGATTGTGTTTGCCATGATAATAGCAAAAGCAACCACTAGCATTGGTTTCGCTCCTGCTAGAAATCCATCCACCATTTCACTAGGCCGTTTACTTTTTATTAAGTAAGCAAGCACAAAACTAATACCAAAAACAGTAATGAATACACCATTTCCATATTTCTCAGTCCAACTTAACATGCCGTTACCTATTGCTAATACTATAGGTGTAAAAATCACTAATCCTACTACAACCAAATCTCTCCAATTAATTGTTCTATCTTTCAAATCAATTTCTGTATTTGTTATTTGCACATTATTTTGTTGCCAAGATGTAGTATTCATCAAACTTTTATTTGGTGATTTAATAACCCTTCTCGCATACCAGATAACATATAATAAAGTGACCAATAAAAACACTGTATACATAATTGCTCTCCCACCATATCCTGAATATAAAGTGACTTCCGGATAAACGATTTGACCAATTTTAGCCATACCTGAAGGAGAAACTGAAAATGCCATATACAAAGGTAGGAAGGTCATGCCAAGGGCAATAATTGGATCTAATTTTAACCTATTCGCTAAAATGACACCGAGCGTGACAAAAACAATCATCTGATCGCCACCTACAAAAAACCCTATAAACGCCATTAAAGAAAATAATCCTATAATAAGTGGTAAAGCACCTGCGTGTTCAAATCTATATATCATATAATTAGTTAACTTTGTCACTGAGTCCAATTGCAACATACCTCCAATTGCCCCACCAACAAATAGCAATAAAGTTACAGTTTGAGCTGATTGTATACCCCCATTTAATATTAAGGTAATTGCATAAAACGGATTAACTGGATTTTGTGAAATAGCATGATAAGTTCCTTGTACAATTTCACCACTTTTTGTCGTGTCAAATTCACCAGCAGGAATGACATATGTCAGTAAACATGCAAACATCATCATCATCAACATCATTAATAACACGTGTGGCAATTGAAATTTTCTTTTTTCTTTTATTTTTAATTGGTCTTGTTCAACATCTGTTTGCGAATGATGTGAAGTTGCACTATATTCAGACATTCTATTTCACTCCTTAAAAATCATTTAAATTAGATATGCTCTACTTTTGTGTTTCGATATCGATTTTCTTTAAACGGAATACCAAGATGATCACGTAATGTACTACCTTCATAAGATTTCGAATAATAACCTTTTGTTTCTAATATCGGTAACACTTCTCTTAAAAATTCATCATATATTTCACCATAGACATGTGGTCCAAAGATAAAGCCATCTGCTGCACCTTGTTCAAACCATTCAATTATTAATGCTGCTACTTCTTCATAAGTGCCTGTAAATGGTGAACGTCTTACAGTTTCTTCTAGAGCAACTTCTCTTAACGTTAAATTTTGTGATTTCGCACGTTCAGCAATTGCATCAGTAGTTGCACGAAAACTATTTTTCCCTACGTCACCTAACTCTGGAAATGGTGCATCTAATTCGTATTGAGTAAAGTCATGGTGATCATAATATCTTCCCAAGTAGTCTAAAGCCTCTTCAATTGTTGCTAATGATTTAAGTTCATTTAATCGTCGCTCTACTTCGGCCTTATCTTTTCCAATGACTGGTGCCAGCATTGGATAGACTTTAACATGGTCGGGATTACGCTCAAATGCTTGGGCTTGTTTTTTAATACTGTCATAATTACTTTTAGCAATTTCAAGTGACTCACCAAGTGTAAAAACGGCATCAGCATATTTAGCTGCATATGCCTGTCCTTTAGGAGAAGCTCCTGCTTGGAATATAACAGGTTGTCCTTGTTCTGACCGACTTGCATTCAAAGGACCTTTAACTTGGAAATATTGACCTTTGTAATCTAAAGTATGCATTTTACTTTTATCAACATATTCACCATTTTCAACATCGAACGTAAACGCGTCATCTTCGTACGAATCCCATAATCCTTGTACAACTTGGATATGTTCTTCAGCAATATCATATCGAACATCATGTTCTGGATGATCTCCTTTACTATAATTGTCAGCACTCCCAGCTAAAGGCGAAGTCACCACATTCCAGCCTGCACGACCTTTACTAATGTTATCAATGGTTGAAAGTTGTCTGGCCACTGTGAACGGTTCACTATACGAAGTTGAAATCGTACCAACTAATCCAATTTGCTGCGTTATAGGAGCTAGAGCTGCTAAAAATGTTAAAGGTTCATGTCTATCTAAAAAATGTGGTATCGATTTTTCATTGATATATAATCCATCTGCTACAAAAACGAAACTGAAGCCAGCTTTTTCTGCTTTGCGAGCAATTTCAAGTTGAAATTCAAAATTTGTACTTGCATCACTTGGAACCTCACTTGATTTCCAAGCATGCATATGACTACCAGGACCGTTCAACATAATTCCAAAATCTATTTTTTTATTTGTCATTTTACCCCTGCTTTCAAAGTCGATTTTTTATATACACGCGCTAATTGCTCTACTGTTTTTAATCGTAATGAATGATTTTGAACGGGCATATGAAACATAAATTCATCAACTTCATCATCTATATTTAATTCATGAATCTGTTGTTTTATGGACTCAGCTGTACCATTAAATACCTCTATTTGTTGTGCTTCAATTTCAAATGTCCTTGAACTTTGCTTTTTAAAATCATCAATTTGGTGTTCACTTGATACCGTTAATTTTTGACCGTCATCAAAGTGTAAAACATAGTTTGTACGCCCTTCTTCAATTAATGCGTACTCCGCTTCGCTATTCGATACAACAGCTGCCAAGGCAACAATGATTCTCCCCTCAGGATAAAATGCTTTGTATGTACGAATGGCTTTTTGTAAAAGTTCATTATCCGAATTCAAAAAATATGCATAAATAAATCCCACTTTTTCTTCTGCTGCAAAACGCGCTGATCGTTCACTGCCACCTAAAAGAAAAACATGTGGTTTTTCAACCTCTTTATTACGAATCGTTGTTTTTAAATTTGAATATGGATTTTCTTTAGGAAAGTTTCCATTATTAAATTGATTTAATAGATGAAATTTATCATTGAAAGATGTAGGCGAACTTTTGATATCTTCTTGTAATGCTTGTGTCGCTAGAGGAAAACCACCAGGTGCTTTACCTATACCTAAATCTACTCTTCCCGGAGCGATTTGGCTCATAAAATGAAACTGCTCAATCACTTTAAATGGACTATAATGCTGTAGCATAACCCCACCAGAACCAATGTTTATTCTACTTGTTTGGTTTAATAGATGTGTAACTAATATTTCAGGACTCGTACCAACGACTTCTTGTATATTATGATGCTCTGCAACAAAATATCTTGTATAATTCAGGTTTTCTGCTAATTGAGCGAGTTCAACTGTTCTCTTTATCCCGTCGCTAACTGCTTCATTATGATCTATCGGACTTTGATCAAGTATACTAATAGATGTCATAAACAATCCCCCAATCGATTTCTGAAAATTATATTAGTTTCAATCTTATGCTCACGGTAACATTTTGTCAAGTATCCTTATCGTTTTACTAAGGATTAAGAGAGGGATTGCTTTTGCCGTCTCGAGTACTCCATTTTTTACATATCATTTATCATTTAAATTGAAAATTGTTAACCAAGTACACTTTTCTCATAAAAAAAAGAGCAGATTAACATCATCCTTTAATAAAGTGATGTTATTCCGCTCTAATTTAAAAGACTAAGCATAAAATTTATTTCTGTTATGGCTTGCCTCATTATATGATATTAAATTTTGCATACATTGTGGTTAAAATAACTTTTTAATATGACCAACCCAAAGTATGTTCCACTTCATCATCCTCATGTTCAATATTATCTATATCAATCATAGATTCTGAAATGTTTCTAGAATGGTAACCAATACGCTCTAAGATAGCAATCATATCTAGATATAGCAAACCACCTTCTAAAGAACATTCTCCAGAACTTAAGCGCTTGATATGTTTCTTCCTAAGATCATGTTCTAATGTATACGAATCGTTACTCAAACGAACGATTTCATCTTTTTTAACTCTGTCATATACGTTAAACATATCAATTGTTTTTTCAAGTGACGCATCGACATGGTCATATAGTCTTTCAATACTTTGTTCTGCTTTTGCAGATATTTGAATTGATTCTGTTTCTTTTTTCTTTAAATCCAATAAATAAGCTTCCGTTAAACTTGCTACTTTAATAAACGTTCGATTAACATCGAATAACACAGACATTCTTTCTGCATCTTGTTTGGATATCTTCTTCTCAGAGATTTTTGTTAAATATTGTCTTACATTGTCATACATACTTTCCACAGCTGCATGCTTCTGAATTATATCTTTTTCTGTTTTATCATCATAGTTCTTAGCATATCTAAACATATCGAAAGTCATATGACCTATATTTTGAATTTCATCTTGAGCTTCTTGTAACGCGATGTTAGGAGCTCTGTTGATTAAATTTTTATCTAACATTCTTGGTTTATATTTTTCATTCAAGTCTTCGCCTGGTACTAACTTCGTCACTATCCATGCTAGGATGAAAATAAATGGCAATTGAATAATTGTGTTTGTTACATTGAACGTACCGTGTGCAAATGCAATAACCATTTCAGGCTTTAAATTCATAATCCCTTGCATCCATTCAATAACTAATTGATAGAGAGGCATGATTATTAAGAAAATGATAGCGCCAATTACATTGAAGAGTACATGTACAGCTGCCACACGTTTTGCCGCCAACGAGCCTGCTAAACTGGCAAGTACTGCCGTGATTGTCGTACCAATATTATCACCTAAAAGTACAGGAAGTGCACCGTGTAAACTAATTAAATCATTGGCAAAGAATCCTTGTAAAATACCAATTGTGGCACTTGAACTTTGGATAATTACTGTTAATAATGTACCTGCTACCACACCATATAATGGATTCGAAGACATATCTAACATAATTTGTTTAAAAGAGTCTAAATTTGCTAATGGTTTAACTGCACCACTCATAAGTTCTAAACCATAGAACAATGCACCAAAACCAAATAAAATCATACCCACATTTTTCACTTTACGTTTTTGAATAAAGAAAATTAGAAATGCACCAATTGCTAAAATTGGCAGCGAATACTCACCGATATCAATACCTATAATAAATGCAGTAACTGTAGTACCAATATTCGCTCCCATAACTACTCCAATTGCCTGACGCATTGTCATAAAGCCTGCACTAACAAGACCTATAGTAATTACTGTTGTGCCCGAACTACTTTGAATTAATATCGTTACAATCATACCAGCCAAGACACCAATTAAAGGGTTACTTGTAAAAGTATTTAAAATGCTTCTTAATCTATCACCAGCTGCGGCTTGTAAACCGTCTCCCATTTGTTTAATACCATATAGAAAAATACCTAATCCACCAATAAAGGTAAAAATAATCTCCATTACAGAAGAATCCATCGTTACACCTCTTTAAAATATTTGTAAACTATGTGAAGTATAATTAATTTTTGTTAAGCTAATGTTAATTTATCATTAAAATTACATCGTATTTTCTCAACATTTCTGTAATCTTATTTCACCAATACATGCAAACCTTTCCAAATTCACTATCCATGCAGATTTTACAATATGCTACTTATAAAATCCTTAAATTAATCCTTTCTACAAGTATTACAATTAAAATTGAAAGATACTTGTCAACCGCTCTAATCTTCGCTAATATAATTAAGAATTTAATGAAGGGAAGATTTGTATTGTGATTACTGCTTATAAACATACTCAAACACAAGAAATAATAACATCAACTTTAGACCATGATGCCTCATGGATCAATGTCGTTGACCCAAATTGGGAAGAAATAGAACATTTAATAGATTTATACCATTTACCAGAAGATTTTATTAGAGACCCTCTAGATACTGAGGAAAGTTCTCGTGTTGAATACGATGAAGAAACGGGCTATTCCCTCATAATCCTTGATTTGCCAGTTGTTAATGATACAAATCTTAATGTGCTCTCGTTTATAACCTGTCTCTTATACACATCT
>NZ_PPRL01000087.1 GCF_002902235.1 Staphylococcus ureilyticus
TTTTAAAAGCTGAGCCAAAAATTGCTCAGCTTTCTTTTTATATATAAAATATCGTTTTAACAACAATACAAGCTTTCTAGACGCAGAGAGAAGGCTTCATTTGCATCGAACAATATTGAAACAAGGTGTTTTATATGTTAACGATATATATAATTATTTACTAGATTCTTTTTCATAAAATTGATTGGTTACTCTACTTGTGTTTATTCTCTTGTCTCTCTAATTTATTGAGGTAACGATAAATGGTTGTACGTGAAACTTTCCATTGTTCTGCAATAGTTTTAATTGGTGTTCCATTATCATAAAGTGTTTTGAGTAACTTTAAATCTTGTTTATTTAATTTTTCGGGTCGACCTCCATAGCGTCCTCTAGCACGAGCAGCAATTCGTCCCGCTGAAGAACGTTCTAAAATTAAGTTGCGTTCAAACTCTGCAAATGCTGCGAATAAATGAAATAACAATTGTCCTGTAGAACTTGATTTATCCATTGTTATATTTTCTTCTAAACTGTGAAAACTCACACCTCGATTATTAAGTTCATTAACTAATGTGATTAAATCTTCCATGTTACGTCCTAGTCTATCTAGTCTCCAAACAACAATCGTATCTCCTGACCTCGCAAATTCAATGACTTTATCTAAACCAGGTCGCTTACTTTTTGAACCACTCATATGATCATTAAATATCTTTTCACAACCATATTGATTTAACCGATCTTCCTGTAAATCCAAGTTCTGTAATCCAGTTGAAACTCTTGCATAACCTATTTTCAAAATACAAACCTCCTATATACGTTTTCATTGTACCATAACTTAATTCTAACCATATTTATGAACATATATTTTCTGTTGGGTTATTGAACACTAAAATATGTATAATAGATATATATCTAGATATAAAAAGAGAGTGTACAGAAAATGTAGTTTTGGAACAGATGCTGATTCACAGCCAACGGATCCAGAACTGATTCAAAAAATGTTTCAAGATTATGCCACATTTACAGGCATCGAATATGCGTATGGGGATCAACGTCGAGGTGAAGATGCATATTATGACGATGTGGTAGAAAGAGCAACACGGGGCGGTAGTGGCCGAAATTCTAAAAATATCGACCTTGTGATCGTGGCAGACCAGCTACTGACCGGGTATGATTCTAAATTCATTAATACATTATATGTCGATCGTTCATTGGCATTACAAGGTTTAATCCAAGCATATTCACGAACGAATCGGATTTATGGCAAGCAAAAAGAATTTGGATCCATTGTGAATTTCCAATATCCACGAATAACCGAAGAGACAGTGAATGCCGCACTGATTTTATACGGGAGTGGGGGAGAAAGCAGTCAAGCGATTGTGAAACCATACCCTGAAGCAGTGGATGCATTCGTTGAGTACTCACAAGAAGTGATGGCGGTATTGAACGATCCGACGGCTTGGCAATCCCTAGAAATGGACGAAGCAGCGAAGGAAACGTTTGTGAACGCCTTTAAAAAGGCGAACGGTCAACTGAATAAAATTCAGCAATACTATGAATTTAGTTGGGTGGATGCCGCATTTGGTGTGACAGAACATGAATGGATGCAGTATGTCGGGGCATACCGTAACCTCACAAGAGATAATACCGATGAGACTGAAGACGACCCACCGATCTTACCCCTGAGTCAAGCAAAACTTGCCCGTGCGCAAACCATCGATGCGCATTATATTATTCAATTAATGGGGGATAAGGCCACATCCACTGAAGGGGTACAAACGGTCGATGCGGAAACGTTACGTTTGAGCTATCAAAATATTGAAGAACTGAGTCATATGGGGGAGTATGACCAAGCTGAACTATTAAAACGATTTGTATCAGAAGAGTTAGAGCCTGGCAACGTCCCAAGTACGATTCACTTTGATGAAGCATATGACAATTGGAGAACAGAACAACGACGCGAGGCGATTTATCAGATTGCATCAGAATGGGGCTTTGATAGCGTCATATTTGAAAAAGCCGTCGAAGCATATTCTGTTACCCATCCAGATGAAATTCCATATGTGGATGACCTCACAAACAGCATTGACCATGATTCAATTGAGCACCCTAAAACGAATAATTTACTCGAACATAATATCGCATTATCCAATGAACTCCCCGAGATTGTTTCTAAATTGAAAAAAAAAATACAAATAAACCAAGTTATCTAGAGCTTATTTCTTTTATAACTTGAATTTTATAGTAAAACTCAGGATAAGGAGCACTCCTTCAGTCTTTTTATGGTTCTTTTGACAATTACCATTAGTTCATTTTAAAGATAAAGTCATCGTTCAGACGTTTGATTAAATCTTTAATCGTTGGAATACGCGCGATGTAGCGAATAAAAAAAGAAATAATCATCCCTTCATAATTTAGCTCAACAGGTGCTCCAAGACAGGATTTCTTATTAATTACATGATAAATACGATCCAGATCAATCGCTCAAATAATTGCTTCATACTTTTGGGGGGGTTCCAAGTCGTAAAGTTCTTGGATGCCAAATAGGCTTGGTTGTCTGTCGTATAATGGTCATAAGAAATACTACTCCAGTCTTTTTATGGTTGTGTAGTCAACTGCCATTATACAATATTTGGGGAGGTACTTCTTTTTTTGTGCTCTGAACTTATTGGGGCACAAGGGTTAAGAAATATGAAATTCACTCTAATGTAAGAAAAGGGATAAAAAAGTACATTTTATTTACTGTTATAAAGCTGTCGTTTGTAATATAAAAATCACCTGTATTTTAAGAAAATCCCTACAATGGAAAAGCAATCACGGTGTAAAAAGGAAAGAATTTTCTGATTTCTTTAAAAATCTTTGTTAAATTGCGGGAAAATATTCTTGAAAACGCTTCCTTTTTTGTGATAAAGTAGAAATTGAAAAAATAATTGGTAGTCTAGGGATTCTTTTTATTAAGGTTAGTCATCTAACCATCTCAAAAATTTGTGACGCCATAGGAGGTATAATATGAAAGCAGCTGTAGTCGTTGAAAATGGAAAGGATTTGGAAGTAAAAGATGTAGAAGTTCCGAAGCCGAAAAACAATGAAGTATTAATTGAAATAGAAGCATGCGGTGTTTGTCATACTGATTTACATTGTAAAATTGGAGATTGGCCAGTGAAACCGGACTTACCTGTCATACCTGGTCACGAAGGGGTCGGCAAAATAATAGAATTGGGATCAAATGTTACTAATCATAAAGTTGGCGATCGGGTTGGTCTTCCTTGGTTATACAAAGCCTGCGGAGACTGTGAATTCTGTTTAAATGGACAGGAAACGTTATGTCCTTATCAATTAAATGGTGGCTATAGTGCTAACGGCGCGTTCGCTGAATATGCTGTCGCACCAGCTGACTATGCTATACAGATTCCAGAAGGCGTCGATTCAGCTGAAATAGCACCAGTCCTTTGTGCAGGTGTCACAACTTATAAAGCATGGAAAGTGTCTGGAGCTAAACCAGGCGATTGGGTAGCAATATATGGAATTGGTGGATTAGGTCATCTAGGCTTGCAATATGCGAAGGCAATGGGGTATAAGGTTGTTGCTGTAGATATTCAAGATAGTAAACTTGATTTTGCTAAGAAACTGGGGGCAGACCATACGGTCAATAGTAAAAAGGTCGACCCTGTAGAAGATATTAAAAATGTGACAGGTAATGGTGTTCAAGCATCGATGAGCGTTGCGGTCAATAAAACGGCTTTTGAACAAGCTTATCATTCTGTTAAACGCGGCGGGTCTGTGGTTTTTGTTGCTTTGCCCAATGAAGATATGCCACTTCCAATATTTGATACGGTTCTGAATGGCGTAAGTGTTAAAGGTTCCATTGTTGGGACTCGTAAAGATCAACAGGAAGCTCTTCAGTTTGCGGCAGACGGCAAGATTAAGACCGAATTTAAGACAGACAAATTGGAAAATATCAATGATATCTTCACTAAAATGGAAAATGGAGAAATTGAAGGTCGTATTGTACTTGAATTTTAATTAATAAATACGTATCCTCATCTTATGAATGGGAAATGTACAAAGGTTTTATGATAAGAAGGGATAGGGTCTGGAACACCATAATCAGACCCTATTTATTTTTGGTTTTTATTATATTGGTTGGAAATCAGAATCATTCAAATGATGTATATAAAAAATATTTCTTTAAAAATAAATGTAATTTTCTACTTATTTTCGTACATATAAAATACGGTTCTGTTGCAAAGTAAAAAAATATAGCTAACCACTAATTTATCATGTCAGTGTTCGCTTAACTTGCTAGCATGATGCTAATTTCGTGGCATGGCGA
>NZ_PPRL01000088.1 GCF_002902235.1 Staphylococcus ureilyticus
GTGAAAACTATTTTACTGTATACATAGTTCGTATTTTGCTATAATCAATTTTATATTCAACTTTTTAGAAAATTCAAAATTTAAGGGGGACCATGATTTGAAACAAATTAATAAACTTATGGTAGCCAATCGTGGAGAGATAGCAATAAGGATTTTTAGGGCTGCAACAGAATTGAATATTAAAACAGTTGCGATTTATTCAAACGAAGATAAAGGGTCTTTACATAGATATAAAGCTGATGAGTCATATTTAGTTGGGAAAGATTTAGGACCAGCAGAATCATATTTGGATATAGAGCGCATTTTAGATGTTGCGAAACGAGCAGGAGTGGACGCAATTCATCCTGGTTATGGATTTTTAAGTGAAAATGAAACTTTTGCTAAACGCTGTCAAGAAGAGGGGATAAAGTTTATCGGCCCACGTGTCGAACATCTAGACATGTTTGGGGATAAAGTTAAGGCAAGAACGACAGCTATAAATGCTGATTTAAGAGTTATTCCAGGTACAGATGGACCAATTGATAATCAATCCGATGCAATTGCTTTTGCAAATGAAGCCGGCTACCCATTGATGATTAAAGCTACAAGCGGTGGCGGCGGTAAGGGTATGCGTATTGTGCGTTCAGAAGATGAATTGGAAGAAGCGTTTCACAGAGCAAAATCTGAAGCAGAGAAATCTTTTGGTAATAGTGAGGTTTATATTGAAAAATATATAGATAATCCAAAACACATTGAAGTACAAGTCATTGGTGATGAACATGGTAACATCGTTCATTTATATGAACGTGATTGTTCTGTCCAAAGACGTCATCAGAAAGTTGTTGAAGTTGCGCCATCTGTTGCACTTACTGATGAATTAAGAGAGCGTATATGTGATGCTGCGATTCAATTAATGGAAAATATTGAATATGTAAATGCTGGTACAGTTGAATTTTTAGTATCTGGAGACGATTTCTATTTCATAGAAGTTAACCCTCGTGTACAAGTTGAGCATACAATTTCTGAGATGGTAACAGGTGTAGATATTGTTAAAACTCAAATTCTTGTAGCAGATGGTGAAAAACTATTTGATTATGAAATAGGCATGCCACAACAAAAAGATATTCAAACATTAGGCTATGCGATTCAATGTCGTATTACAACGGAAGATCCAACAAATGACTTTATGCCAGATACTGGTAGAATTATTGCTTATCGCTCAAGTGGTGGTTTTGGTGTCAGACTTGACGCTGGTGATGGTTTCCAAGGTGCCGAGATTTCACCATATTATGATTCATTACTTGTAAAATTATCTACACATGGTATGACGTTTAAACAAGCAAATGAAAAAATGGACCGTTCATTACAAGAAATGCGCATTCGTGGCGTGAAAACTAATGTGCCATTTTTAATTAATGTAATGAGAAATACTCAATTCAAGACCGGAGACTATACGACTAAGTTTATCGAAAGTACACCTGAGTTATTTGATATTGAACCTACATTAGATAGAGGAACAAAGACATTAGAATATATAGGTAATGTATCTATCAATGGTTTTCCTAACGTAGAAAAAAGGCCGAAACCGATTTATGAAACGTCGCCAATTCCTCAGGTTCCAAAAAAGGTTGTCGAAAAATTTGAAGGTACAAAGCAGTTATTAGATCATAAAGGGCCACAAGCAGTTGCGGAATGGTTAAAACAACAAGAAGATGTATTAATTACAGATACAACGTTCAGAGACGCACATCAGTCATTGTTGGCCACACGCGTACGAACTAAAGATATGATGAATATTGCTTCTAAAACAGCAGAAGTAATGAAAGATAGTTTTTCATTAGAAATGTGGGGCGGCGCAACATTTGATGTTGCTTACAACTTCTTAAAAGAAAATCCGTGGGAAAGACTTGAAAGATTAAGAAAAGCTATTCCAAACGTTTTATTCCAAATGCTTTTACGTGCATCTAATGCTGTTGGCTATAAAAACTATCCAGATAATGTCATTAAAAAATTTGTGAAAGAAAGTGCTGATGCAGGTATAGATGTCTTCCGCATATTTGATTCATTAAATTGGATAGATCAAATGAAAGTGGCAAATGAAGCCGTTCAAGAAGCAGGTAAGATTTCAGAGGGCGCTATTTGCTATACAGGTGATTTCTTAAATAGTAATCGTTCTGATATTTACACATTAGATTACTATATAAATATGGCGAAAACACTTGAATCAGAAGGATTCCACATTTTAGCAATTAAAGATATGGCCGGTTTATTAAAACCAAAAGCTGCGTATGAATTAATCGGTGAATTAAAAGCAGCGGTCAATTTACCAATTCATTTACACACACATGATACAAGCGGAAATGGGCTATTAACTTATAAAGAAGCTATAGATGCAGGTGTAGATGTTATTGACACAGCAGTTGCATCTATGAGTGGTTTAACCAGTCAACCTAGTGGCAATTCGTTGTATTATGCACTGAATGGTTTCGGTAGAAGCATGCGTGCAGATATTGATGGTATGGAAGAATTATCACATTATTGGGGTACTGTACGTCAATACTATAGCGATTTCGAAAGTGATATTAAGTCACCTAACACAGAAATTTATCAACATGAAATGCCAGGTGGACAATATTCGAATTTACGTCAACAAGCGAAAAGTTTAGGCTTAGGCAATAGATTTAATGAAGTGAAAGATATGTATAAACGTGTTAATTTCTTATTCGGTGATATTGTTAAAGTAACACCTTCATCAAAAGTTGTTGGTGATATGGCTTTATACATGGTGCAAAATGATTTAGATGAACAAACGATAATAAAAGATGGATATAAATTAGATTTCCCTGAATCTGTCGTATCATTCTTTAAAGGAGAAATTGGTCAGCCGGTAAATGGATTCAATAAAGACCTTCAAAAAGTAATATTGAAAGGTCAAACACCATTAACTGAACGACCAGGAGAATACTTAGAGCCAGTCGATTTTGAAACAGTGAGACAAGAATTAGAGGAAAAACAACAAAAAGAAGTCACTGAGCAAGATGTAATCAGTTATGTGTTATATCCTAAAGTCTATGAACAATTTATTTCGACACAAGAACAATATGGCAATGTATCACTTCTAGATACGCCAACATTTTTCTTTGGCATGAGAGCAAATGAAACTGTAGAAATTGAGATTGATACAGGTAAACGATTAATTATTACACTTAAAACGATTACAGAACCTGATGAAAAAGGCGTACGTACGATATTTTATGATATGAATGGTCAGGCTAGACGTATCTTTATACAAGATGAAAATGTGAAAGCCAATGCCAGCGTTAAACCCAAAGCGGATAAACTGAATCCAAATCATATTGGTGCACAAATGCCAGGATCAGTTACAGAAGTTAAAATTACAGAAGGTGAATCTGTGACGAGTGGGCAAGCATTATTGATTACTGAAGCTATGAAGATGGAAACAACTATTCAAGCACCATTTGATGGTGTCGTAAGAAAAGTGACAGTACAAAATGGTGATGCGATTGAAACAGGAGATTTATTAATAGAAATTGAAAAAGAGCAAGAAGATTAAACTAAAAAATGCTGGGATACGGTTAACGTATCCCAGCATTTTTGTAAGTTAATTAAAGTAGATTATCCGCCACTTCTTATCGTTCTTAGCATCAATACAATAAAGTAAGCAATTAAACCAAACAATATTGTTATGAATAGTGCGTGCAATAAAGCAATTAATAAATTCACTTCAGTAATAATAGATAAAGCACCTGTAATCACTTGTAAAATTATTAAAATAAATGCAGCGGTATAACCAAAACGAATTGTTCGATTTTCTTTGTAATTATTAATTGCGTGTATAAACGTAATTAAAATCCAAATAAAAGCGATTAAAGCCATACCTCTGTGAGTGAAGTTCACCCAATCTTGTACGTTATGAGGTATTAAATCATTAAATGGAAGCGGCCATTGACCATAAGCTAAACTTGCTTCTTTGTGTCTAACTAAAGCTCCAGTATAAATCGTTAAATATACAATGACTGCCATAATCCATGTGTAGATTCTAAGTGGTTTACGAATAAATAATTCATCAGCTTCGTATTTGCGGTCTACTTCAAAGATAATTAACGCTAAAACAAATACTGAAGAAAATGAAATTAATGAAATACCAAAATGTAACGCTAAAACATAATCGTTTTGTTGCCACATGACTGCTGCTGCACCAACAAGTGCTTGTAATAATAAGAAACCAATACTAATCATGCATAACGGTTTAACTTCTTTGATATAACCAATATGTTTCCAAGCAACTATCACTAGCCATAAAACAAGAATTAAAGATAGACCTGATACTGCACGATGACTTAATTCAATTATTGTTTGTATAGGCAAATTTTGAGGTAAAAAAGCACCATGACATAACGGCCAGTCAGAGCCACAACCATCAGCTGAACCAGTTTTAGTAACTAGGGCACCTCCTAGCTGTACAAATGCCATTATTATCGCTGCCAATACAGATAACCATTTCAGGTTTTTTTTGTTAAACAAGAATTAACCCCCCACAAATAAATAAAACAGAATATGAGTAATGGTTCAGCTCAAATGATAACAACCATTATACTGTAAACCAAAGACTCTTTACATTTACTTCTTTATTTTTAAATAAAACTTAATTATTATTATAACAAGAAATACACTTCTAATTGTGTCACAAAAATGACTATTTGTGAATGTCGATAAAGTGTCACAAATAACTTTGTATAAATGTAGTCAATGACCTTAAATTGATATATCATTGTATTATATGGAAAATTTAGGAGGGAAATTATGAACAAAGAACAAACTTTGTCGCATAATTCTAGTCGTGTAACGTTTAAAGAGTTACAACAAATTATTAAGATGGGACTAGTACAGGGCAATTTAATTCCAGCGTTTGCCGGTTCATGGCTTGCAATTGTGTTGGCAAATCATTCCTTCCTCTCGTCAATACCACAGATTTTAATGATGTTGGTAGGTTCGACATTAATTATGGGGGGCGCATGCGCTTTAAATAATTACTATGATCAAGATATTGACAGTATCATGCCAAGTAAACAGCAAAGACCTTCAGTTAATGGAAAAATTTCAAATAGAAATTTATTATTACTTAGTTTTGGAATGATGCTCGTAGGGGAAGCATTATTATTTGCTTTAAATATACCATCCGGTGTAATTGGATTGTTAGGTATCGTTGGCTATGTGTCATTTTATTCAATTTGGTCTAAACGTCATACAGTTTGGAATACAGTAATTGGGAGTTTTCCTGGTGCTGTACCACCGTTAATAGGTTGGACAGCTATCGAGAGCAATATTAGTATAATTGCTGTAGCGCTATTCTTAGTAATATTTTGTTGGCAACCAGTACATTTTTATGCATTGGCAATAAAACGTAAAGATGAATATAGCTTGGCAAATATTCCGATGTTACCTTCTGTTAAAGGTTTCAAACGCACGAGAGTGAGTATGTTTATATGGCTAATATTGTTATTACCATTGCCATTATTATTGAGTGATCTTGGTACAACGTTTATGGTATTAGCTACGTTATTAAATTTAGGCTGGTTATATTTAGGTTTAACTAGTTTTAAAAAAGATTCAGATCAAACAAAATGGGCAACAAAAATGTTTGTTTATTCTTTAAACTATTTAGTAGTTTTCTTCGTACTCGTTGTTGTTGTTTCATTAATTAAAATGTTCTAATAAATATTAATAAGGATGGAATTTATGAATTTACCAATCTTACCTACAATTAGCACAACATGTATAGTGATAAGCGCAATCCTTATTGCAATCGGATGGCGTAAAATATGGAAAAGAGAAATCGAAAGTCATAAAAAATTTATGTTACTTGCTGCTGTATTTGCGCTAACGTTTTTTATTATTTATGCTTCGAGAACGATATTTATTGGTAACACTGCTTTTGGCGGTCCAGAATCAATTAAGATTTATTATACAATATTCTTAATTTTTCATATCAATTTAGCTACCATTGGTGGGTTATTGGGACTTTTCCAAATTATCACTGCGTTCAAAGACAAATTTAAACTTCACAGATTTGTAGGACCAATTGCATCAATTGTTTGGTTTTGTACTGCTATCACAGGCGTGATGGTTTATGTACTACTCTATGTATTATATCCAGGCGGAGAAACGACATCATTATTGAAAGCAACTTTCGGTTTTATAAATATACTTAGCTAAGGAAGCGAGAAACTAATCTAGCTAAAATATTAATTATATCTAAAAATAACCTGAGACACTTTTGTGTCGCAGGTTATTTTTTATTTAAAGGTTACAGATACATTTGGATTTATTTTATATTAATAAAAATGTGAAAATATGAATTAAGTATAGAAGCATCTTAACCTAAGATAAATATCTATTTAAGTGTTTTGCTGTAACAGAAGCAGTGTTTGTTAATAGACCATCCGGTTTCCCTTGATATAGTAATTTGCCACCTTTATTTCCAGCATATGGACCAATATCTATAATCCAATCCGCATGCGTCATCATTGTTAAATTATGTTCAATGATTATCACAGTGTTCCCTTGCTCAATTAAATTGTCAAAACTAGCTAAAATAATTGGTATATCATCTTCATGTAAACCAGTGGTAGGCTCATCAAATACAAAGATATGGCCGCTTACAGTGTGTGTTAAATACTTGCTGAGTTTAACACGTTGTATTTCACCACCAGAAAGTGTATCAAGTGTTTGACCTAAACTCATATAATTTAAGCCAGTTGCCTTCAATGATTGTAAAGGTTCTGCAATAGACCTATTTGTATGGAAGAAATCTAACGCTTCATCCACCGTTAAGTTTAATATATCTGCTATTGAATAGCCTGTAATCGTTGCACTTAATACTTCAGGTTTATATCTTTTACCACCACATACATTACAAATTTGAGTGAAGTCTGGCATAAACGCAAGCTCAGTTTTTAACACGCCTTTACCATGACACTCAGGACAAGCGCCTTCAGAGTTGTAACTGAATAATGATTTCTTTAAGCCTGTATGATTACTGAAATAGGTACGGACGTCATCAAATATATCAAGATACGTTAATAAATGAGAACGACTTGAAGCGTGCACCGGTTTTTGATAAATAATAATAGCATCAGTATTATTTTTTAAGCCCCCGTGTATAAGTGTGCTCTTGCCAGAGCCAGCTACACCGGTTACCACAGTCATTGCATGTTTAGGAATACGCGCTGAAATATCCTTTAAATTGTTTTGCGTCATATGGTTTAAGTTAATAAACGCATGAGTTGGTCTTACTTTTGATTTTAATTTGTGTTTTTTCTTTAGTGCTTGTCCAGTACTAGAATTTGATGATAACAGACTAGAATAACTACCAGTGAAAATAATTTCACCGCCATTTTTTCCGGCATAAGGTCCTAAATCTATGATGTGATCAGCGATTTTGATAACGTCAGGGTCATGCTCTACAACTAGAACTGTGTTACCTTTGTTTTTAAGCGATTGAATAATTTCATTTATTTTTTGAATATCCTCAGGATGTAGCCCGACACTCGGTTCATCAATGATATAAACTAGGTCACTTAAAGGACTATTTAGATGTCTGATAAGTTTAATACGTTGAGACTCTCCACCTGACAGGGTCTTCGTTTCACGATCCAAAGTAAGATAGTTAAGACCGATATAACTAAGAGATTCTAATTGCTTTAGCAAAGGGTTAATTATAAATTGTGCTTTACTAGATTCTAGTTTTTTTATGAAATGCATCGCATCATCAATAGATAAGTGTGTGAAATCAGCAATATCTAAGCCGTTAATTTTAGATTTTAATACATTTTGATTTAATCTCTTGCCATCACATGTCGGACATTTTTGTGACGTCACAACTCTTTCAATATCATTTTTGAATTTATTTTTTTCGAAATTATCATTTAATAAAAATGAACGTCTGAATCGATGGATCAGCCCTTCGAATTTTGCAGTTTTTGGCCAGTTTTCAGGAGGATTTTTCAATTTGGTAGGTTTCGTGTATAACAAAGTATCCAATTCTTCTTTAGTATAATGCTTTAATTTCTTGTCATTATCAAATAAACCTGAATATAAATAACGTTTACCACGCCAACTATCTGGTCTGAAAGACGGGAAACGGATTGCATCTTCATTTAAAGATTTTTCAAAATCTAATAACTCTTCTAAGTTAATATCTTCTATGTATCCAAGGCCAGAGCATGTTTCGCACATACCTTTTGGGTTATTAAAAGAAAAGATATCAGAATATCCTACAAATGGTGTACCGATACGTGACCATAATAAACGGACTGAAGCATATATATCAGAAATTGTACCTACAGTTGAACGTGAATTTCCCCCTAATCTTTTTTGATTGATAATCATAGCTACGGGTAAGTGTTCTATTAAGTCTACGTTTGGTTTACTATATTGTTTTAATTGGTTTTGTATATATGTAGAATATGTTTCGTTAAGTAAACGTTCAGATTCGGCAGCAATTGTATTGAAGACTAATGATGATTTACCTGAACCAGAACGACCAGTGAATACAGAAATTTTATGTTTTGGTATATCTACGGAAATATCTTTCAAATTATTTTGTTTCGCACCGTGAATACGAATGATTGACATTTTTGTCACCCCTTTATTTATTTTATACCCAAAATTTTATTGTCTATTAAGTCGTGTTAAGATAATCTATGATGAAAATGTAAAGGGATGATTACAAATCAATAAATTTGAGGACATGCCTTGCTTGTATCTGTTATAAACATGTACAATGAACCAAAGAATAATGTAGGTGGATGAGCGATGAAGAAACTGATAATTAAAGTTATTGGTGTATTAGTATTGATTTGTTTTATAATTTATTTATTTTACTCACCGCGTTTGAAATTCGATGTTTTAGAAAATCCTAATAAAGATACGTCAAAAACAACACAAAATAAAGATTTTCGAAACACAAAAACAAATGTTGAAAATCCAAAGCTTAAAAAAGGTGTGGGTACTTGGATTGGACAAGATTTACATAATTTAACTGAAAATTATGGACAAGCTGATAGAGTGTATGCATATAAAGGTGGTTTTAAAAACTACGTCTTTAAACAAAAAGATCAATATTATCTTGTAACAACTAAAAAAAATAAGATTAAATCTGTGTATGCCACTGGTAAAAATGCTAACGCTAATCCGGTAGAAATTGGTGACAATGCATCTCATGTTTTCGAAAAGTACAGTATCAATCCAGAACCGACGATTAAAGCTAATGGCAAAACGTATGAAATAGAACTTTCTGATTCAGATATGAAAACACAGACATTAATTAAATTTAATGATGTTTATGCACAAATATATATTGATCAACAAGCTAACGAAATCGTAGGTGTAAGATATTTAGATAGTGAAGCATTAATGGCATTTAAACCTTATCAAATGATAACTGCACAAGAAGATAAAAAGGTGAAAAATAATTATAAAAAAATACCATATGAACAGAATGCAAATCAATTGATGACACTGTATGAAATAACTAATGAAATGCGTAAATTAAAAGATGCAAAACCTTTAAAAATCAATAATGACGTAGCTCATATCGCATCATACAATTTATACGAAGCTATTGATACTGACAGTGTAGAATTCACAGAAGATGCATTAAAACAAAAGCTGAATGAACAAAATATTTCTTTTGTTTCCACTAGTCAAAATGTGGGTTATGATTTTAACGAAGTACCAACTTTAATCCACAGTTGGTTAAACTCTGATATTCATAGATCAAGGATGTTAAATTCTAAATACAATGAAGTTGGCGGCGAAGTGTCAAACGGATATTATACAATTATTTTCATTGAAGATAAGTAGGAGAGGTTATTATGATAACAGAAGAAACGGTGAATATTCTTGATGATATTGAGCATTTAAGTGATAAAATACTTGATTCACGATTATATCATTCATTTAAAAAAGCAGAACAAAATTTACAAGAAAACGATGAAGCACATTTACTCTATCAAGCCTTTTTAAAATCAAAAGAACAATATGATGAAATCATGAGATTTGGTAAATATCATCCAGATTACCAAAAAGTGATGTTAGAAACACGTAAACGTAAACGTGCTTATGAAATGCTACCTGTAGTTATGGATTACAAACAAAAAGAGGTTGCATTACAAAACTTAATAGATGAGGTTATCGTGAAAATAGCTTATGCTGTATCTGAAAATGTAAAGATAGAAACTGGCAATCCATTTTTCCAAAAAGATGCAAGTGGTTGTGCTACAGGTGGTTCTTGTAGCTGTTCTTTATAGCAAATCAACGCTGTAGTGTTAATTCATATAAAAGCTGGGCACTTGTAGTGACCCAGCTTTTGTATAACTATTTATTTCGATAGGTGTTTTTAAAACGTTCTGCTAAATCAGGTCTATCAGTGACTAACGTATGCACCCCGGTTTTAACTAGATCATTCATTAAATCTAAATTGTTAATGCCATAAAAGCCTGGAACGATGTTACGTTCATTTAACCACTGAATAAATCTAGGAGAAGTCAATTTAATACCATTAAAATTCACTGGCATTTGAAATGTATGTGCTTGTGGTTTAAACGTGTTACCTAAACCTGATTTGAATTTTAAGAAGCCTTCTGCCACTTCATTTTGGCTTGCGCCAATCGCTATTGTATGGTTGCTTTCTTTTTTGAACAAATTAATTTGATCGCTTTGAAAACTAGTAACTAAAACTCGATTTTGCGCGTGGTTTTTAACAATGATATCGTAAATTATTTTAGGTGCTAATTTACCTTGATCACTTTGTGAATCATCTTTAAGATCAACATTTATCAGTGTGTTAGGATATAATGTTAATAATTCATCAAAAGTTAGTATTTTAGCGTCAGGATGATTGCGATAAGGTGTTGAGCCGTTTAAATCCTTGAAATGATAACCTGCGTCTAGCTGTTTTAATTCAGTTAAAGTATGTGTTGCTACTTTTCCAGAGCCATTTGTTGTACGATCAACGTCTGCATCATGAAAAACCACTAATTGTTGATCTTTAGTCAATCTCACGTCAATTTCGAATCCGTCTACGTGATGTGATAAAGCATTGTCAAATGCGAGTTTTGTTAGCTCAGGTTTTACTGCCATACCACCACGATGTGCGAAAATGTACGGTGCAGGCTTAGAGAAAAAAGCTGGAACTTCTTGGTTCGTAGGTTTAGCTTTATATTTAGAAAAGAAAATAACACTACCTACTAAACCAACCGTACCTAAAAATGCACCTTTTATTAATTTGTTTATTGTTGTCATGCGCAAATCCTCCTTGATTTGAGTATATACAGTAATATAGCAAATGTTAGCTATTGTTCAAAATAATTGTTATTTATTAATAGAATTAGGCATGATATTATAAAGTGGCTAATAAATGGAGTGATGATAGTATGAATATTGTATCTAGAACAAGTTTAGTTATATATTTAAAACATATGAAACACGAACGCCAAATTAGAAAATTTGGACATATAGTCAGTACGAATAAGTTACAACGTTATGTTATTATGTATATAAATGAAGAAGAGGCTGACGTTATTGTAAACAAACTGATGAACTTAAAATATGTAAAACATATAGCAGGTTCTCCTTATAAATATCTTAAAAAAGAGTATCCAAAAGAACAACATGAATTTTCGTGATTGTATTAAATTTAAATATTTTTTATTAACAAACAAAGTCACATTAGCTTTAAATATAACTACGTGACTTTGTTTTATTTAAGACTATTGTAATGGTGGTATCCATCGTTGAAGTCTCAATACACTGATTAAATAATTGAAATAAATACTGTTGGAATGAAAATGCTCGGGTGGTTGCACATCAATTTCTTTCACATCAATGTTGAAACGTGCTGCTTGTTCATTAATTAAATTGAATTTTTTATTCGAATGCGGATACGGATATTTAACTGCATTTACCATAATGTACATCGCCTGAAAATGTTGACCTTGGGTAGGTTTCATAATAATAGCCACTGAAGATAATTGTTTATCAAAAGTAGGGGTGTGGAAGTAAACGATATGCTCGATTCGTGCGTGATTGTATTCAATGAGCGTTGTAAATTCAAATAAGTCTGTAAGGCCCTCGCCCAATTGTATAAAGGCTTGTTTCATTTTGCCCCTCCTTTCATGCAGTATGTATTATATAAAAATAACTTAAAGAATGGAAGTGTTTCTCAATGAGAGTGATTTCTGGAATCCATAAAAGTAAACCACTAGAAAGTATGGAAGGTCGTAACACTCGGCCTACGATGGACAAAGTTAAAGAAGGAATTTTTAACAGTCTACACGAAGTATCAGGCATTGGGTTAGATTTATTTGCCGGAAGTGGTGCCTTGGGTATTGAAGCATTGTCTCGAGGAATGGAAAAAGTGATTTTTGTAGATCAAAATTTCAAAGCAATAAAAATTATCAAAGCGAACCTTCAACATTTAAACATTGATGAACAAGCGGAAGTTTATAAAAATAATGCAGATAGAGCACTTAAAGCACTTTCAAAAAGAGAAATACAATTTGATGTTATATTTTTAGACCCACCTTATGATAAGGGATTAATTGATGAAGCGTTAGACGGAATTATAAAGTTTAATTTATTAAAAGAAAATGGTATTATCGTTTGTGAGTTCAATCATAAAGAAGAGATTGATACAAAATCATTTCATGTGATTAAAAGATATCACTATGGATTAACAGACACTTTGTTATTAGAAAAAGGAGATTAAAATGTCTACAACTAAAGCAGTGATTCCAGGAAGTTTTGATCCAATTACATATGGTCATATTGACATCATTGATAGGAGTGCCGATCGCTTTGATGAATTGCACATTTGTGTTTTGAAAAATAACAACAAGTCGGGCACTTTTTCAGTCGATGAGCGCATTGAGTTAATAGAAGCATCTGTAAAACACCTTGATAATGTTACAGTACATCATTTTAATGGATTACTTGTAGATTTTTGTGATGAAATTGGTGCGCAAACAATTATTAGAGGTTTGAGAGCTGTAAGCGATTTTGAATATGAATTGAGATTGACTTCAATGAACAAAAAGTTAAATAGTAATGTAGAAACGATGTACATGATGACAAGTACAAATTATTCCTTTATTAGTTCCAGTGTAGTGAAAGAAGTGGCTGCATATAAGGCTAATGTATCCGATTTTGTACCAGAACATGTTGAAAAAGCATTGAATGAAAAGTTTAAGAAATGATAAAGAACCACTTCCCAACTTGTTGGGTTAGTGGTTCTTATGCTTTCGAGCAGCAGAGAGAAAGTAAACTTATACACTTCCCAACTTGTTGGGTTAGTGGTTCTTATGCATGAGCAGAAGCTCAGGTAATCCAAAATATACTTCCCAACTTGTTGGGTTAGTGGTTCTTATGCATGAGCAGAAGCTCAGGTAATCCAAAATCCACTTCCCAACTTGTTGGGTTAGTGGTTCTTATGCTTTCGAGCAGCAGAGAGCAAGTAAACGATGTACACCTGTGATGAAAAATTTCTATCAAAAGGATGATAACCATTAATAATAATTCGAACTCACTATTTAATAAATTAAAAGAAACGAAATTAGCTTTTTCGTTTGAAGCCTTAAATATTGAAAACTGGAATCAAGCATATGAAGCTATCAATTTTATGTTTAATCATGTCACTTTTAAAAGTAGATTAGCTAGAAAAACACCAAAGAAACGCGGCTATTTTGTTGCGATATGGCGTAAAAATGATCAAGGAAACAACGTACCTTTTAATTATGATGAGATGGAAGATAAATTAGTTATTAATATATTAGATGGAGTGAAAAAAGGACAATTCATTTTTCAAAAAGAAATTCTTATGCGCAAAAATATTTTAAGTTCTGAAAAGCAAAAAGGAAAGATGGCTTTTCGTGTTTATCCAAGTTGGGAAAAAGACTTAAACAAAACTGCAAAACTTACTCAAAAGTGGCAGCTCGACTATTTTGTAGATTTATCATATGATGTCGATGAACAGAAACTAATTGAATTATATACATAGTGTTGATTCGAGCTGTTTAATATAGACATCAGTCATGTTCGTACGCTATAAATACGAAAACTAAATGAGGCAAACGGATTTATTTTGATAAAAGTCAAATTGTAGGTAATTAATTACCATTATTACTGAAAATACCTATGGGATACTACTATTGAAAATTAAGCTAAATAATAAAAATAACGCTATATATAAAGCCTATAAATAAAATTCTGAAAAATTATTTACAGGCTCCAATACTAGGATCTTGTTTTAATTGTTTTGATTAGCATTCAGTCATTTTCAGTACGTATGACATGTGTATTGAAATCTGTTTCTGTATGGTGTGTGAGCAAATTATAAATATTTGTTGAATGGATTTCTCGTTCAAATAAATGCGCGTTTTGTTGATTTATTTGCGTAATAAAATGACGTTCTGGAAATTTTTGTTTTAAGTATTTTAAATATTGTTGACCCTTTGCTGACATACCAAGAATGTGCACTGCATTTACAGCGTTATGTTTATGGTTTTGTTGAAAGTTTAGTAAAATATTCATTAAAATACGCTGTATATGTGTATAAGTATACCTTTTTGTTTTAATGAGTGACATGAAATGCTCAAATGATGTAGCATATCTAATTTTATCTAATATGCGATTTTCTAATCCTTCGGACATCGTATAGATATTTTTCAGAGATTGTGGCGTATGACTTAAAACAGCATATTTAATATATGGAAACGTATCTTCTACAGTTGCTTGTGGTACTTGATAGAGCTGTTGTATTGAGTCGGGAACAACTGATTTCCATTGGTCGTTATGAGCTTGTATTGCATTGCGAATGGAAGTGCCACTAGCGAAATCTAAATTTGAAATATTGGAATCATGGTGGTGACTGCTTTCTCTTGGTATCGTCCAAGGTTTGATATGAGGTGCTAACTTTTGAATCGCTCGCATATAAGAAATACCTAATGTATTATTGGGTGAAGATAATAATGTATGATTGTTTAAAAGTTCACTTAATATTCTTGGATAACTTTTGCCTTCTTTTAGTTTCTTAATAAATTCAGGCGATTGTTCTATTTTAGAGATATTTTGTAGCAATTCATGAAATGAATCGATGTCACCTGATTCACTACCAAATGATAGATGATCTGCATCAACGTAACTCGCTATTTGGACAGCTGTTTCTGCAAAATATTGGCCTGCTGATAATGCAGCTACTGCTGGTAATTCAATGACTAAATCCACTGCACTCAATGCCATTCGAGTACGTGTAAATTTATTATATATGGCAGGTTGACCTCTCATAACAAAATTACCACTCATAATGGCTATAGATATTTCAGAAGCAGTTATTGACTTTGATGTCTGGGCATGGTATAAGTGACCATTGTGGAAAGGATTATATTCAGTGACTAGTGCAACGCTTTTCATTTGCAATTCTCCCTTTCAGAATTCATTATAGATATTGTATCAGATTAATTTGTGTTAAGAAAAAATCTTGACAACTTTTGTCTATAAAGTTAAAATAAATTTTGTGCTTGTTAGAGGTGAAGCCATATGAAATGGTCAATAACACAATTAAGAAAATTCCAAGATAAACCATTTGAGTTCCATCAAACGGTGAATTTTGATCATTTAGTAAAATCATTAGATTTAATAGATTTATCTGATATTGATGTTGAGGGTGAACTAACTGTCAAATCAAATGAAGTCATTGCAGATATGCATATAACTGGAACCTATACGATGGCGTGCGCGCGTACGTTAGTACCAGTCGAAGTGCCTATTGACATAAAATCACAAGAAATTTTTGATTTGGAAGGTAACGCGTATATAGGTGATGACGAAGAAGATGAGCATTATCATGATGCCACAGACGGCATGATTAATCTAAAAGATATTGCTGAAGAACTTGTTATTATAGAAAAGCCAATGCGTGCTTTTGCAAATAATAGCGATCAGATGCTACGTGAAGGTAATGGTTGGGAAGTTATTGACGAGGAACAAGCGGTTGAGCTTGCTGAAGAAGAGGAAGCTGAGCAAATCGATCCTAGGCTTCAAAAACTACAACAATTATATGACGAAGAGCAATAGCGGATTTAAATAATTTATAGTATAATAGATTATTGAGTCTGAAAATAATTTAGTAATGTATGAATATAAGGAGGATATATCATGGCAGTACCAAAAAGAAGAACGTCAAAAACAAGAAAAAATAAACGTCGTACGCATTTTAAAATTTCAGTACCTGGTATGACAGAATGCCCAAATTGTGGTGAATACAAATTATCTCACCGTGTTTGTAAGAACTGTGGTTCATACAAAGGTGAAGAAGTTGTATCTAAATAATTTCATTTATTTAAAGGCTAATGTTTAGCCGAGATTAATCGTTCATTAATTATTCATATAATAATTTATGAGCGATTTTTTATTTTTAATAGTAATGTTATATACAATTGATGGGTTGTGTAAATGATGATTGAAATAAATGCACAAGTAATATTAGAAAAAATAGAAAATAGTGACAGCGAATGGTTGTATAATCAGTTTAGTGATTATTTTCAAGAAATTTCTTCCTATCACGAGTTAGAAAGATTATTGAAATCATATAATACAATTAGACATAAAAATAAATTATACAAACATATACAACTCAATTATAAAGAAGAATACATATGGTTAGATGTAAAGAAAACATCTGGTATTAGTGTGACGTTAAATAAGTATCATGAAATTATTGGTTTCGTGCTTATTCCTATGAATTTGTCAAACAGGCATAAAGAAACGAAATTAAGGTAAACGATACCAGTTCTAGACACGTGGTTTGTATACGCTGGTGGTGAAAATGAGCTTGTAAATCATCATTACTCATACAAAAATCAACGTTATGCATTAGACCTGATTCTAGTGAAAAATCATCTGACTTATCATGGCAATCCTAATTGCTGTGAAAGTTATTATAGTTATAATCAAAGTGTGATTGCTCCAGCAAATGGTGTTGTAATAGATATCGTAGACGGTATAGCAGATGCACTACCAGGAGAAAATAATATGAAACATCCAGAAGGTAATTACATCATTATTAAACACACGGACAAAGAGTTTAGTATGATAGCGCATCTTAAACCAAATTCCTTTGAAGTCAGTGTCGGAGAGCAGATAAGACGTGGACAATTAATTGCACGAGTAGGAAATTCGGGCAACACAATGGAACCGCACGTACATTTTCAAATTATGAATCAAAGCAATCCACAATTCGCTAAAACATATAAGTGTAAGTTGCTTGATAATGTTTTGCCTGAAAAAGGTGATATGGTAAGTTATAGTGGAGATAGTATAATATTAGAAAATCAATTTGACTTAGCTAGAAGATGCAAACAATTAAGTTCAAATATAAGACATATATTTAAAATTTGAAATAAAGAGGCTATATTATGGAAATGATAACTTCTGCACAAAACAATAAGATTAAAAACGCAAATAAATTGAAAAAGAAACGTGAAAGAGATAAAACAGGTCATGTGCTTATCGAAGGCGTACACTTAATTGACGAAGCACATAAGAGTAATATCAAAATCCTTCAATTATTTGCTATTGATATCGATAGATTAGATGAACAACTCGTAAATGATGTTGAAGAAGTATATGAAATCAATTTAAAAGTTGCAGAATCACTCTCTGGTACGGTTACGCCGCAGGGGTTCTTTGCGATTATAGAAAAAGTGCATTATGAGGAAAAAGCATATCAACAAGTACTGTTACTAGATCGTATCCAAGACCCAGGAAATATGGGAACATTAATACGCACTGCAGATGCAGCAGGCATCGATTTAATCGTGTTAGAAAAAGGAACCGCAGATCCTTATCAAGACAAAGTACTCCGTGCAAGTCAAGGTAGCGTTTTTCATATTCCTATTATAACGAGAGATTTAAGTGAATTTATCGAAGGTTTTAATGGAAATGTTTATGGTACAGCATTAGAGCATGCGATTCCTTATAATCAAGTGAAGCATCAAGAAAGTTTTGCACTGCTCCTTGGAAATGAAGGAGAAGGTGTCAATCCTGATTTATTAAAACAAACGACTCAGAATTTAAACATTCCTATATATGGTCAAGCCGAAAGTTTAAATGTTGCCATTGCTGGAAGTATATTATTGTATCATTTGAAAGGTTGACCCTTTGAATGAATTTCGTATATAATAAACACATCAATGAAAAATATTAACCTATAAAAAGACGTAAACTAATAGTAGCAGTTGTTCAAGGGAGATTATTCATAGACTGAAAGATAATCCACTGTGATTAGTTTTTTTCATCTTTTTGGTTACTTAAAGAAATTTAAGTCGGAAATCATTTCCGTTATCAAAGATTACAAGTGTATGCGTGTGCATAAATTTGGGTGGTACCACGGAAAGCTTTCGTCCCAGTTTTAAGGGGTGAAAGCTTTTTTGTATGCAATTATTGATCATTTGAAAATATAGATTTTAAATAGGAGGTAAAGTATGGCACAAACAGAGGCAATGTCTGAGATTAAACAACAAGCATTAGTAGATATAAATGAAGCTCAAAATGAAAAAGAACTACAAGATGTCAAAGTCAAATATCTAGGTAAAAAAGGTTCTGTGACTGGTTTGATGAAACATATGAAAGAATTATCGAATGAAGAAAAACCAGCATACGGACAAAAAGTAAATGAAGTGAGACAAACAATTGAAGGTGAGATTGAATCACGTCGAGAGATTTTAGCAAATGCAAAATTAGAGCAACAATTAACAGAAGAAAAAATCGATGTGACTTTACCTAGCCGTAAAATTTCAATAGGTGCTAAGCATCCGTTAACAAGAACGATTGAGGAAATTGAAGATTTATTTTTAGGTTTAGGTTATGAAATTGTAGATGGATATGAAGTTGAAAAAGATTATTACAATTTCGAAGCATTAAATTTGCCAAAATCACACCCGGCGAGAGATATGCAAGATAGTTTTTATATTACTGAAGATATCTTAATGCGTACGCATACGTCACCGGTTCAAGCAAGAACAATGGAACAACGTAATGGCCAAGGGCCAGTGATAATTTTATGTCCTGGTAAAGTTTACAGACGTGATTCTGATGACGCAACGCATAGTCACCAATTTACGCAAATTGAAGGATTAGTTGTAGATGAAAATATTCAAATGAGCGATTTAAAAGGTACATTAGAATTGTTAGCTAAACAACTATTTGGTGAAGACAGAGAAATTCGTCTGCGCCCAAGCTACTTCCCATTCACTGAACCATCTGTAGAGGTTGACGTATCATGTTTCAAATGTGGCGGAGCAGGTTGTAATGTCTGTAAACAGACAGGGTGGATAGAAATTTTAGGTGCTGGTATGGTTCACCCTAATGTTTTAGAAATGGCTGGATTTGATGCATCGAAATATACAGGTTTTGCTTTTGGCATGGGACCAGATAGAATTGCGATGCTCAAGTATGGTATCGAAGATATACGACATTTTTATACAAATGATGTGCGTTTCTTAGATCAATTTAAAGCGGTAGAAGATAGAGGTGAATTATAATGTTTATTTCAAAAGAATGGTTAGAGTCGTTTGTAGCAATTAATCAACCTGTAAATGTTCTTGCAGAAAAAATAACACGCACAGGTATTGAAGTAGATGATATTATTGATTACACAAAAGACATTAAAAATTTAGTGGTTGGCTATGTTCAATCTAAAGCACCCCATCCAGATGCAGATAAATTAAGTTTATGCCAAGTTGATATTGGTGAAGAAGCGCCAGTACAAATTGTCTGTGGTGCACCAAATGTTGATGCAGGGCAGAGCGTCATTGTAGCTACAGTAGGTGGACGTTTACCTGGAGGTATAAAAATCAAAAGAGCAAAATTACGCGGTGAACGTTCGGAAGGTATGATTTGTTCATTACAAGAAATAGGTATTTCGCCAAACCTTGTTCCAAAGCAATTTGAATCAGGCATATATGTATTTACTTCAGAAGTCAAACCTGGTACTGATGCACTTACTGCTTTATATTTAAATGATCAAGTTATGGAATTTGATTTAACACCAAATAGAGCAGATGCGTTAAGTATGATAGGTACTGCTTATGAAACAGCTGCACTTTATAATGTGCCAATGAAAAAGCCAGAAACACAAAGTGAATTAACGAATAAACAAGCCACAAATGAATTAAGTATCAATGTTCAAAATCAGGACAAGGTGCCTTATTACAGCGCTAGAATAGTGAAAAATGTTAAAATTCATCCCTCACCAGAATGGATGCAAATGAGATTGATTAAAGCAGGTATTCGACCAATCAATAATGTTGTTGATATTTCAAATTATGTATTATTAGAATATGGTCAACCGTTGCATATGTTTGATAAAGATCAAATTGGTTCTGATCAAATAGAAGTGCGTCAAGCTAAGGCAGAGGAAAAAATGACAACACTAGATGATCAAGAGAGAATATTAAAAGATAGCGATATTGTTATTACTAATGGTAATACTCCAATTGCAATTGCAGGTGTGATGGGCGGAGATTTCTCAGAGGTGACTGAAAATACTACAAATGTCATTATTGAAGGTGCGATTTTCGACCCAGTTTCAATTAGACATACTTCTCGACGACTAAACTTACGTAGTGAAGCTTCAAGTCGATTTGAAAAAGGTATTGCAACCGAGTTTGTAGACGAAGCCGTTGACAGAGCATGTTATTTGCTACAACAATATGCAAGTGGAACAGTACTACAAGATCGTGTAGCTGAAGGCGATCTAGGTCAATTTGTGACACCTATTGAAATCACAGTTGAAAAAGTGAACAAAACAATTGGTTTTGAATTATCTAAAGAAGATATTGAAGCGATATTTGTTCAATTAGGATTTGAAACGACACAAGAAGGTAATACACTGACAGTAATGGTTCCTTCGCGTCGTAAAGATATTACAATAAAAGAAGATCTAATCGAAGAAATTGCTCGAATCTATGGTTATGATGAAATACCATCAACGTTACCAGTTTTTGAACACGTAACACCAGGCACACTAAATGATAGACAAGCAAAAACAAGAATTGTAAAAGCGACATTAGAAGGTGCTGGATTAAGCCAAGCGATTAATTATTCACTTGTAGATAAAGCACGTGCAACTGATTTTGCATTGCAGGATCGCTCAACGATATCATTACTGATGCCTATGAGTGAAGCTCATGCTACTTTGAGACAGAGTTTGATTCCACATCTTATTGATGATGTGTCTTATAATGTGGCTCGAAGTAATCATCATGTTGCGCTTTATGAATTGGGCCGTGTATTCTTTGGCAATGGAAAAGATCAATTGCCAGACGAAGTAGAATACTTAAGTGGTATACTAACAGGAGATTATGCTGTCAATACTTGGCAAAGTAAAAAAGAAGCGATTGATTTCTTTGTAGCAAAAGGTGTTGTTGAACGTATTGCTGAAATCTTAGATGTTCAATTTGAATATGAAGCTGGTGAAATAAGTGGATTACATCCAGGCAGAACTGCATTGGTTAAGCTGAATAATGAAATTGTTGGATTTGTAGGGGAATTACATCCACAAACTGAAAGCGACTATGATTTAAAACGAACTTATGTATTTGAACTCAATTATGATAAGTTGATGTCAGTTTCCGTTGGTTATATTAATTATCAACCAATTCCAAGATTCCCTGGTGTATCGAGAGATATTGCATTAGTCATTAATCGCGCGATGCCATCAGCCAAAATCGTCAATGTGATTAAAAATAACGGTGGGGACATTTTACAAAATGCAGAAGTCTTTGATGTATATGAAGGTGAACATGTGGCAGAAGATGAAAAATCAATTGCACTTCGTTTATCATATTTAGATACAAAACAAACACTCACTGATGATAAAGTAAATGAAGTACACGATCGCATTTTAGAAGCGTTACAAGCAGAAGGTGCGACGATTAGATAATATTATAAAGCCTTGAATCTATGCCAAATGTGGCGATGATTCAAGGCTTTGTTTTTTACATTAAGAACGTTTTGGGTTATAGATTATCGTTTATTGATGTTTTTTATTTATTAAATTCAAAGCTTTTGTTCTGTTCGCAAAATGCTTTTTAGTCATAGCGTCTAAATATTGGACACCGTTTTTATCAATTATTTTTGCAGCAGCTAAATCTACTTTATTGCTAGCGCCTTTAGGTAATTCAACTTTTGCATGCTTTGATAGTTGATCCATATTTTTCACAAAGGCATAACGTGAAATAATACTTGCAGCAGCAATTGCAATAGACTTTGATTCACCTTTTGTTTCAAATTTTGTCTTATTTTCAAACGGTAGATTGCTAAGTGCATATCTTTTATATACACCAGGCTCAGCAAATTGGTCAATCACAATATAATCAAGTTCATCCGTGTCAATTTTTGCAACGACATTTTTTATAGCTTCGTTATGTAACACTGCCTTCATTTTAACTTGAGACCAACCGGCTTTTTGTTTCTCATTGTATTTTTCATTATGCATTGTTAATAAAGAATGCGGGATGAAAGTTATAATTTGTTCGGCAATCTCTATAATTTTAGTATCAGTAAGTCTTTTAGAATCATCTACACCAAGTGTTTTTAAAATTTGAGCGTGCTTTTTGGATACATAGGCTGCACAAACCGTTAGTGGCCCGAAATAATCACCACTACCTGCTTCGTCGCTGCCGATACATTGAAATTGATTATAGGAGATGTGCTGTTTAGTTTGTTTGCTTTGATTGTGTTTGGTGTCGCTTTTTGAAGGTATTGATTTATTAGGCAACATAGCGTTTGCTACAGATTCGGCATCTTTACCTTGAAACATTACTTTATTAGAATTGTATATCGTAATAGCGGTGTTACGATATTTCGTCCGTGCTTTCATACCTTGTGAAAGATTAGTCGTATTAAAATCAATTTTAGTCATTAATTGTTGTATTTCTTGGTTTGTTAATTTTTGTACTATATTAGCCATTTAGTGACCTCTCTTTGTTCATATAACTTATTTTAAAATTGGATAATGCATATCATATCATAAATTTAAATAAGTTAGTTATTTATGATATAAATGGCAATATGATATGAAATAAAAATGATTTAAATAATTGTTGTATAATCATTAAATATTTCAAATAGAACAATTCACACCTCTTACAAAAAAATATCTTGTCGTGTATAATAGTTCGTAATAAATAT
>NZ_PPRL01000089.1 GCF_002902235.1 Staphylococcus ureilyticus
CAATATCACTATTACATTTGTACTTGTATAGTATATTAATAGTTGTCAAATTAACTTCGTATTTATCGCAATTATTTCAATGTAAAATACTAATACCGTTAAAATTAAGTATATGAGATTATATATTCTAAAAACAATTATTTGCTCAACTAAATTTGAGCTTTATAAGATTGTATTGTTTCTAAAAATATTGGACAGTAGTGTTTTAATTTATAACTTCCGACACCATCAATTAAGATCATATCTTGCTTTGATTCTGGTTTTCTCTTGGCAAATTCTTCCAAAGTAAAATCTGAAAAAATACTTACTGGTGGAATAGTTAATTTTTCACTTAATTGTTTACGCACGGCAACTAATTCATCAAATAAGGCACGGTCTACCCCTTCTACGGTATTGATGTTAACTTTTTCTTTTGATTTACGTTTAAATGGTGTTGTATAAATTGAAATTTGATTATTTAGCAATTCCTTCACAGATACATCGCAAATCAATATTTCATCATGCTCATTTAAAAATCCTTTAAATCGCAATTCATCCATAAGATGACTGAGTTCAGATGTCGTATAGTTTTTCATAATGCCATGTGTGGACAATTGATTATAATCACAATAGCGAATATAATCAGAGTCTTCACCCCTTAAAACTTGAATAATGACACTATAACTTTCTTGCTGTTTCATACGTGCAATACAACTTACGATCATTTTCGCTTCGTTCGTCATGTCATATGTTTTATTTTCTCTAACACAATTACTACATTGCTCACACTCTTCTAGTTTTTCATTGGGTTCAAAATAATGTACGAGTGTTGCTTCTAGACACTTTTTAGTTTTCGTATATAGTAGCATTTTATTCAATTTTTCACCCATTTTTTCTTTGTAATCATCGTCTGCTTTTGAAGATGAAATAAAATATTGGTGTAAACCAATGTCTCTATCACTGAATAAAAGGATGCAATCACTTTTCAGTCCATCACGACCTGCACGACCCGCTTCTTGATAATACGATTCTAAATCACCAGGCATATTATAGTGAATCACAAAGCGCACATTAGATTTATCAATCCCCATACCGAATGCATTCGTTGCAACTACGACACGCACACGATCATATACAAAATCATTTTGAGCTGCTTCCCGCTCTTTATTGGATAAACCAGCATGATATATTGTGCTGCTAATTTTATTGTTTTCTAATGCTTCATGTAGTTCTTCTACTTGTTTACGTGTCGAACAATATATAATGCCTGCTTCTTTTTGATGATCTTTAACATATTCTAATACGAACTTTTGACGCTGATACGTTGGATTAACTTGAAATATTAAATTTCGTCGTTTCGTACTTGTTTTGATTTCATCGTGTTTATCGATGTTTAAGCGATCCATAATATCTTTTTGTACTTCGATTGTTGCTGTTGCTGTTAATGCTACAATTGAAAAATCTTGTGGTAGTGCAAAAACTTTATGGATGACTTCCTGATAACTTGGTCTAAAATCATGTCCCCATTTTGAAATACAATGGGCTTCATCAAACGCAACTAAGTGTATATCTAACTGCTGTAATAAGCGCATAAAATTGGCATTATCAAAACGTTCTGGTGCAACATATAAAAATTGGATTTCCCCACTTTTCAGTTGTGTTTGAATATCTTTTTGTTGCTTTTGTGTCAAACTACTATTTAAATATGCTGCGCGAATCCCCATGGCCTTCAATTGATCAACTTGATCTTTCATAAGTGAAATTAATGGGCTGATTACGATTGTGGTACCACCTAGCATTAATCCCGGCACTTGATAACAAATTGATTTTCCCCCACCAGTTGGTAAAACGCCAAGCACATTACGATGATCCATTACTTTAGTTATTATTTCTTTTTGACCTGGACGGAATGTGTCATAGCCAAAATAATGTGATAATGTTGCTTCCATGTTATATAATCCCTCATTGTTCTTTTAATTCTTCAAGCTCGCTCCATCTTGTTATATCATCTTCATACAACGTATTAAGATTTTGTTGTTCTTCATTTAATTCTTTGACTTTAGCGTAATCAGAACTTGCTTCAACCATTTCTTGTTCGATCTCTTCTAATCTATGTTCGGTTGTTTCAATACGCGCAATAATTGTTTCATATTCTTGTTTTTCTTTATATGATAGACCCTTTTTCTTTTTCTTTGCATATGTTGGTTTCACTTTTGATTGTTGCTTTTCTTGCATTTGGCGTTTATCTATCTCTTTTTTATATGCTTCATAGTCATCAAAACTTCCTATGATACGTTCTAATTTGCCATCATGAATATACCAATATTCTTGAGCAACTTTATTTAAAAAGTATCGATCATGACTCACCGTGATGACTGTACCACCAAAAGTAGCGATATAATCTTCTAAAATGGTTAAAGTTTCTGTATCCAAGTCATTCGTCGGTTCATCTAATAATAGAACATTAGGTTGATGTACCAATAATTTTAATAGATACAATCTTTTTTGTTCTCCACCAGATAATTTATACACCTTTTTTCCATGCGTTGCACTAGGGAATAAAAAGCGTTCTAACAACTGTGTAACAGAAACAGCAGTTCCATCTTTTTCTTTAGCTACTTCACTTTCTTCACGCAAGTAATCAATCATTCTGATGTCTCGATCTAAGCGCGCTTCAGTCTGTCTGAAGTAAGCAATTTTAACAGTTTGACCAACTTTCAATGCCCCTTCGAACGCTTGGTCATCACCATTCAAAATATTCAGTAATGTTGTTTTACCGGCGCCATTTGGTCCAACGATACCAATTTGTTGTCCATTTTGTATAATTTCTGTGATGTGTTCAAACAATACCTTATCGCCGATGTGTTTTGACACGTTTTCAAGTTCAAAAACTTGTTTACCTAAACGTGAATATGCAAGATTTAAAGAGGCTTTATCTTGTTGTTGTTGATTTTTTACATCATGTTCTAAATCTTTAAATCTATTTTTTCGTGCTTGTTGTTTAGTAGAACGTGCTTTAACTCCTGCACGCATCCAAGCTAATTCTTGTTTATATAATGCACGTTGTTTCGCTTGTTGTTTTTGCTCTACGACTTCATTTTCAGCGCGTTGTGCAATGTAATCTTCATAATTACCGGGATAAGTAGTTAATTTCCCACGATCTAATTCAATAATACGAGATGATACTTCATTTAAAAAATAACGATCATGAGTTACGAACAGCACTGTATGTGGGTACTGTTTAACATAATTAATTAGCCAACTAATTGACTCAAAATCTAAATGGTTCGTAGGTTCATCCAAGAGTAATAAATCTGGTTGCTCTATAAGTGTTTTAGCAAGACCAACTCGTTTTTGTTGGCCACCCGAAAGTTCTCTCACTTTTTTAGTCGTATCATTGATGCCTAGCTTTGATAAAATAGTTTTGATTTCAGCACTATAATCCCAAGCTTGATATGTATCCATTGCTTCTTGTGCTTGCATCATCTGTTGAAAATCTGTCTCATTCTGTGTCTCACTATATTTTGTTACAGCAGCTTCATATGAACGTATCACTTGAAGTGTCTTTGTCTCTGACGTTAATACCGCTTCAAAAACCGTTAAATTTTCTTCGAATTCTTGCTTTTGAGACGAATAACGTATGCGATATGCATTAGGATGTGAAACCTCTGCCTCGAAGTCTTCATCCAAACCAGCGATTACCTTTAACAAAGTACTTTTGCCTGTACCATTAATACCTACAAGACCTATTTTTTCTCCTTCAGAAATAGACAGATGCAAATCATCAAAAATGATTTTATCGGCATATGATTTATGTAAATGTTCAATTTTGTAGGCTTCCATCGTCCAACATCCTTTTTAATATCGAAAATTATAATTAATTCTGTTAAACTTAATTTCAGTTCTATATATTATACACCTTTTTGAACTCAAATGATACAAGGGAGCGTAGCTTATGTCAGATTTTTTTCAAGACTTACCTCCTTTTATCCAAGCACTCATCGCCGGTATCATCACTTGGTTGTTGACTGCATTAGGGGCTGCTGCAGTTTTTATATTTAAAAGAGTTAATGATAAAATACTGAACTCAATGCAAGGTTTTGCTGCAGGCATAATGATTGCTGCCAGTTTCTGGTCTCTGTTACAACCATCTATTGATTATGGTTCAGGTTCATCTATTGCATGGTTACCAGCAGCAATAGGTTTTTTATTGGGCGGTTTTTTTATACGCGCGTTAGATTTAATTATCCCACACATTCACCCAAACACCCAAGACACTAACCAATACCAAGAAGGTGTAGGAACAAAAAAACTCAATAAAAATACATTACTTGTATTGGCTATTACACTCCATAACATACCAGAGGGGCTTTCTATTGGTGTAGCATTTGGTGGTGTAGTAGCCGGTAATGGACAAGCCACTTTCTTAGGCGCACTTGGTTTGGCAATTGGTATCGGGATTCAAAATATTCCCGAAGGTGCTGCGCTTTCTATGCCTATCAGAGCAGCTGGGGCTTCAAGATGGAAAGCTTTTAATTATGGTCAAGCATCTGCAATTGTTGAGCCCATATTTGCTACTATAGGTGCTGCTGCAGTACTGTTCATTACACCTATGTTACCATACGCACTCGCCTTTGCCGCTGGAGCGATGATATTTGTAGTTGTAGAAGAACTTATACCAGACTCTCAAGCTAGTAATAATACTGATTTAGCAACATTAAGTTTAATGCTAGGTTTTACTATCATGATGATTTTAGACGTTGCACTTGGATAAAAGGTAAAAGAAAAAGAAATAACTTGAATCCATTTTTTAAATAAAAAAATGATGAAGCTGAGACAATCGTCTCAAGTTCAAAACAAAGATTTTGGGGTAAACACAAGAAAAATAGCACTCAGATGATTTAATTCAATTCATCTGAGTGCTTCTATTTTTTCAATACTTCATATTAGTGATTCACTTTCTTAGGGGAACAGCTTCAGCCTGTAGTCTTCAGCTTCTCCTATTCACTCAAGCGTCTCGCCAAAATACGTCACATTTGTCCAAGAACTAAATGTCTCAAACAATCTCATTTTGAGAATGGGGATTTATGTTCTAGCCTTTTTAGCATTCTTTTTTATAATGTGCATGTTTGCTCTGGATATGTACTAATCTGCTATCCTACCCTGCTTAAAGTTCACTCATATTAAATAATTCAATACAATCATCATGCGCATCATAAAATACCATTCAATACACTTACATATATATAAAAGCCCTAATCCATTTTAAATAATGGATTAGGGCTAAAGTATTAATTATTTTTTCTCTTGTCCTTGTGGACCTGTTTCATATTTATAGTTTGATGGTTTCACTTTATCAAAGTCAGGGTTATCATAAAATCTCAATAAATCACCATTTAGGACGTCATCACTCATTTGCAAGTCTTTTTCAGCTTGTTGTTTGCGTTTATCAAAATCGCTTGGTTTTTCTGTAACTGGCTCATTATTTTTATTATCATATATTCTACCATTTACATATTTGTAATCTTTCGTTACAAAGTCACCATTTCTAAACGGTACTGTGTCATTATGATCTTTTGACAATAAGTCTGTACCCATCATGAGATAATTTTTAGTATCAATACCCATTAAATGTAGTAATGTTGGCATTACATCTGCTTGTCCAGCATAAGTTTTATCAACAGTACCTTCTTTACCAGGTATTTTCAACCAGAAGCCTGTTCGGTTTAAATCTGTAAACTTAGCTGGTGTAATGTCTTCACCTAATAATTTTTCCATCGCTTTATTATGGTTTTCAGAAATACCATAATGGTCACCATAAATCATAATAACGGAATCATCATAGATACCTTTTTTCTTCAATTCATTTACAAACTGTTCTAACGATTCGTCTAAATATCTCGCTGTCTGAACATAACCGTCAACTGTTGAATCACCAGTATTTGGTTTATCAATTGATGCATCTTCTGGAGATAATGTAAATGGATAATGGTTTGTTAGCGTTATTAAGTGACTATAGAAAGGTTCTTTTTCCTTCGCTAAATAATCAGCTGATTCATCAAAGAATTCTTTATCTTTCAGACCTAAGTTCTCTTGGTTTTCTTCTGACATATCAAAATATGTTGCATCATAAAACTTATCTACACCAAAATGTTTGTATACTTGGTCACGGTTCCAGAAAGTTTTATAATCACCGTGCATTACGCTAGATGTGTATCCTTGTTGTTGATGCATAATAGCTGGCAATGATTGGTACGTGTTATCCCCTTTAAGTGAGAATGCCGAACCTTGTGGTAAACCATATAAACTGTTATCCATAGTGAATTCTGAGTCTGAAGTTTTACCTTGTCCTGTCTGGTGGAAGAAGTTCGGATAATATCTAAAATCTTCATTACCAGAAGAAAGTTTATTTAAGAATGGTGTAACTTCCTCGCCATTTACTTTTTTGTTTATCAAGAAAGTTTGGAAACTTTCTAAGTGTATTTTAATCACATTTTTTTTCTTTGCTGCACCGAAATATTCTGGGTTTGGTTGTGTTTGTTTTTGTTTCGTATAATTTAAAACTTTTGTCAAATCATCTTCATTTGCTAACGCTTTTTGTTGATTATTTTGAATCGTTTTTACACCATCATAAACTGTGAAGTTATATGGACCTAAGTATTTCACTAAATATTTATGATCGAATGTACGCGTTAATAATTCTGGACGATCAGATTCTGCAAAAGCTAGGTTTAAGAAGAATAATGCAACAGACGCTGCCATGATTACTGGAACAAACTTCTTGCTAAACACACGCTTATCTAACCATTTTTGTTTGAAGATTAATACAAATAAATAAATGATTGTATCGATAAAGTAAACAAAGTCATACCATTTAAATGAAGCTGATACAGCGCCACCCATTGATTCAACATTTCCTACTTGATTTAATGTACTAAAAGTCAAGAAATCAGAGAAGAATCTGAAATATACAACATTTGCGTATAATAAGAAGGTTAAAATAAAACCTCCTATAAAGATAAACCAAAATGCTTTCTTACCTTTGAAGAATAAGAAAATACTCAATACTAATGCAATTAAGCTATATGGATTCATTAATAAAATTAAATTTTGAACTAACCCTTTAACACCTAAAGAAAAGTCAACATAGTATGAAAAATACGTTTTAGCAGTAACTGTTATAACAGTTAAAATAAAAAACGCAAAAAGAGTTAGTTTCTTTTTGTGTAGACTCATGTCTGTTCCCCCGATATAAATTAATAAAAGTTTGTGCTAATACCTAGCTAGATTAAATGCTTTGTACCCGTTGTTAGCGCGTAAGTGATAATTTCTACCAACATCTTTATCGTTATTTGCGAAAGTTAAAATTTAAGTTAAAAAACACGGTAACTCCTGTATTTTCTTTTAAAACACATCTTTTTTTCTTATGTCACTAATTTATTTTTATAAAATAGCAATTTTTTATTTTCAATGAATTTTATTTGTTCTTTTGTGAAAAATTATATTTGTTGTAATATAAATTATGTTAATGCGTTTTGTTATGTTTTACATCGTTTTTACACTGCGTTCACTCTGTAATATCATTGTAATAAAACGATTATAGTTCAATTAATAAATATAAAGCAATTCTTGACTAATATCAAGTAAAAACACACTTTTTTTAATTTAAAAAGCTGATTTAACCGTTTTATGAAGGTATCATTAACCTATTGTGAATACGCGATTAAAATAAAGTTAAAATTTAAATTTCCTTTATAATTATAATTGTTCTATTTAATAAATTAATCAGGCCTTGGACCTATTTAAATAAAGGTTAAATTATACAGAATGACTTAAGTAATTACTAAATCTTATCATATCCGACATTCATGCTGTTGATAATAAATACGAAAGACCAAAAGTAAATCTACGAAATAATTGCTATAGCTGAACGCTTTTCGAATAATCATTGACCATGTATTGTAAACATTAATTTAGAACTATATTTTACTTAAGTATTTGTCGAAAGCAACAGACATATTATAAAAATCATCCAACATAAAAAAGCAGCTTGAGATATAAATCTATAGAAACTCAAGTACTAACTCAATGAGCTAACTATAAATAAAACAATATTGAAAAAGACAATTTCTATAATATTTCAATAGAAATTGCCTTTTTTCACTCGTCCAAGACACTTTTATTTGTTCTATGATTCTTTAGCTCAAAAGAGTCTTAATATAATAATGTTTTATAGATTAACTGATTATTAATTTTAAATGCTAATGCTCGTAACATTTTGCTATACACACATACACTTCATTCTCTAATCGTGTACATTATTTTAACATTTCTAATTGCATTCTATACTCGATACCATGAAACAGTTGATTTAACCAATTAGTATATTTTATTAAGTTCTTTTCTGCAGTTTCAACATCTATAAATTGAAATTTCAATTTAGTACCAGGATGTTTTTGACCTAACTTAGTTAAATGGTAACTGGCAATTGTCCCTATTTGTGGATAGCTCCCTAACGTGTAATGATCATTTAACAAAATAATTGGCGTACCATCTCTCTTAACTTGAATTGTTCCTATTTGTACAGATTGATGTGCGGGCATATCTTCATAAAATGCTTTAACAGGTTGGCCTTCGACATACATACCTACCCTATTCGCTTTACTTGTCACTTTATATTCCCCGTAAGTAAAACGATTTAAAGCATTTTGATTAAAATCTTCTGTTCCTTTATTTTTAATGACATGAAATACATCTGACATATAATTAAAAGAAAGCGCATAGCCATCTATACCCCAGTCAGTCTGATGTGTATGTTCAAGATTTTCAAAAAGTTTATGGTGACGTTCTGTATAATCACGTTTCATATTGATTTCGTCACCTTTTTCTAGTTTGCGCCCATGAAAACCACCAAGTTTAGACATAAAATCAGTTGAAGTAGAACCCAACCATTCATCTAGCTCGAATCCTCCACCAACGGCTAAATAGACTCTTGATGTCCGTGAAGTTTCTGTAAACTCGAGTACATCACCTTTTTCCATTAAATAAAGTTTATTGGGTAAAACTTTTAAATTAGCAGTTTTAGCTTTAAAACTGCCACCACTTAATGCAATTAAAGTAGGTTCAGTAAAACGAATACTTGCCATTCTATTGGTCATTTCTAAAGTAGCTTCATGTTTATCGTTGGCTACTAATCGATTTGCAATTTCATGTGATAATGGATCTAAAGCACCACTAGGGATTACACCATTGTGTTCATAACCGATACGACCAAAATCTTGAAAACTTGAGAACAATCCTTCATTTTCTATTATGATTGACATGGTTTAAATCCTCCTAAATCCAATGCATCCTCTGACACAGCTTGAAATTGCACATTATCCCCTAATTTTAAAGTTGTAAAATCTGTTTGATGTGGATTAAATAATTCCACTGGTGTGTAGCCTATCACTAGCCAATCACCATAAGTATCAATTGTAGTAATACCAGTTTTCTTACCTTCTATAATCACTGATCCTGCAGGAATAAATGCTTTTTTGCCACCTGTATGATTGACAAATAAGCGTTTATCCATCCCTGTTAAATACGGAAATCCTGGAGAATAGCCCATCATTGATACGAAAAAATTCGAATTTGTATGTAATTTTACAAATTTGTCGAAATCCATTTTATAATATTTTAGCAAGGATGCTAAATCTGGTCCAAAGTCACCACCATATACTACAGGTATTTGAATGGGTAAGGGTGTTTCTTCTACATGTTTTATCTCTAATTGAACAGATTGCAAAAGTGCTTTCATATATAAAAAAGGTGATTTTATGTTGTGATGTTTAATCATATCTCTAGCATCATAACAAATCATCATATCCGACTCTGTTGGTACAATTTCTGTAATAAAAGGATAATTTTTATTAATAAGATATGTTTTTAATGCGAGTAAATCATCAGTTAAATCTTTGGAAACTTCCTTTTCTATAGAAACCACAATTGCTTGGTCACCTTGACTATATATCTTCATAAATTCACCTCATCTATTGTGTCTATCGATAAAATACATTTAATATTTGTATTAAGTAGCGTATTAATTCTTTAACTAAACCATAGATAAATATAAATTGAATAGCACATGAAATAGTGATGACTAACTTAGTAATATAATATTTATGGTGATTCATTAAATAGGTTACATACCATTTTGTAAGGCCGATTAGCGTAATAATTAATAAAATCCAAATCCATATCATTATTTTGCCTCGCTTGCTGACATTAGATTTTTAAGACGCATATAACTTTGTTTAACTTACTTCATATCTTACAGTTAAACTATATCTATGTGTAGCATATTTGATACATTCAATTATGGATATCAAACACTATCGCAATAACGTTTTAACACAATTATTAGAATTAAAATTTATATTTTTCTTATACTTTCTATATTCTATAGATTTATTGCAACATCGGCAACCTCTCTTAAACTATTTATCAGAAAAACTTGAATTTGATTTTGCCTTAACTTTTGCTTAAATGTTGCCAAACTATAATCTTTTTCTATTAATTCACCTTCATCTATTAATTCTTGTCTCTTACATCCTTTTAAAAAATCATCATTAAATACTGGCGTATAATAATGATTTCCTTCTTTGATCATAATATTTCCAATATCAAATTCTAATATTTTTCCTGATTCGTCATAAAGTAAAATGAGGTCAGTTTCATGATTATGTGCTAAATGATCTCTATTTGTCGTTTTATTCGTAAGTATGCGTTTATCTTGAATTTGGGTTAATGGTACAATTTTTGCCGTAAAGCTATCTTTTTGAGGTAATTCAGCAACTTCATATTTAAAAATGCCATTGGGATGTAAAATAATTTTCACTCTATACGTCCCTGTAAAATAGTGGTTTTTAATTTCAGAAATCGTTTTATGCCATTGATCATCTTCAAATGTTATTTGGAATTGATTTGCTGAATGTTTTATCCTGTCATAATGATATCTCAACCTTGAAAATTTGCCTGAGTCTAATCGTAATGTTTCAAATAACTGCATTATAATCTCTCCAAAATTTTAGTCTTATCGATGAATTCTTGCACTTCAGATTCTGGGTTGGAATCAATGGTAATACCTGCACCAACCCCGTATACAGCTTTCCCATTAATATATTGAATCGTACGAATAGGTACATTGAAAATAGCTTTCCCATCAGGTAACAATAAACCAATAGTTCCGCAATAGCCATTTCTCGGTGTTTGCTCTAATTGTTTAATATATTTCATTGTGTTTACTTTCGGCGCGCCGGTAATTGAACCACAAGGGAAAATAGCTTCTAATACTTGCGCTAAACTCACATGGTTTGCTAACTGTCCAGTAACCATAGATGTCATTTGATACACCGTTTGATACCTTTCAATATGAAACGGTTGATATACTTTAACTGTGCCAGTGTTGGCTACTCTACTTATATCATTCCGTAATAAATCAACAATCATGACATTTTCTGCCCTATCTTTGGTAGAATTTCTAAGTTTTTCAAAATGTGCCTTATCTTCTAATTCTGTTTCTCCTCTGGCTATTGTTCCTTTCATCGGCTTACTTAATACAATATTGGATTGATTTTTAAATGGGCCAAATTGAAAAAATAGCTCTGGGGATAATGATGCTATTTGAACTTCTTTTGTATCAATCAGAGCAGAATAATGACCATGATTTCCGCCCTGAAGTACATGATAAAGTTCAGAAATCGGTCCTTTTACGTCATCACTCAATCTGGTTGTATAATTAACTTGGTATGTATTACCTTCTACAATCGCTTTTTGCACTTGTTTAATATGATCAATCATGCGCGCATGTCTATATTGAAATTTAAAATTATATTTACGCTGATATGCCAAAGCTTGTTCATTTAAGTCATCGTGTACTAACTCAAATACATATGCAGCAGCATACACAAATATACCTTTAGGCGTTATCGTTGCTAACTGATTATTAAAATAACTTGCCGCTTCATATGGTAAGTATAAAGCCACATATTTACCTTTACTTTGATGTAATTCAGCAAATCGGATGACTGCTCCAACGTCCTGCATTTGATATGCTATTTTTTTACTCAAACATTCTTTAAATAGATATTGATACGTTTCGGTTTGTGTTTCATTTATATAATATTGGTAATTAAATTTTACTTGCATGATGCGCCTCCACACTTTCAATAAATAATTTAATTTGTTCGATACCATATTCACTCAAAAACGATTCAGGATGATATTGGACACCATAAATAGCACATTCTCGGTGCTCACAGGCCATAATTATTCCTTTATCATTGGTTGCTGTGACATTTAGCTCAACAGGAAATGTATGTATGTCTGCCATTAATGAATGATAACGCATTACATTAAATGATTTTGGTAAATCTTTGAAAATACCTTTGCCCGTGTGGGTAATTGAAGTTGTATGGCCATGGATAGGCTTATGATTCTTTACAATACGTCCCCCAAAATAAGTAATAATTTGTTGGAATCCCAAGCATACCCCTAAAATTGGTACATTATTCATAAATTGTGTGATGACTTCATTTAAAATTGGATAATCTGACGGCGTTCCTGGTCCTGGCGATATGATAATCGCCAATGGTTTCATATCGATGAGCTTGTCTATATCAATCTCATCCACATCAACCACTTTGATTATCCCTGTATAACATTGTTTGAGATAGTCCACGATATTATACGTAAATGAGTCTTTATTATCGATTACAAGTAACATTGAATCACCTCATTTGTAGTTATATATTATTCTAATATAGTTATTATCCCAAATCTCAACTTGATTTTACAGCTTAAATGTATTATTCTAGTCACGGTATAAATGTAACAGAGGTTTCTAGCTGACACCCTCTATAAAAAACTAGACACTTGAACGACGTCTATCTTTTTATAGAGATAGGCGTTTTTTTATGGCGTCATCAGTTTTATATGGCAAAGCTAGCACGATATTTTAAGGAGTGTAAACTATAATGACACAACAGCCATTAAACAATAATAAAGCCATCGTAGTATTTAGCGGTGGCCAAGATAGTACAACCTGTTTATTTTGGGCAAAAAAACATTTTGATGAAGTTGCCTTAGTAACTTTTGAATATGGACAAAGGCACGATACAGAAATTCAGGTTGCGAAACAAATCGCTCAAGAACAAGCAGTCGAGCACCATTTACTTGACATGTCCCTGTTATCTCAACTCACTCCTAACGCATTGACACAACATGATATGGATATAAATGAAGGAGATAGCGGTATGCCAAACACGTTTGTGCCCGCACGTAACTTGCTGTTCTTATCTTTTGCTGGCGCCCTAGCATATCAGACAAATACTAAACATATTATCACGGGTGTATGTGAAACAGACTTTTCTGGCTACCCTGATTGTCGAGATAGCTTTATTAAGTCAATGAACGTTACACTTTCCCTCTCTATGGATAAAGATTTCGTTATTCACACGCCGTTAATGTGGCTGGATAAAAAACAAACATGGGCTTTAAGCGATGAACTCGGTGTATTAGAATACGTTCGAAAGCGAACGTTAACTTGTTATAACGGGATTATTGGCGAAGGATGTGGCGAATGTCCTGCCTGTAAACTACGCGCACGCGGTCTTAATGCTTATCTAGAAGAAAAAGGAGCGAATTAATATGTTCCAACAAAATTACCCTAGTGTTAACCACAATTACCAATTTGAACTTAATAAGGATTTTAATTTTTCAGCAGCACATTATATTCCAAGTGAAGACGCTGGAAAATGCATGCGTACGCATGGACATACTTACTTTGTCAACTTAACAATCGGTGGAGATACCGTAGACCATAATGGATTTTTAGTGAATTTTAGTGAATTGAAACAACTCGTACACGGTCAATTTGACCATCAATTATTAAATGACTTACCTCAATTTAAGGGTAAAAGTCCTTCAACTGAAATTGTGACACAAACAATATATGAGATGGTTCAGTCTTCATTAAACCAAAGGCCAAACAAACCACAATGCTTGCAAGTTTACGTCAGAGAAACACCAACAAGTTATGTCATATATCGACCAAAGGAGCCAAACCATGAGTAAAATACCTGTGCTTGAAATTTTTGGTCCAACGATACAAGGTGAAGGTCGTGTCATCGGCCGCAAAACCATGTTTGTACGTACAGCTGGATGTGATTACCGTTGCAGTTGGTGTGACTCTAGTTTTACATGGGATGGCAGTGCAAAAGAAGAAATACGCATGATGGATGCTACAGAAATTTATGCGCAATTATATGACATTGCAGGTGAATCATTTAATCACGTAACAATTTCAGGAGGCAATCCAGCTTTAATAAAAGGCATTCAAACATTAGTCGATTTATTCGAAGACAAAGGCATACAAAGCGCCCTAGAAACACAAGGCAGTAAATTCCAACCATGGATGACACAAATTGATGATTTAACAATTAGTCCAAAACCACCTAGCTCAATGATGAAACCAAATTTACCTATTTTAGATGATGTCATTGCTAAATGTAAGCCAGAAACACTCAATCTTAAAGTAGTTATTTTCAATGATGAGGACTTTGAATTTGCCAAAATGATTCATCATAGATATCCTAACGTGCCATTTTATTTACAAGTTGGGAATCCATACCTAGACGGAGAATATGTTGAATCTCACACAGAAAAGTTACTTTCATTATATGAAACCCTTGTGAATCGTGTCATGGATAGTAGCGATATGAATAATGTATATGTATTACCTCAATTACATACTTTACTTTGGAGTAATAAAAAAGGTGTTTAAATTGAGTCAATGAACCGGTTCGTTGTATAATGCTCTTTGTCTATACAATAAACCGGTTTTTACTTTGTACATAAAACATAGCAATGATTGTCACTGTAAATATAATTATTTAAAATAATAACAATTTTACAATATGTCAGATAATGACTTATAATTTTTTAAAACATCAACTGTTATTAAATGATTAAATCTAACTTAATTGATATAATGTTGCAGTGAAGTATCTAGGTTAGGAGAGCAACATGCTAATAAATATAATCATAAATATAGCTACGGTAGCAATCATACTCGGTATTGATTTATATCGTCAGAATTTCAAACAACTTAAGTTTAGCTCTATACTTTTATCAATAACCATTAATAGTATCATTAATTTAGTCCTTGTTGGTAAATACGATTACATAACATTTTATACTTGCACCCATTTAATTATTTGGACATTGTTGCAATTGTATCTCAATAAAAAAACAAAAACATATGTCATAACTGATCAAAAATTTATTGGTTTTATTTTAACGATTATCATGAGTACATCTTTAATCCTTTCATACGATACAAGTAAAGATTCTTACTATATGTCCATTCCATATTTAGCTCCAGCTATTTTTCTCATAGGTGCAACTTTATTGTTCTATAGTACATTCCAAACACATGAAAAAGAACAAATTAAAATCTTGAATCGTATTCGCAAACCAGTAGTGATTGGCCAAATTATTATTGTATTATCTTTTACAATCATGCCTTTATTAACACCTTATTGGTATGCCTTTATAATTGTACATTTATTATTCTTACTTTTTTTATTATGGCAGAATATATTTTTTTCAAAAAAATGATTAGCAAATTATATTTTGTGGTATGTAATAATTGATTATGATATTTAAAAAGGAGGTATACTTATGTTTGGATTTATTATTATGTTAATTGTCGGCGGTTTAATCGGCTGGATTGCTGGTGGTATCGTCGGTAAAGATATCCCTGGAGGTATTTTAGGAAATATCATTGCTGGTATCGTAGGTTCTGCATTAGGTTCATGGATATTTGGTGATTGGGGTTGGCATTTAGGCGGTATCGCTATCTTCCCTGCACTAATTGGAACAATTATTCTTGTTGCCCTTGCATCATTTATATTGGGAAAATTACGTAAAAAATAAATGATTTGTTAATTTTTTAGTTTTAAAAGAAATTCCTGAAACTTAATGTCATCGTTTCTATATCGTCAGAAGATGACTAATACTAAAATTTCAACCAAAAATAAACGTCAATTTCTATAGTATGATAATAGAAATTGACGTTTTTTGATTTTTAAAGTGTTATTATCATGAGAGTTTATAATCTATCTTTCTTAAAATGTCATTCGTATCATCTTTAGTTGTTATTTTAACTTTGTGTGTACGGGCTCAACAATAACCTAAAATCTAAAACAACCTTTATAAAACTAAGCATTACTTCTGTATCAAAATTTCTCTGACTATAACATTTTTATTTTTGCTTTTAAGAGTATTTAACTAATTTGGCTCTTATACAATTTTGTAATGTGATAATGCTTTAGATTGATATGCCGAAAGACACAGGCTCAAATCACCTCCTCGGACAACCATGCACAATTAAACTCAATTTTTTAATAAACGAAACCCCCAGACTACGCTTTTAGCATAACCTGAGGGCAGTGATTATCTATGTTTAACAAGTGTTTTATTCTTTTCAGTTTTAACCTTATGAGATGGTACATAAAAATGTTCTTCTCTATTTATACTGTTTTTACTTTGTTCTTTCGCTTCTTCTGGATATTCAGACATTTCTAATTCAGAGTCCAACCCTTTCGTTTTGTCTACCTGCTTTAAATTAGATACTTGAACAATATATTTTGGTCGCTGTTTTACTTCATAATATATCCTACCGATATATTCGCCTACAATACCGATTGAAATCAGTTGAATACCTCCAAGTAATAAAATAGCTGCAATTGTTGAAAAGTACCCTGGTGTTTTCACACCATTAATCATAATATTTCCAAAACTAAATATAATATAAAGTAGACTCACAAAAAATACAATCAGTCCTAAATAAATCATAGCGCGTAATGGTTTATTATTAAATGAGATCAAGCCATCTATACCATAGTTCAATAATTTACCAAATGACCATTTCGATGTACCTTCTTCTCTTTCAACATTTTCATAAGTAAAAACTTTAGTATTATAGCCAATCCATTCATATAACCCTTTTGAAAAACGATTATATTCATTTAACGATGTTAATGAGTGTAACGCGCGTTGACTAAGCAATCTAAAATCTCCAACACCGTCTTCTAGTTTAATATCCTCGACAAAATGATTAATCACTTTGTAATAGCATTGCGTTAAAAATTTTCTTGAACGTTTTTCACCTGTTCTATCTCGTTTTGCGACGACTTGATCATAGCCATCCAAATAACTATCTATCATCTGTGGTATAAGCTCTGGCGGGTGCTGTAAATCAGCATCAATCATCACAACAGCATCACATTCCACACTGTGTTGGAAACCGGCAATCATTGCTGATTCCTTACCAAAATTCCTACTAAATGAAATATATTTTACATGTTCATCCTGTGCTGCCATTTCTTGAATATAATTAATCGTTTTATCTTGACTACCATCATCTACAAATAGCAAATCATAGTTATAGTGACGGTTAAGACTATCTTCATCTAATATTTCAGTTAACTTGTGATATGTTTTTAATATTACTTCACCTTCGTTATAACATGGCACTATAACTCTTATATGCATAATAAACACCTTCATTTCAATTACTTCAATTTTACTTTACCAATATTTACAGTTATTTCGCCATTCTTTTCATTTAGGTTTACACAATTTTTATATTTCCTTAATAATCAATTATAAAACTTACACTCTTTTAAAAATTTTGAAATAGATAATACCAATAATTCGTGTCATTAAGAAACACTAAAATTTAGTTTTTAAATTTTTATGATAATGTAGAGCATATATACATATAAATATTGTTCAATATCTTTTTTGTAAAAAGTTGTAACATTGTCCATTTAGTTTATCAACTATTTGTCAGAAAAGGAAATAAAACATATATTCGTAAAATTAAAAAAGTAGGATAGAGAAACAAGTGTCATGAACACCATGCTCTATCCTACGTTATTTAAAATATTTAACGTTCACCTTTTTTGAAGAAACTACTAAAAAATAAACCTTGATTTGCAACTACTTCTCCATTTTTAGCTATCTTTCACTTCAAATTTTTATAAACAAAGCTAAATTTTGCTATTTTAAATCATTACTTTAAATCGCCTATACGCACTTTATCAGGATCTTTACCTTGGCGCGCATCTCGATTTAGATTATCAATCTCAGCAATATCCGTTAATTCTAAACTAAAATCAAAAATATCATAATTTTCTTTAATACGTTTAGGTGTTTTAGACTTTGGTATAATTAAACGGTTATGTGCTAAATGCCAACGCAACACGATTTGTGCAGGTGTTTTACTATAACGTTCGGCAATATCAACAATGATAGGATGTTCAAGTAAACCTTGGTTTCTCATGAGTGGCATCCAAGCTGTCACTGCAATATCATGCTTATCACAAAAATCTTGTAGCTCATGCTGATTGAAATAAGGGTGTACCTCCACTTGGTTCACAGCAGGCGTAATTTCTGTCTCTGCCATCAATTTTTCTAAATGATGTTGTTTAAAGTTACATACCCCAATGGCACGGATTCGACCATCTCTATATAATTTTTCCATCGCTTTATACGTTTCAATAAAAAGTCCATCTTCCTCACATGGCCAATGTATTAAAAATAAATCTAGATAATCAGTACCTAAATTCTCTATAGATTTTGTAAAAAATTCAATTGTTTTATCATATCCTTGATAATCATTCCATATCTTTGATGTAATAAATAATTCAGAACGTGGTACATCAGATTTTTTTAAAGCATTGCCTAATGCAATTTCATTTTTATAAAAGTAAGCTGTATCAAAAGCACGGTAACCAATATCTAAAGCGCTAGATACAGCATTTTCCATTTCCTCATCAGTGATTTTATACACACCTAAACCAACTTTTGGCATAGGATAACCATTATTTAAATAATATGTATCTTCTAACATACACTTATCCTCCTCATTTTTAATATCAATATATTTTCAATTTTACATAAAAACACGTTATGCATTTAGCTTTTCTATAAAGATAATTATAAAAAAACTGGAACATTCAATGATGTCCCAGTTTTTGCAATACCTACTTATATTTTATCATACAAGTAATATGCGAGTGGTGCAAAACATATGTTGATATCTTGTCAGCAAATGATGATTGCTATGCTAAAAATTTCAACATTGCTAGTGCATCATACTCATAGCTTAATTATCATTGCTTTCTTCGTCTTCATCTTCTTCTGGAGTTGGACGTGTTTCATGAGATTCAAATTCTAAGATAACATTGATAATTTGATGATTATCCACTTCTGATATAATCCAACGATCATATTGTGTATCTACATAATCATTGGGTTGTAAATTAGTATTATGTGCCTGTAACCAGCCACCAATTGTATCTATATCTTCAGAATCTTCAAATTCAATACCAAATTGATCATTTAAATCATCTAATAACACTCTACCGTTAATTTGGTATTTATTATCACTTAGTCTTACAACATCATTGACTTCATCATCATCAAACTCATCACGAATTTCACCGACAATTTCTTCTAAGATATCTTCCATCGTTAAAATACCTGCAGTACCACCATATTCATCGATAATCAAACTGATGTGAACATGTTCACGCTGCATTCTAATAAGCGCATCACTAATCCTAGTTGTTTCAGAAATCATTGGTAAATCATGAATATAGTTACTTGCTTTCATCGGTTTACCAGAAGCATACTCTGTTAAAAATTCTTTTACATTAATAAACCCTTTAACATGGTCTTTATCGCCATCTTCTGTAATTGGGTAACGTGTGAATTGATGTTCCTTAATCGTTTCTAATAGTTCATCTACATTAAACGGTTCATTTAATGTAACCATTTGTGTACGCGGCACCATGATATCCTTGGCATGTCTTTCATCAAAAGAAAAAATATTTTGCATATATGCTAATTCTGTTTGATTGATTTCTCCACCATTATAACTATTATTTATAATAATTTTTATTTCTTCTTCTGACATTGCATCATTATTTGCATCAGGATCCACACCAAACATACGAATAATCATTCTTGCAGAACCATTCATTAACCAAATTAATGGTTTCATTACAAATCCGAAATAATATAGCGGTCTAGCGTAAACCAATGCTAATTTTTCAGTATATTGGATAGCAAGTGTTTTTGGTGCTAACTCACCCAAAACAACATGTAGATATGTCACAATGATAAATGCTACGATAAATGAAATAGTTGTCGTCAGTGCTTCAGGTAAATGGATTAATTCAAATAATGGGTGTAGCAACTTGTTAAATGTTGGTTCACCTAACCAACCTAATCCTAAAGATGTCACTGTAATACCCAATTGACATGCTGATAAGTAATAGTCTAGGTTTTTAATCATTTTTTTAACAACACGTGCACTACCATTGCCTTCTGTTGCAAGTTGTTCAATCCTAGTAGTACGTACCTTTACTAATGCAAATTCTGAGCCTACGAAGACTGTAGTTAATGCTATTAAAAAAAAGAATATTACTAAATTTATTATGGTCACTGTTTCCAATTAGTTCCCTATTTCTAGGGATTCACCTCCAAATTTTGTGTCACAATAGGTGACTGCTTATAAAATATGATTTGATTGCTTAAGTTTGTTTTATATGCTAAATCCTTCCCATTGTAACACCTCCCTAAAAATACGCATTTCTTTTATTTTATCACAATACTTATTTCGAAAGTAATTTATACAAATTAAAATTTTATATTCACCTAATGTACCATTTAAACGCAAAATCACCTTCACGTCAACTTTCTAAATTTTACATCTTTTGTTCTGAAAATGTTTATATACTTTAAAATAATGCTTATTTTATAAAATGATGGATTTCACCATTTTTAATTGTTGTCTGAACTTCAATATCATCGTTCACAATGACAATATCAGCATCTTTACCTGTTTTTAAGCTACCTTTTTTATCGTCAATGTTCAAAGCAATGGCCTGATTTAAGCTCGTAACACGCCATAGATTATCTAGGGTATCACCTGTAAATTTAATAAGATTATGCAAACCAGTATTCATTTTTAAAATACTTCCCGCTAATGCTCCTGAAGCTAAACGTGCTTCTGAGCCTCTCACGATGACATTTTGACCTCCTAAATCATATTCTCCATCCGGCATACCTTTTGCTCTCATAGCATCTGTAATTAAATAGAAATGTTCATTGCCTTTTTGCTTATATGCAATATTTACAGCAGCTGGATGTGAATGAATCCCATCGACGATAACTTCAGTGTTTAATTTTTCATTAACCCACGCAGCACCGAATAGACCTGGTTCTCTATGTTCAAACGGGGTACCTGCATTATATAAATGCGTAACATGTTTGGCACCGTTTTCCACCGCTTCATTGCTCTCATCAAATGTCGCAACCGTATGTCCAATTGAAAATATAATTTGATCTTTAAAAGTTGCCAACGTTTCTTTAGCACCATCGACTTCAGGTGCAAATGTGACGACTTTGATGTGATTATTCGCTATATTTTGGAAGTATTTTAATTTTTCTACTGAAGGTCGTTGGACATAACCAGGATTTTGTGCCCCTACCTTATGCTCAGAAATAAACGGACCTTCTAAATGGATACCCACAATTTCAGCTGTATTTTTCGTATCTTGTTGTGTTTGATATGTAGCAATATTTTTAAGTGCTTTTGTTATATTTTCATCTGATTGTGTCATTGTAGTTGCTAAATAACTCGTTGTGCCTTCAGATAGCAATGATTCTGATAAATGTTTTAAGCCCGTCATCGATGCATCCATCGCATCTTCCCCATAGCCACCATGCATATGAATATCAATAAAACCAGGTAGAATATGATGCCCTTGTGCATCGATCGTTTGTAAATCACCTTCATACGTTCCTATACCTAAACCAGCAATTTTACCAGATTTAATGATGATATAACCGCAATCAATGGTTTCAGTTTCAGTATATATTCGTCCATTTTCAATTACATATTCAACCATTTATATTACCTTCTTTTCAATTATTTTAGGTTAAAATTTTCTTACATCACTTATATTTTATTTTACCAAATTCAACGCTTATATTATATTCAAAAGCCAATAATAAAAAAACCAGAAGTTTCACTCAATCACGAGTTTCTTCTGGCTTTTCATTATGAATCTCTATAATTTTAATCATTCATCGCTTCTGAACTTTGAATCTCATCTTTTGTTAATTTTGGTTTTAACATACCGTAAATAACTGCTGCTATGATAGCTCCAATAATGATTGCTATCAATGATTGTAATACGTGACTAAAGTCTGTTCCTAATATAACAATAATACCACCATGTGGTGCTTGAATGGATGACCCTAAGCCTAATGCAATTGCACCTGCTACACCTGAACCCACCATCATAGACGGGATTACACGAATAGGATCAGCTGCGGCAAAAGGAATTGCGCCTTCAGTAATGAAGGATAGCCCCATCACGTAGTTTGGAACAATAGAACCTTTTTGTTCTTTTGTGAATTTTTTACGGAACAGTAACATTGCTGTGGCAATAGCAATCGGTGGCACCATACCGCCAATCATCGCTGCTGTAATTGGTGCTGCATTACCTTCTGTCAATGCAGCTACAGCGAATACGTAAGCTGCTTTATTAAATGGACCACCCATATCGATCGCCATCATCGCGCCAATAACAAGACCTAGTAACATAATGTTAGTACCTGATAAACTTTGTAATCCATTCAGCAATAAATTATTTAACCAAGATGCTGGAGGATTTAAAACATAAATCATCAGTAAACCTGTTATAGAAACAGAGAATACCGGGAAAATTAAAGTTGGTTTTAAACCTTCTAGAGATTGTGGCATACCATTTGTTAATTTTTTGATGCCTAATGTTAAATAACCTGCTAAGAAACCTGCAAGAATGCCGCCGATAAAGCCAGAATCACCTGTACTAGCTAACAAACCACCAACCAAACCAGCAGCAAAACCTGGTTTGTCTGCAATACTGCGTGCAATATAACCAGCAAGTATAGGTATAATTAACATAAAGGCGCTCTTGTTACCTATATTCCACAATTGTTCTGCGAACGCATTGTAATCTGAACTTTTTGGATCAAATGAGTTTGCACCAAACAAGAACACAATAGCCATTAAAATACCACCAGCTATAACAAGTGGTAGCATATTAGAAACACCGTTCATCAAATGTTTATAAATTGTCTTACCGACACCTTGTTTTTCATTACTTTCTGATTGTGCTTTACTTGAATCAGCACTCGCTACAAACGGTTTACGAGAAGTATCTTGAGCCATATTTATTAATTCTTCTGGGCGTTTAATTCCGTCAGCTACTGGTACTTCAACAACATTCTTACCATTAAAACGCGCTGTTTCAACATGCACATCTGCCGCTACAATAACGCCAGTTGCACGTTCGATATCTTCATTTGTGAGATGATTCTTTATACCGCCAGATCCATTTGTTTCTACTTTTATTTTAACGCCCATTTTTTCAGCTTGCTTTTTCAAAGCATCGCGAGCCATATAAGTATGTGCTATGCCCGTTGGACAAGCAGTAACCGCTAATATATAGGGTTCATTTGTGTCAGCTGAAGATACAGAGCTTTCGGTTTCTTCTTCTACTTCTTCTGTAGCTTCATCATCAGCTTTATCAATGATTTGTAACACTTCTTGTGGAGACGTTGCATTTAGTAAATCTTCTCGCACTTTATCATCCATTAAAATACCTGATAGTTTTGCTAATGCATCTAAATGTGTTTGTGCGCCACCTTCTGGAGCAGCAATCATAAAGAACAGATGTGCCGGTTGCATATCTAAACTTTGATAATCCACACCCGCTTTAGATTTACCAAAGGCGATAGCAGGCGTATCTACCGCAGCTACTTTAGCATGTGGTATCGCAATACCTTCTCCAATACCTGTGGTACTTTGCGCTTCACGATTATAAATAGCTTCTTTAAAAACTGATACATCGTTTAATTTGTTTGCTTTATCTAGTTGATTCACTAATTCATCTATGACACCATTCTTATCAGTTGATGAAAGATCCATAGCTATTGTCTCTTGAGTTAATAACTCTGTAATTCTCATCTCATTCACTCCCTTTTAGCGTCGTAATTGTCACTTGTTCTTTAATATCTTCAATTGCTTTGTATGAGGCTAAATCATCGTTAAAAGCAGTAGCTGTCCCCGCAGAAACCGCTTGTTTAAACGCATTTTCAATCGTCAATCCTGTTTCAAGACCAGCTATCATGCCTGCAACAGTGCTATCACCGGAACCAACTGTATTGACAACTTGACCATGAGGTACTGACGCTTTCAAACTATGTTTATGATCAACATAAATTGCGCCCTCACCACCAAGTGACACAATCACAGATGATGCTCCTTGTTTCATAATTTCTTGTGCGTAATGGATAACATCTTCGTCAGAATTGATTGATGTATCAAACATCACTTCTAATTCATGTTTGTTCGGTTTAATAAATAGTGGGTTGTATTTTAATACGGATTCCACTAAATCTTTTTCAGCATCTACGACTAATCGAGCACCTGTTTGTTTTATGATTTTTGCAATTTGTTCATAAGCATCTTTAGGGACGCTTTTCGGTATACTTCCTGCCACGACTACTATATCTTTTTTTGAAGTTTGTTTAAGTTGTCTGAGTAGATTTTCAAATTGTGTTTGAGAAATATTTGGACCTGGTGCATTTATTTCTGTTTCATCACCAGTTTTCAGTTTTACATTAATCCGCGTATCTTCATCTATCTCTATAAAATCAGTTTGAATACCTGCTTTTTTTAAAGTGTCATCTATAAATTGACCTGGAAATCCACCTGCAAATCCTAAGGCTGTTGAAGGGACATTCAATGTTTTCAATACCCTTGAAACATTGATACCCTTACCTCCAGCAAATTTAAAAGTTTCTGTCGCTCTGTTTAATCCATTTAATTCAAAATCATCAGCAAACATGATGTAATCAATAGAGGGATTAAAAGTTACCGTATAAATCATCGTGTACCTCCAATAAATGTATAATGTTCAGTATATTGCTTAAATATGTCACTCTCTTTTACTTTTTTAGAAGTAACAATGCTAACTTGTGTTTCGACAGGCACATGTGCAAAATACACCTTGTCGTATTTATCATGATCAGCTAAAACATACGCTTTCGAACCTAAATATATCGCGTGTTTTTTAATAATTGCTTCTTGCTCGTCTGGTGTAGTTAAACCATATTTTAAATCAATGCCGTTCATACCAAGGAACACTTTATCAAAACGATAGCTTTTCAACGTTTCAAGTGCGCTAGCACCTACTGTCGCATATGTTGTCGATTTAATTTCTCCACCTAAAACAAATGTACGAATACCATGTTTAATTAACTCTTCGACATGCGTCAAACCACTTGTTACTACAATGATATTTTGTGCATCAATATAAGGAATCATCTCAAGTGTAGTTGAACCAGCATCTATAAAAATACATTCATTGTCTTCTATTTCTAGTGCTGCTAATCGAGCAATTTCTTGTTTTTCCTTTAAATTTGTACCACGTTTATCTGCCAAATTAGGTTCTAAAATTGATGATTCATTAAGCATTGCCCCACCGTGTACTCTTTTCAACTTCCCAATTTTTTGTAATTTGGATAAATCTCGGCGAATTGTAGAAGCACTACATCCAGTTCGATCTATTAATTCTTGCAAGGTTAAAAAATCTTTTTTTGACAATTCAGTCAATATGAGCTCCTGGCGCTTTTCTGTAATCATCCCTTCACCTCATTTCATTTTCATTATAATGGTTGCGCTTTCTTTTTTCAATCATTTATTGTCAAAAGCAATCAAAAACAATCATATATAACTAATAAAATTTGATGATTGGCCTTTTTATAAATAATTATGCTCCATAACTATGTATTAATAACCATTTTGAGTATCTTGATAATACATCTCATTACGTTATAATGCACAATGTATAACACAATCTTTTTTATTCCATATATTTCTTACAAGGAGTGCCTTGAAGTTATGCAAAAATCATCTATAGTAAAATGGGAAAGACGAATCAGAATCAGTACCGCAGTTATCTTTGCTATTTTAATGATGCTCAATATATACATAAGTGAAAAATTCAAAACTGATTTTGTGTTTTTTCAAACTTTGCTAATATATATTTTGTTGTTTTTTCAAATGGCGTTTAACCTGTTACAATTTATTAGTCAAACATCCGACAAATATATACGAATGACCATGATTTTACTCTATACATATGCATATATTAGTAACTTTATCGTACTACTTATATTACTTTTACTCCCAATAGAATCTATGTTTGTTCTAACGATGGCTCTCACATTTTTTACATTGAGCCTTACGTTTTTAATGATTGTAGAACGTCAATTTAAAAAACGCATAAAAAAAAGAGTGCAAAATTCGAATAAAGATTCAAATCATTAATACACTCAATTTTATAAAATTACAAAAAATATTTAATTACTTATTGCCTGCTAAATAATCACGAAATGGAATCATGCCTATTTCGTGATTTTATTTATTTTTGCGTTGTTCAATGATGAGTGACGTGCATCACTTTTGCATTGGTGACTTCAACCAAATCATCTACTGCCATTTCAATCTGTCCCCCACGCTCTCCGCCACTAATATAAAGTGAATCTATACTTGTTGCTTGTTCATCAACAACGGTTTCAAATTGCTTTTTCATGCCAATCGGTGAACAACCACCTCTTATATAGCCTGTTACTTTTTTAAGATCATCTAAAGGCATTAATTGCAGTTTCTTTTCATTTACCGCATGTGCCGCCGCTTTCATATCTAATGTGTTACTGACCGGAATAATAAACACAAAATGATGATGATCACTATTTTCTAAAACAAGTGTTTTATAAACATACTTATCCTCTATACCTACTTTATTTGCTACTTCAGTACCATCTATATGTTCATCTGAAATTTCATAAATATTGACACTATAGTTTATCTTTTGACGATCTAACATACGCATAGCATTCGTTTTCTTTTGTTTCATTTCGATACCTCATATGATTAAAATGTTTCATGTATATCAAAATATTTTATATTTTCTATCTATAAAGTAACTTTATCACAAATCATTCATCCAGATTAAGTTGCTTAATAAATTGCGTTAACGCCGCTTTCATTTCTTGATCTTTTAAAGCAAATTCTATTGTAGTTTTAACGAAACCTAATTTTTCACCAACATCATAACGCTCACCTTCAAAATCATAGGCATAGACATGGCTTTCCTTATTCATTCTTTCAATAGCGTCTGTCAGTTGAATCTCCCCACCGGCACCTTTACCTTGATTTGCTAAATATTCAAAAATATCAGGTGTTAACACATAACGCCCCATAATTGCTAGATTTGAAGGTGCAGTTCCTTGTTTTGGTTTTTCTACAAATTGATTCACTTCATATTGACGTCCGCTTTTACTTAATGGGTCAATAATACCGTAACGATGTGTATCGTTTTCATCCACTTCTTGAACACCGATTACGGATTTACCAGTTTCTTCATATGTATTCATCAATTGTTTGATGGCTGGCTGTGTAGATTCAACAATATCATCACCTAATAATACGGCAAAAGGTTCATCCCCAATAAATTGACGCGCTGAATAAATCGCATGTCCTAAGCCTTTCTGTTCTTTTTGTCTTACATAAAAAATATTAGCAAGTTCGGTAGAGTAATTCACTTTTTCTAATAAATCAGTTTTTCCTTTTTCTTCTAAAATCATTTCTAATTCTTTTTGATTATCAAAATGATCTTCAATTGCTCGTTTATGTTTACCAGTCACAATTATAATGTCTTCAATACCAGCACGAGCCGCTTCCTCAACAATGTATTGAATCGTTGGTTTATCTAAAATTGGTAGCATTTCTTTTGGCATAGCTTTTGTTGCCGGAAGAAATCTTGTACCTAATCCTGCTGCAGGTATAATTGCTTTTTTTATTTTTTTCAAAACATTCATCCTTTTCAATTTTTAATAATTTAATATTCATCAAAATATAAATCAGTTTAGTCTTAATATAATAATAACATCGATACATTTAACTTTATACTTTTTTATGATACTAAAAAACATTCAACTTCAATAGTATCTAAAAGTTGAATGTTTTTATTTCCCTATTTTAATGCAGGTTGACGTATGACATCACCCAATTTATTCACAATAACTTTATATTCTTTGTTTGCAGCCGCATCATAAAATGTATAGGACATACCTTGCTTTGAAGCTTGAACTTTTTTCAAGGTAGCATTATTTCCTAGTGCATCTTTTGCATATTTTTGAGCAATTACTTCTGATTCATGAGGCGATATTCTCGGTTTGTCTTGGTCTTGATGTTTTTGAACTTGATAAGCATCATCAAATATTCTTGCCTCATTATTTTGATCTACAGTGACTCTATAATATGTTTTGGGATGTTGCTTATTTTCGAAAGTAAAAATATAGTAATAAGTTCCCTCACATGTACTATCAATACCATAGTCATTATATTTATTTTCAGAATGGTTATCATTGTCTACCATTTTTTTCGCTTTATTTAGCGCTTCTGAAAATTGAGGCAAATTGATTTCTCCAGTCTCTTTATCATTCAAATCATGCGTTGCTAATTTTGCTATCGGCTCATGTTTTTTTGCATTATATGGCTTTTCTTTTTGCGCGTCATGCTTTTTATCGTTCGGCATGTTTGATTCGAAGTCTGTTTTTTCCGCGCTTGCTTTGGATTGAACAGTATTATTAGTATCGGAATAACTCGATATCGTTTCATGTACTTTGGCTAGCACTTGTTGATTAGTAACTAATACTAATAAAAATATGAAGCAGCATGTTAATAGAAAAGCCAATATTGATAATAGTAAATTCTTCAACTTTATCCCCTTAATCATCTCTCTTTAATAATCACAACAACATATTATCACAAATATTTAACAAAAAACTTATATAGACTACAATTTAAAACAATTGTAATTTCTGTAACATGAATATTACGTATGCAACTTAATTTAATATTCGTGTCATATTTGAAATTATAAATGAATAAATACAGCCACTTTTAAACCAATTAGGAGTATTAACATGACAAATCAACATATTTCTAAAGTTTGAATTGCTTTATTTTTCAAATTAAAAAGGAGTAAGATATGAAATTAAATTGGTAACTCCAATCTCATATCTTACTCCTTTAATATTAGTTTATTTGTGAGAAACCTAAATTATCTTTTATAGAATAGTGACTTATTTTCTCATGTCATATATAGCATTTCGTTTTAAGCATCGTAACTTGTCTGCGTTATTAATTTTATGATTTTTTTAGACGATTTCGAATTGATTTCTCAATAAATATTACTATCATACCAATAAACATTACTAATATTGCCATATAAAGTGGGAATTCAAAGTTAATATCGTATAATGTACCAGCTACTAATGGTCCTATAAAATTCCCCATGCTTGTGAAGGTCGAGTTTAATCCACCAGCAAATCCTTGGCGATTTCCAGCAATATTAGAAAAATAATTCGTAATTGCTGGTCGAATCATATCAAATCCAATAAATACTATAAAACTAATAATCATAATTGACCAGTAATTATGCATAAATGTCAACGCAAGTAATATAATTGCTGAATAAAGTAATGCATAAGTAATGAAAGTAAGTTCTTCAAAGTATTTCATAAACTTATCAAAGAAAAACACTTGGAATATCGCACCAAAAATGCCTCCACCAGTAATTGCAAAGGAGATATCTATAGGTGAATAGTGTGCTTTATCGGCTGTATATAAAGGGAATAATGTTTCGAACGCCGACAAACCAAATGCGAGTACAAGTGTTAAAATGACTGGAGTGAGAAACACTTTCCAATTTATTTTAGACAATAATTCAGGTTGATAATGTGTAAAACCATCTTGCGTTTCGTTTTTTGGATTTTTAATTAAAGTGATAGATAATATAAGTGCTATCACACCACTAGTACCAGCCACATAAAACGGTAATCTATGTGAAACTTCTGCTAGTAATCCACCTAAACCAGGCCCTAAAATGAAAGCTGAATTAATGATTGCAGACATATAACCAAAATTCTTCGCTTTATCTCTTCCGATAGAAATATCAGCAATCATCCCTGTAACACCAGGCATAACCATTCCAGCACTAAACCCACCTAATATTCTAGAAACGATTAGTAGAGAAAACGTGTGGCTTGCGGCAAATAAGAATTCTGAAATCGCAAAAAGTGCCAGCCCAATACAAATAATTAATTTTTTACCTAATTTATCTGCAAGCGTACCACCAAATGGTGAAATAATCATTTGTGCGAGTGCAAAGACCGCAACAAGAATTCCTAGATCACTACCTTTTAAACCTAAATCTTTTAAGTATACGGGTAACACTGGTACAACCAAACCGATACCTAAAAAGACTAAAAAGATATTAAAATATAAAATATAAAATTGTTTATTCACGTTTCTCACTCCATTCTTATACACATTTTTTAATCATCTTGTTTTGAATCGTTAATTTAGAGGAATGCACAATATTAGAACATTCTATAACATTTTCCTATAGAAAAACAATAGAAAAACTTACATTTTCAAACACTATTATACATCTCATAAATAATTAATTGTATAATGATATTAACGTATTAATTTGAATGGAGGTTTTCAAATGGTATATCAAGTAGATGGCAATACTATCGTATTAGTTCTAGAGCAAGGTGAAGATATTGTTGAAGCTGTAACGGATCTTGCTCGTGAGCAAAACGGTAAATTTGGAACGGTTAGTGGTATTGGAGCTTGTGACGACGTAGAATTAAATTTCTATAATTTAGAAACTAAAACCTATGAAAAAAAGGAAATTAAAGAACCTTTAGAATTAATTAGCCTGTTAGGTAATATTTCTCATATTGATGAAAAGCCGTTTGCACATTTACATGCAACTTTTGGTACTAACCAATATGAAACATTAAGCGGTCATTTAACAAAAGCAGTTGTATCTGCTACTGCAGAAATCGTCATTACAATGACAAACCTAGATATAAATCGTAAACACAATGCAGACATAGGCTTGAATTTATTAGACTTGTAAATTGTTGGTGTCCATTTAACAATAATGAATCATTAGTCCATAAAAACATTTACTGTGTTTAACTTCAAAAAATAAAATTTATATATAGGTCAGGAATTATTTGTATACATTTAAACTATCTTAATCAAAACACATGAACATTATTTGCTCTTGCTAAAGCATAAACGTTAATTTCTATTGAAATTAGATAGAAATTAACGTTTTTTTCTGTATATATATTCTTTTAATATTGCCAACTAGCACACTTCAATTATTTTTGTACTAACATTTATCGATTACCATTTTGAAACGTCTTGACGCTCTGAGTTTGAATTTGTGAGAAATTACAAGTCCAAATCATACTAATAAACTTTAAAAGTAAACAACCTCATCGCTCAAAAACGGAAAATTTAAAAATAATGTATATTAACTCAAATGCTTTATATTTACTTTGTTTTGAAAATAGCTATTTATGTATAACTTGTTTTTATTTTTAAAACGTTTTCAATAGGTTCGAATTATGTTTATAATTGAAATTTTCGTTTATAAATTGTATTATGAAAAATCACATTCGTAATTTTATATTGCTTTTCCCTTGATATTGAGCTTTTTGAGGGGATTTTTATTTGCTATTTAAAAATTAAACTGCTTGTCATTTACTAAACATTAACTAAACTTAATCAATGAGAATATTAAAAATACATTTTCAAACAAAGTCGTATTTTTAACATTAGCTAAAACTGTACCCCCTAAAAATAATTATATGAACATGTGTGTTTATCACATATATAAATCTATAAGGAAAGTAGGTGTAAGTATCGCCCCACGTTACATTGCTAGAACAATATTTTTAATTTTAATGATTATATCTATTTTCTTTAACCAATTTTATCAATTTATGACACTCAATCTATTTTTAGCATATATTCCATTTGAATTGTGCTTACTATTAAATTTATTTAAACCGAAATATAAATATGAATGGCCATTATTTATCGTTTTTGTACTTATATTTTTATGCATGGTACCCAATACACTATATATGGTTACTGATTTAATACATTTAAATCAATTTACTTTTAATTTTTATCAAGGGCTAATCATCGTTGAATGGATGTATTTTACTTTTTTAGTTGCCGGTGTCTTGTTAGCCTTATATTTATTAATTTTAATGTTTGTAGAAATGGAAAATTTTACAACGCATCGTTGGTTAAATAGAAGCATTATATTAATAATGATGTTTTTAAATGGCTTAGGTATTTATATCGGACGGTTCTTGCGTTTGCATTCTGTTTATATTATCAATGAACCACTTCGAATTTATAGAGAAGTCATCAATCATTTAGATTTTGATGCTTTCCTTTTTGTCATATTACTTGTATTGCTTCAAGTTTTAATTTATACATTTGCGAAAGGAGTACAACATACAAAATGACTTTTAATATTTTAATTTTACTTATTGTACTCATCGTATTTCAGCTAATTATTGGACATTTACTCCATGACATAGGATTTTCATACACAAAAAGCATTCTACTCATGTGTTTACCACTAGGTATCGGTTTATTTTATTTGCAATTATTCTATTACGAACGTAAATATCCTGATTGGCATGTTTCTATTAAAACAAAGTTAAGGTTAAAGTATATGTATATTTTAACTTTTCTTGAGTACGTTGCGGTGTATATCTGTATTTTCAGGATGTAATCACAAATTTAATTATATAACGAAACACCCACAGCAGACTTATTAGCCATGTTGTGGGTGTTTCTTTTTAAAAAAGTTATTTATTTTTTAGCGATTGTTTTACTTGTTGAACAGCATTTGCTGAAATTTTTAATTGTTTTAATTCTTCACCAGAAAGCTCGAGTTCTAAGATACGTTCTATACCATTTTCTCCTATTATTGTAGGGACACCTAAGCAAATATCAGAAAAACCATATTCATTCTCTAAATATGCAATAGAGGGTAATAAACGTTGTTGATCTTTTAAAATTGCTTCCAACATCGTATACACTGCTGAAGCTGGCGCATAATAAGCAGAACCAGTACCTAATAATTCTACTATTTCAGCACCACCTTTTCGAGTACGTTCAATAATTTGGTTAATAGTAGTTTCATCTAATAATTTAGTCAATGGTACACCATTAACATTTGTAGCATTAACTAACGGAAGCATGGTATCTCCATGACCACCTAGTACTAATCCTTTAATATCTTTAATCGAAACGCCTAAAGCTTCCGCTATAAATGTTTGATATCTTGCAGTATCTAAAATACCCGACTGTCCAAGAACGCGTTCTTTAGAGAAACCTGATGCTTTTAAGACCGAATAGGTCATTGCATCAACCGGATTAGTGAGCACTATAATTTTACATTCAGGAGAATATTTAACAATTTCTTTTGTGACATCTTCCATTACTTGTTCATTTATTTTAACCAAATCATCTCTGCTCATTCCAGGCTTGCGTGGCACCCCAGCAGTAATCACAACAATATCCGAGTCTTTTGTATCTGCATAGTCTACTGAGCCTGAAACATTTACATCAAAGCCATAAATTGGACTACTTTGTAATATATCCAGTGCTTTACCTTTAACCTGTCCTTCATTTTTAGGTTGATCAATTAATACAACATCTGCTAATTCATGTTTAGCTATAATAAAAGCTAATGTAGATCCTGTATTGCCAGCACCTATAATAGAAACCTTTTGTTTTGTCATAATATCATCCCCTTATAATGATAGATAAGTGAATTGTCTTAGTATGCTTGAATTACATTTCTCAATTTATTGCGTTAGTGAGACTTATGCATGAATCTCAATCCTAGTCAACTTTGACAAAGTGTGCACATACAATCAATTTGAATAAATTTAAGTGCTATCTCACACCATAAGATGTTAATAAGTAAACCATTCTTTAGTAGCTACTAAAATATTGTTCGAATTCGCAAAGCTTATGCTTAATTTTGCTTATGCTTTCGTTGACGTTTCAACCACTTCCAAATAATAAAAATAACTAAAATAATAAGTACGATATAAATCATTTTAGAGTAAATATCCATATAGTGCACAATCACATGCCAATTGCTACCAACTGTTTGTCCTAAATAAATTAAAACGATATTCCAAATCAATGTACCAATTGTTGTAAATAATAAAAACAAAGGCATATTCATGCGTGTTAAACCAGCAGGAATTGAAATTAAACTTCTTAAAAGAGGTACAAATCTACAGAAAAATATCGTCCAATAACCGTATCGCTCGAACCAATGCAGTGTTTTATCTAAATCACTTCTTTTTACTCGTATTATTTTTCCATAACGATCTACAATTTTATATAAATTTCTTTCTCCTATCCAAGCACCTATGCCATAAAGAGAAATCGCTCCAACAATAGATCCTACAGTTGATGTAAGTGTTACACCAATAAAACTCAAGTTTGAGTGTGTGGTCATAAAACCACCAAACGTTAAGATGATTTCAGAAGGTATAGGAGGGAAGATATTTTCTAAAAATATCAGAAAAGCAATTCCCCAGTAACCAAATTGTTCCATAAAATGAGTGATCCATTGCTCCATGTATGCCCTCCTACTACTTATTTAGATCAAGTAATATTGTACATTATAGTAAATTATTTGATTTAGCATATAAATACATCGTCATTCCAAATAGTGCTAATGACATTAAGGTTAAGATAATTGCTAAGACCATCACACGTTTATAATGCTTTATAAATGCCACAAACAATATCCCACCATTGTATAAAAAGAACAAACCAAACAATGCCATCATGACATTTATGTCAGGATATATTATGTTTAATAAAGCAATTACTATTGCAAAACCTAAAAAAGGAAAGTTAATAAAATTGCGTTGAAATCTAAACTGATCTCTATGATGTTGTTCATTCTGAATACTCATGTTCTACGCTCCTTCTAATTATAATCTAAGGAATATCATGACCTAAGGAAGCTGTATAAATATCAAACCATTCTTGGTCAGTTAACGTTATTGTCATACCTTGTAATGCTTCATCAATACGATTAATCTTTTGCGTGCCTAACACTGGCATAATTGACGCTGGATGTTTTTTTAACCAAGACATTATAATTGCAGTTGTCGTAACGTTATACTTTTGTGCCAATGGAGATATAATCGCAGTGATTCTTGCTGATTTTTCGTCTTCAAGATCAAACAGTTTCCCTCCAGCCAACGGACTCCATGACATAATTTTAACATCATCTTTGTACATATAGTTAATGGTTCCATCTTCAATCGCATCTAATGTATAAGGAGAAATTTCTAATTGATTTAAAGTAATATGTAATTTATCACAAACTAAGCATTTACTTAATAAATCATACTGAGATTTGTTAAAATTTGACACACCGAACGATTTGATTTTCCCTTCTTTAACTAAAGATTTAACAGCTTCAGTGATTTCGTGAGGATCCATTAACGGAGATGGTTTATGAATCAATAATGAATCTAACTGTTCTACTTGCAATTGTTTAAGCGAACGTTCCACAGTTTCTCTGATATGTTTTTTACTGTGATCGTATCGATGTCCATTTGCTGCCGCCAAATGCTCTGATGGCAATACAATGCCACATTTAGAAACGATTTCAAGATGCTCCCGTAGATTAGGTGATAATTTAAGCGCTTCTCCAAAAATCCCTTCACAACTATAATCACCGTATATATCTGCATGATCCATAGTAGTAATTCCACGCTCGACTAATTCATTAATATAGTAATTTAATTGTTGTGGTGTCCAATCCCAATCTTTTGCTCTCCAAAACCCTTGTATTACATTTGAAAAGGATACATGTTGGTTAATTTTCACTCTTTCCATAATGAATCAAACCCCTTCTTCAGTACATTAATTTAAATTAGGTAAATTGTAGCATATCTAATTGATTTCGTAGTTGATTTATATCTAATTGTTCACCAATCATAACAATCGTTAAGGGTACTTCTTTATCAATCGTTTGATAATCTGGTAATCCAAACGCATATTGAAATTCATAAATGTCGTTGGGCATATCTTTAAATTTTACATATCCCTTTAATCTTAGAACATTATCTGGCAACCGTAAAATAAATTGATAAAATAATTGTCTATGAATAGGTCCAGAAAAATGATAATGTAGACGATTTATCCCATGATGATGTACATGGTTATTAATATTCATTTGGTTTTCATTTTCAACCAGAGCAATTTGATTCATATCCATATCTGCATATGTAGTAAAATATTTGGATGCTGTTGGATTAATTTTGCGGATTGCTTCATCAAGCTCATGTGTATGATTATCAATGAGATCCATTTTGTTCATCACTATGTCATGGCATACAGATAATTGTTCTTCCATCAATTGAATTGTATGGTTTGTATATTGAAAACGATTTAAGAAGCGAGGCCCATCCACCAAGCCTACTACTGTGGGTTGAGCGACTTGTTCAATAATTTCAGGATCCTGGCATGCTGCAATAATTTCAATTGGATGTGCTAAACCTGTCGCCTCAATTATTATATGGCGCATTGCACTTTTGCTTAGAAAATGTTTTAATTGTTTTATTAAATCTAGTTGCAAATCACAACATACGCAACCATTTAATATTGACGCAACCTCAATATCATCGCTAATAGCATAGCTATCTATATCTAAATTACCGTTTTCGTTTACGATTACACTTGGGTTTTCATTGTTTTTTTGTAAATATTTTACATATTTACTAAGAAAAGTTGTTTTACCACTCCCTAAAAATCCTGTGATAATCGTAATTCGGGTTTTTTGATTGTTAATATTTTTCATATACTCACTCATTTCATAAATAAAAATGTTTGCGTAAAACTTTAATTATTCTTATAATTAACCTTTCACTTGATAAAATGTTGACTTTCTTCTAAACTTTATACATACTTTATTTTAGCATGGCACAGTGTGAAAGTATGCTTGAGGAAGTGTTACACAACAATAGACGGATTCAAATCCGATAACAGAAAGAACAAAACGGATAGAATGTCTGGAGGAGAACTTTATGTCTGAACCACTTAATTTAAAGGATCAATTATGTTTCAGTTTGTATAATGCTCAAAGACAAGTAAATCGCTACTACTCTAACAATGTCTTTAAAAAATACAAATTGACATATCCACAGTTTTTAGTTTTAACAATCTTATGGGCTGACTCACCTGTTAATGTGAAAAAAGTCGTAACTGAATTAGCACTTGATACAGGTACTGTATCTCCATTACTAAAAAGAATGGAGCAAGTTGATTTAATTAAACGTGAACGTTCTGAAGTAGATCAACGTGAAGTGTTTATCCACTTAACAGATAAAAGTGAAGCAATTCGACCTGAATTGGACACAGCATGTCAAGATGTGGCAGTTGCATCTTCACTTAGCGCAGAAGAAAACAAAGAACTAAATCGATTACTTTCAAAAGTAATTAATGCCTTTACAGAAGAAAAAGCAAAATAATGCTAAATTCTAAATGTTAAGGTTAAACACTATGAAATTGATTAATTAAATATATTGATTTAAAGCTAGAGTCTAGGACATTATTGATTTGTTCTAGGCTCTAGTTTATTTTAAAGCCCCACTTCCCAACTTGTTGGGTTAGTGGGGCTTATGCATGAGCTACAGCTCAGGTACTCCTTTATTCCACTTCCCAACTTGTTGGGTTAGTGGGGCTTATGCATGAGCTACAGCTCAGGTTTTCGCTTTAAATCTTTAACATTTTCCATTTACAAATCAAGTACTTATATTGCTGTCTTTTGTTAAAAAGTCACACTTGATTTAACGTGACCATTTGATATAAATAGCCTTTATTTGATAGTAACGATTGGTAATCTCCTTGTTCTATGATTTTACCGTCAACCATAACCACGATTTTATCAAATTTTGGTAGTAATCGTAAATCATGTGTTGCCACGATTAGTGTTTGAGATTGCTTGTGAATTTCATCCATCACATGATTCGTATGATAAATATCTAACGCTGTTGTAGGCTCGTCCAACACCCAAATCGGAGCTTCTTTCAATAATAATCTTGCAATACCCATTCGTTGAATCTCACCGCCAGACAGTGTATTACCTGAAAGTGTGATGTGTCTATCTAATTCAATGTGCGATAAACCTAGTGTATCAAAAACTTCTTTGATTACTGCATCATCTTTATCAGTGAATAAATTATCACGTACTGTACCATCAAATAACTGTTGTGACTGTAACAGAGCATTAATCGAACTGTATTTATTTGAATCTAAAAGGGTTGTAATATCTTGATTATTTATTAAAACCACACCATTTTCACTTTGATAAAGTCCCAATATTAACTGTAATAAGGTACTCTTACCTGAGCCGGAAGGTCCAATAATTGCTACATGTTCACCTTCATGCACCCGTAATTTCAATTCTTTTAAAGTGTAATTCGATTGATTCCAATATTTAAAATCAACATTTTTAACTTCTACGAAAGGTTGATGCACATCACTTTCTAGTGATAGTGGTTGATTGCCTTGTTGCATTGGGTGAGCAATAACTTCATTAATATTGCTCAATGCTTCATCCGTCTCGGCTTTATAATAAGCCACATTACTCATAGGGATTGCTTGTTCGAATAATGTTAACATCATCAAAACAATACTTGTTAAGTAAACAACATCTAATTGTTGATTTTGCACTTGTATAACACCTAAATATAAAGTTGCAAATAAAGCAATCATTGAAACCAGATTCAAACTATATTCATACAATGATAAGAATCGTTGCTCTTTTGCTTGTGCTTGTTCATACTGATTCAATTGATTTAACACCCGATGTTGATAATATGCTGTTTGGTCAAATCTTGCAAGTTCTTGATACCCTTCTTTATAATCGTAAAATTGATTTAAAAATTGATCTTGTACACGATTAACATCTCTTTTTAATAATTGTGCTTTTTTCGCGCTTAACCAAGGGATTAAAACCAATGTTATCAACATACTTAAAAAGATGATAATTGCATGAACAAATGAAAAATAAAACGTCACAACCATTGCAATCATTGCCGTTAAACCAATGACTACTGGCGGATAATAAACTCTTAAATAAATATTTTGTAGTGCTTCTACGCTACCAACCATGCGCCCAAGTAAATCACTTGATTTAAATTTTCTATACACATCTGGCACGACAGGTATAATATGTTTGAAGAATTGTACTCTCACATTTCTCAACATAGTAAATGTGGCTCTGTGAGACAGCAATCTTTCAATATATCTTGCAACAGCACGTATAAACCCAAACATTTTAACAGAAACAATTAAAACCATTAATGCAAACAATGGTGCCCCTAATGCACTTTGCGTCACCATATAACCACTCAAGAAAAACATGCTTAATGCAGTTAAACTGCCCAATATACCTACAATAATAGATAAAACCAAATCTTTATCTACCTTAAATTGAATACGTGGTCTCAACAAAAGCCACCACCTTTATACGCATTTTGCTCGATTACTTTTATAGCTTCAACGGAACCTTCATTAATTTTTATACGTCTATCTGCATTTTTTATTGTATGTTCTCTATGTGCGATAGTGATGATCGTCGTATTTTCAAACTTTCTGTTTATCACAGATTGAATGACATGCTCAGTTTGTACATCTAATCCCGTTGCAGGCTCATCGAATATCAGTACATCAGGTTGTAATAATAATAACCGTGACAGTTCAATTCTTCGCATCTGCCCTCCAGATAGCATCTCTCCACCTTCACCAATCCAAGTATCAATACCCTTTTCTAACTTATTGACAATATTTTTTAAGTTAACATCGTCAAGCGCTTCTAAAATTTTATCTTTTTCAATTTTTTGGAACATCGTCATATTATCTCTTATAGATGCATTAAAAATATATGGATGCTGACTCAAAAAACCAATTTTTAACTGTTGTTTATAAATAACAGAACCATATTGTGGTTTAAAATGTTGTGCTATAACTTGAGCTAAAGTAGATTTTCCAGCTCCACTTTTTCCAATTAATGCAATATGTTCCCCTTCATAAATACTAATGTTGATATCTTGCAAAGCATGTTGCTGTGCATCATTGTATTTATAATACACATGCTCAAGTTGTATTAATGGCTTTTGATAACTATTCGTTTGCACTTGTGGTTTCACATATGCTTCTTGTCGATCTAATAAATCGAAAACAACGTCACTTGAACCTTCACTTTGCTTTCCAGTATGAAAAGATTGACCTAAATCTTTAATAGCATTATAAAATTCCGGTGCTAATATAATTGCTATGGCTGCAGTTTTAAAATCTATACTATTAAATAATATTAATCCTAACCCCGCTTCTAAAGCAACAAGGCCAATTCCAAGCATACTGATAAACTCTAACATCAAACCTGATAAAAAAGCACTTCTTAAAATACGCATTGTTAAATTTCGAAAAGTCGTACTTTCTCCATATAAAGATTGTTCTGTAGCTTCTGTTTTATTAAATAGTTTGAGAGTAATCAAACCCTTTATTTTATTTAAAAATTGTTGACTAAATTGATTTAAATAAGTCATTTTATCTTTTGACTCATCACGTGTTTTCAACCCAAAAATGATATAAAACATTGGTATAAATGGTGCTGTAACAATCATGATTAAAGCCGTGTTTAAATGTATGAAACACATTGCAATAATGATAAATAGTGGTATCATCATAGACTTAAGAACTTGAGGAAAGTAACTATTAAAGAATGGTGCTATACCATCTATATTTTCAGTCAATGTATTAATTTGAACACCAATAGGTTCTGAAGATTTATTTAAAATCAATTGACGTCGTAAATCATATTTAACGCGAGAAGACATACGATTACCTATTATTTGATTTATTGTGTTAAATGTCGCTCTTGCTAATAAAACAATTAATGTCACTAGTAGTAAAATTAACAAATCTTGATGTGTATGACGTAACATTGCATTTAAAATTTCTGCAATAGCAATGTTCTGAATGACTACAGTAATCGCTAATATTGTACTGATTACAAACATTAATATCGGATAAATTTTATATTTCATCGCTAAACTTGTTAATCTTTTCACAAATATCACCTGGCTCATATTATAAATGGAATGTATTAAAATGAAATGAATTGGCTCAAAAATTAATACATTTTTATTTACTTAATTCATATTTTTGCCATAATTATAATCAAATGATTGAATGCTTAAAATTCAAAAGTAAAAAACAAACTTTCATAATTATATAGTTAATAAA
>NZ_PPRL01000009.1 GCF_002902235.1 Staphylococcus ureilyticus
ACCTAATTATTAATATTTGTTCTATATAGTCTATTACCAAGAATTAATATAATTAGCTTTAATTTATTTTCTTTTCGACATATTTTTTGTTGAAAATAAATAATTTTACTAATAATATCAACAAAGTAATAAGTAATAGAAAAACAGCAATAAATGCAATAATTAAAGCTATAGCCATGTTATCATTTACAGCACCATGTTCTAAACGTACGTAAGGATATAAAAGATATAGTAATTTACTTGTACCATAAACAAAAAAGAAAAGCCCATTTGTAAAATAACCATAATGAACGCCCAGCCATGTCTTTTTTTTATAATTGTAAAAATCATGGCTATAGTAAATATTAATGGAAGGCCTATACCAATCATTACGAATATATTATGAACCGCGAATGTCCTCTTAGTTAAAAAACATACTAGTTCAACTGAATCCATAATGTTACCTTTTTGGTTTCTGATGAATACGCAACTCTCTTTATAGAAAAAACACTGTTTAATTTATATTAATCCTTATAGTCATAGCTATTTGAAAATTTATTGTTCGTTGCATTATTAAAAAATAATGCAACGTTACTTAATATGAGAGCCCTCATTGCTAGAAGACTCTCATATACTACGGCAATGTAAACTATTTTAATTTGTTGCAATATCTTTGCTCGTTTTAATAATAAACAAAACAAGTAAAGTCAAGCAAACAGAACCAACAAGTGTCGGAATTATAAAGAACATGCCTGCTGAATTTGGTAATGCATTGCCTGAAGAATTTAACATTGTTAGACCAATGAATGCACCAATTACTGCTGAAATCAAACTAATAATAAGATTAGTAATTTTATTGTTAGTTAACCAGATTGAAAATGCGACGCCAACGATTACACCTATTACTATTGTAATGATAAAATCCATAAAACCCCTCCTAAAATGATACAAATATATAGTCAATAGTGATTGTCTTTAATTTTTAGTCATTTTCCCACGTTCAACATCACTATTTCCCCTATATTCTTTTGTGTAACTAAAAAATTTTCCGTTATAGTATTTAAGTTTTATATTTACACCGCTTTGGACGGTTTCCCTAGATAAAATTATTTCTAGCCATTGTCTAGTTTGCTTCAATTACCTCTTCTACACTATAACGCCAACTCTTAATAAAAATTAATTGAATGTATAGAAGAACTTTTATAATAAACTTTTTTAACTTCGTCAACTGTGAAAAAGTCTGAATCAGAGAACATACCTAATAACCCCAATTTTGGTTTAGAAGGGTTCACCTTCTTCATCGAAAAGTCTTCTTCAAACAGTGAGCCAGAAAACATAACTTGAGTATAAAAATTATCTGAGCCAGAAATATTATTTACTGTTTCGATGAAAGTGTCTTCATACAAATCAATAGATTCACCACTTATAAAATGGATAGCAGCAAATTTTTTCAAAATAACTCGCCCCTTACGTCATTTTTACTTAATTATATCAGAAAAGATTACAAGAGAGGTGAAGTTCAGGAGCTAAAACATGCATTATAATTAACACTTCTAATTATCCTATTGGTTGATGGAATTAAGAGCGCTGATGAATTTAAAAGAGGAATTAAAAACATTCGGTTTTTTCTCTTTTTAAGGTGTCTATACAGAGGTACTTGTTCTTTTTTTGTGCTATATTACACAAATAATTGAATTCCCCGTTATCTATCCAATAAACTTTTTACAGCCGCCCTCCAGAGTGGCCTTTTTTAAAATATATGTTATAATGTAATCGTTTCCAATTAGACATGGGAACTCTCTCAAATCAACTTCTCGTAGTTAAAAGACAATCGTTAATTCGGTTGTCTTTTTTACGCAAAAATAAAATAGCCTAAAATGAAATATATTAAATATATAAGGAAAACCTTAACCTAAACAAAAACTGATTTACAACTTAGAGTCTGGAAAACTACGTATTCAGCGTATTAAAGTGCTCATAATGGATAAAAAGGCGTAACGCTTCAGACAAGGCCCAATTTTAATGAATAATCCTTCTATATTTACAAAGATTTATGATTTATACATATGAATACAGGGGATAAAATAAGTGTATATCAAATAATGAGGAGGGGTCTGTATGTCAAGATACGTCTTTCAATCGCCAAGTAGATATATACAAGGAAAAGGAGAAATAAAAAGTTTAGCTAATGAGGTTAATAAATTAGGTGACTCACCCTTGATTATTTCAGATAGTTTAGTTTGGTCACTCACAAATAAAGATATAAATGAGAGTTTTAAATCTAGCGAAATGAGTTATAAATACGAAGAATTTAAGGGGGAAGCCTCTGAAAATGAAATAGCAAGGCTTAGCCAAATAGCTAAAGACAATGATATAAATGTAATTGTTGGCGTTGGAGGAGGAAAGACGAGTGAAATGTTTTTTATTTATGCCAGTTAAATTAGAGAATTAGCTGACAATGATTAGTCATAAATTATTTTATAGTTGATGGCCTAAGAGAAAGCACGTCAACAACTCTCTTACGACAAGGATTTTTAGTAACTAAAATGATACTTTCATAAGTATATTTCTAATTTGGCTTTTTTAACTAAACCATGTGGGTATTTATGGTTATGTTGCATTTTTATTAATCATGAAACCACAATATAATAACCGTGTGTAGTGCTGAACAGGTAAACGCCGAGCCCAATAACTTATTCAAATATATACACATATTTAAAGTATCACAGCATAATACAGCGTTAATTAAAGGTAAATAAATTAGCCTTTAATATTAATTAACCTTTATTTTCCGTAATTGTATAATATATTTACACAATTACGGAAAATAAAGGTTTCTTTAACTATGTTTAAGGGAAAATACATAGCATGATATCTAAGGGGGTTTAATATTGAGTAATAAAAAGAAAGATCAATTAAATGAAGTAGAAAAAAACAATGACGATAAAGCAATGACGACTAATAATGGTGTCAAAGTAAGTGAAGATGAAAACACGTTAACTGTTGGTGAACGTGGTCCTAGCTTATTAGAAGATTTCCATTTCAGAGAAAAAATCATGCACTTCGATCATGAACGCATTCCAGAACGTGTGGTCCATGCCCGTGGCTTTGGCGCACATGGTGAATTTCAAGTTTATGAAGATTTATCGAAATACACTTCAGCCGACTTTTTAACTCACCCCGAGAAAACAACGCCAGTATTCGTTAGATTTTCCACAGTTCAAGGTTCTAAAGGTTCTCCTGATACAGTTAGAGACGTCCGTGGCTTTGCGACAAAATTCTATACAGATGAAGGTATTTTCGACCTAGTAGGTAATGATATACCAGTATTTTTCATACAAGATGCAATCAAATTCCCAGATTTAATTCACGCAGTTAAACCTGAACCACATAACGAAATGCCTCAAGGTGGTACAGCACATGATACATTTTGGGATTTCTTTGCTCAAAACCCAGAATCTACACATACCGCTGTATGGGCTATGAGTGATCGCGGTATACCTAAAGATTTTAGACAAGTCGAAGGTTTCGGTGTGCATACATTCCGCCTTGTTAATAACGAAGGACAGTCTTATTTTGTTAAATTCCATTGGAAACCACTTCAAGGGCTAGAGTCTCTCGTATGGGATGAAGCACAAATGCTACATGGTAAAGACGTCGACTTTCATCGTAAAGACCTTTATGAATCTATCGAAAAAGGCGATTATCCTGAGTGGGAATTAGGCCTACAAATTATTCGTCCTGAACAAGAATTTGACTTTGATTTTGATATTTTAGACCCTACGAAGATTTGGCCTGAAGATGATGTTCCAGTACAAAGAGTTGGTAAAATGACACTAAATCAAAATGTTACGAATGTGTTTGATGAAACAGAACAAGCCGCATTCCATCCAGGACATATCGTACCAGGTATCGACTTTTCTAATGATCCATTATTACAAGGACGTTTATTCTCCTATACAGATACACAAATCACGAGATTGGGCGGCCCAAATTTCAATCAAATTCCAATTAACCGTCCTGTAAATGAAGTACACAACAACCAAAGAGACGGCATGCATCAAACAAATGTAAACAAAGGACAAGTTGCGTATCATAAAAATGCATTGAATAATAATGATCCTCATACAACACCGAAAGAAGAAGGTGGTTATGAGCACTACCAAGAAAAAGTTGAAGGCCGCAAAATTCAAAAACGCAGTGAAAGTTTCAAAGATTATTATAGCCAAGCCAAACTTTATTTAAACAGTCTGACTCAGCCTGAATTTGATCATACAGTAGATGGCTTTTCATTTGAAATCGGTATGTGTAAATCGGTTATGGTTAAACAAAATGCGGTTAACCAATTGAACAAGGTTGACCGTACATTAGCCGAACGTGTAGCTAAAAATGTAGGTGTGGAAGTGCCCACAGAAAATGAAGAAGTCCAATCAGATGCAAAAGATAGTAAACTAACAATGGAAAAATTCGATATCCCATTAGCTGGACATTCTGTAGCTGTTGCAGTAAATGGCGATATTAGTGCTGACACGCTAAAATCATATGCTAAAACGTTCACTGAAAACAAATTAAACTATGCATTTGTGGGACAACATCCTAAAGATATCTCAGAAGACTACGGTATCACTGAAACATTTGATACTGCTCATCCAACTTTATTTGATAGCTTAATTGTACTTTCAGATGGTAGCGATATACTTCCACCTGTCGAGGAGTTTGCAGAACTCACTTATAAACACAATAAACCATTACTCGTTAGCCAAACAGCTGCGACAAATTTAGCAGATGCCAAATTGAATCTAGCAGCACCTGGTGTTTTCGTATCGGATGATCCTAATACAATTGTGCAAGCTTTTGATAGAGCTAGATATTGGGAACGATAAATCTATTTAACTCTTTATAATATAATTAAGTAATAACAAACGCTCCCATATAAATGAATTTATATGGGAGCGTTTGTTATCAGAAAAGGATTTTCTATTTATCAAAAACACAGGTTAACGCCATAGTAATAAAAAGTTGTCGTACGTATTAAGGAAAAATCATAGTAGTATGTGATATTCCAAATAAGAGTTAAGTTAAACTTATTAAGAAAAGTAGCATCCATATGCGTTGGTTCTTCGCCATTTTGGATGATTATAAATTCTAATAAAAGATTTTAATGCTTGTTCATTTGTTATTTAAGTAATTGAGGAATGATAATCTTAGTATACGTTCGCTAATATAGTGGTCGTTTAATTGAAGTAGTAATGGGTATATAATAAATAGGTTTTATTGGTTGGATTTCCCCCGAGATCCTACTCTACAATTTGCTCATTACCCAATAAACAATGAGAACCTCGTTACATTAGACGACCGTTTATACGGTTGTCTCTTTTGTTTACATTTATTTTAAAAGAGTATTCAATTAGAACTTCGCTCACTATAAGTTCATCTCATTTTTTCCCTATAATTTCCCACATTTAAAGAGAATTGTTTATATGGTTGCCTTTTTTATTTTAAACTTATGCCCGCAAAATGATTACTCTACGTATTGATAAGAATAAAATTAATTGAAAGTAATATTACCTAATTATTAGGTTCATTTAGAAACAAATTCAAGTTAAACTGTTATTTCTATTTTAAGCACAAGAATGCGATATTTTGATAATCCAACAATAAAAGAAAAAGTTATGTTGAAAAATTAAAGGATAATTATGTTTCGAACACAAATCCCAGTTTTTTCATCGAAATTAGCTATATTTCGGATAGAAGCGAACGCAAATAAAAATGGCCATCCTTTGGGGTGGCTGTAAAAACTCGTATGATAGATGATGTAACGATAATTCATCTGATACCAAGTGCTCTATAACATAAAAAAGACATCCCATAAAGAATTGTTTAATAAATATAAGTTAATAAACTAGTAGCATAGACTGCACATAGTAATATAGGTTCTGTTGCAAAGTAAAAAATATAGCTAACCACTAATTTATCATGTCAGTGTTCGCTTAACTTGCTAGCATGATGCTAATTTCGTGGCATGGCGAA
>NZ_PPRL01000090.1:0-11907 GCF_002902235.1 Staphylococcus ureilyticus
AAGGAGAATTTTATGAGAGAAAACAATGTAAAAGATCTAAATAAAAAAATACATTATCTACAAAAACTAGTACAATCTTCATTAAATTTTGGGGAGCAAATTACAAGCAATCATTTACAGGAAATATTTTGGGAATTTAAAAATAACAAGATTATTGAACATTATGCAATTTATAATAATGTACTAATTGAAGACAGAGATAATATTCGACAAATTGATCATTTTGTAATATGCACAAATGGTTTGTTCATTATAGAAACAAAACATTGGAAAGGCGATATTTATTTCAACTTTAATAAAGATAATTTAGAAGAATTTCATTTAGATGGTTTAAAGAGATATTTATTTCCTCCAAATGGTGATCAATATATTACCTTTATACTTACTAACGAAAATAATGAATTTGCTTTTAAAAAGTTTGGCCATCCATTTGATCAAGTTAATAAAACACGTGAGTTTGCTAATGAAATATTTGATGCCAAGTTCATTGAAATGATTATATATTTCAATCACAAAGGAGATGGAAAACTCTATGTAGGCAATCCAAATAAGTTTGTTGCTACCCCTTCATCTAAAGCTGAATTAAAACAAACAATGCACGATAAGATTACTAAGAATAAATCTCGTAATTGTATGGATGCTACAACAATAATGTCACTTTGTGAAGAACTAAATAAATATGCAAATAATGAGGCTAGTATTATAAATATAAATGGATAATAGACAAGGTGATATACTAAAATGTTCTTTCTAATTCAATGGATGCATAACTAGGAAATTTAAATGAGAAAACTTTTAATTGTCTTCGCTATTTATTGGATAAAAATACACATTCTATCAACTTATCTCAGTTAGTAGAATGTGTATAATTTGTTATTTAATAAAGAAAGGTTTTATAGATAAATAAAATGACAAAATCCCATGCTAGCTCATATGAACTGCACCCTTGAATCCACACAAAACGGTGTTTCAGCACCACAAATTTCAAGTGATTTCACTTCTAATTCATTAAGTACTTGTTGAAGATTCGTATGATAGAACGCATTTGTATGAGTTTTATAAACTGAATGTGTCCCAAATTCAGTTGAAATATCGTCTACAATGTCAAAAGCCTCAGTACCTCGAACTAAACCATCGTCTTCATGTTATACAAAAATAATTGTCTTACTTTCTTTATGATATGCTTCGATTGCATCGTTAATTCTTTTAACTAATCCATCGTAATCATAAATCTTCCATCTTCAAAACACACACCATTTTGCATATCAATTACTAATAATACATCTGCTTTTGTCATTACCTTTCATCCATTCTTTTCAATTCTAACCTTTTATTAAGTTTCCACAATGCCGTTTTATCAATATCAAAATGTAATAAATCGATTGCATCTTCGTAATTCAACCATTTTGATGCTACATGTTCTGATGAAATATTAACCTCTTCATCCAACGCTTCTGCTGCAAATGAATAGACTGATAATACAAATAACCTTTCGTTCCATCGATTTTAAAAATTTTTAAAGTAGTCAACTGGTACTTTTGTTGCATCTAATTTATATATTTTTCTGAGTATTTATATACACTTAAAATATTCAATTCATATTTAACTAGGAAACAAATTGAACTCATTCTGAATTGCTCTTTCTAAGAGGAAAGCTTCCAAAGGACTATCACAACTTATTGCATATATCCTACTGAAATCAAAGTCAAAGTCATTATCTTTTAAAAATTTTCGCCCAGATATTTCAAAGTTTTTTCTCCCTATGTTTATATCGACATTTAAATCGATATCTATACTACCCATCTTACCTGTTTTAGTAACTCCTACTATAATTGGTCTTGATTCTTCTCTATTATTTTTGTAGAATTTTATATAAACTATATTTGCTAATTCTGACCATTCATTAGCAAGTCTATTTCTCCAACGGTTATAAGGAATTTCTGATCCAACAATACTAAATTGAACTAGTTCTTTCTTATATGTATTATTCAAATATTTTTTGATTTCTTCTATTTTAGTATCTCTTTTTATAAATTCAGAAACATATATATCCCAAGATTGCTCCAAACCTTTCAAAGTATTACTCCTTACAAAATATTAATACGGAAGCTTTGTAATACTAACCTTTGTACCTTCAAATGAATGATTTTTCAATAGTGATTCAATTTTAGTTTTTTTATCAGCATTATCTCGATTTATGATTACTTCCTTAAGCATCTCTGATGTCATTTTACAAACAGCAAATGGTTTATCGTTCATTTGAATTTCAGGATTTAAAGAACTATCACTATTTATATTTTGTATAATATATCGAATTTCTTCCTCCTGTCTTAAATATGGATTTTTAAAAAATAGAGAGAAAAAATATAATGCTTGTACTATACCTAAAATCACTTCCGACATGTCTGGCTTAAATCAGTATGATTGAGGACATCATATCTAAATCTATCATCTACAAGAATATTCTTTTTATCGTTCTGTTTATATGTTAGCCAATTGTCTCTCAATTTTTTTGGTGCTAGTACGAGTACTCTATCATTACGTAATTCGTAATATTTGATTACCGCTAAAGCGGAGAATGTCTTTCCTAGTCCTACACTATCTGCTAATATACAACCGTTGAATCTTTCAATTTTATCGATAATACCAAGTACTCCATCTTTCTGGAACTCGAATAATTTATTCCAAACGACAGTTTCTTTAAAATTAGTACCTTCTTTTATTACGTTATCCTCGCTCAAATTATCTAACTCATCTGAGAAGATGTTATAGAGCGTCACAAAATATAACCACTCTGGAGAGTTTTCCATATAGATTAGTTTAATTTGTTCTAGCACATTTTCTGTTACATCTTTGACCTTTGTCTCATCATTCCAAATAGCATCAAACTCAACTAAGCTATTCTCAACTAATTCATCTACACCTGCTAATACGAAATATGATCCGAGTCTATTTGAAGAAGTTAAACCTAACCCATCAGCTGTAAAATCGATATCTGATTGTGAAAATAAATTAACCTTATTATTATGGACTAATAATTGTTTACTTATTGAATAATCATCAACAAGTGTTTTAAAAGTAGCTTTTTCATTTATCCATTTTGTGACTTGATTCGCTGTTCGCGTAGAAATCATTTTGTTTCTTAACTGAATCTCAAAATTATTCCCATCGAACTTTGGATTATTCTCAATTTCTTGTAATTGCAGTTTGTATTGTCTCTTTACTTCTTGTCCTAAATTATAGAAAGCGGGTTTAGTAAATAAAAATTTAAACTCTGATAATTTATCTAATTCTTCTTTAATAGCATAGTATGCAAATAAACTAAATGTGGCTGATGCAACTGTCAACTTAGCATCTTTATAAACATTTTCTTTAAGTAAATTAACTAAAGTATTCTCTCCTTTATTATCAACTACGTATTGTTTCATTGCTGTTTTCACCCCGATTAATTTATTGATTCTATTATCTCATAAATAATTCGTTAAGACTTAGTTATTATAGATATATTTCACTTCTTAATATTTTAATATTTATCATATACTCATAATTCTACTCGTTATCCTTCAAATACCCATAAATCTCTTCTTCAACTTCCGCTCTTGTCTTCAAATCAAGCAGAGTAACTCCTCCAATTAGATTCAAATACTTATTCGCTTGAACAAAGTGATCTCGTTTTATATCAACTCCATCTTGTTTCAACCTGTAAATCGCCGAAAGAATCCCTAATCCCAGTTCTTTTTTTCGATGTAAAGTTACTCGAAAAGAATATTACTGCTCTAGCTGAGAAATCACTTTCGCAGAAAAACTTAATGTGTTCATATGGGTCTTCTCTCGTTGCATCATATGTAAGATGCCCCACCCACCATAATCTAGATAGTACATTGACAAACAATGCTCTTTTTAAACCATTTTTGTATGATGTTAATGCAGTTTTAATTCTTTCATCTTTATTCTTACTCAGTTTATCATTTAATCGATAATACAAATAATCTTTGTAGTATGTCATTGTCATTCCTAACCAGAACTTTTCCTGACTTGCTTGTACTGGTGATAGCATATGCAATGAACGATGTAGTATTTCAACATTCTTTGGATCTGTATCTGAATAAATTCCTTCAGTAATTAGAGGTTCATAGTCAAACTCAATATTCCCATCAAGAATTGTCTCTTTATTAAAGATGGTTTCTAATCCCGCTTCATCATTCTCTTATATATACTTCACATATGTATCAAAATTCGCCAAGAACTCTTCTACTGTTTCACTAGTCGCGTATTTAATTATCTTTTTCATTATACGACCAATTTTTCGTCTAGATACAGTGAGGCTTTGTTCATTAAATTATTCTTAATTTGTCTTGTACCGAAGTTTTTTCTATTCGAATTAAACGTATCTATAATAATGAATCGCCTACACTTAATTCGACATTTTCTATGAGAATATTATAGAAAATAACCTCATTATTTGTGATAACTTTCACAAAAACATAATAGCAATTCTCATAAACCTCATATGTTCTGATACGTTCAAAATCCCTTTATGAAGCGGCTGAAAAAACCGCATCATTTATGATATGCTTCACCGCGCATGATTTTAAACGCACGGTAGACTTGCTCGATTAAGACGACGCGCATCATCTGGTGTGGAAATGTCATTTTACTGAATGATAAGGCGTAGTCGCTTCTGTTTAAGACGTCTTGATGCAAGCCATTGGAACCACCTATAATAAATGTGAAGTCGCTTTGGCCACGTGTCATGCGGCTTTCTAATTCTTTAGCAAGTCCTTCAGAAGTCAGCATATTGCCTTTTATTTCTAAAGTAACGACTGTGGATTGTGGTTTTACTTTTGCTAGTAAGCGTTGGCCTTCTTTTTCTTTCACTTGTTCAACTTCTTTGTCACTCATATTTTCGGGTGCTTTTTCATCTGGTACTTCAATAATTTCAATTTTGGAATACGCACCTAAACGTTTTTCGTATTCAGCTATGGCTTGTTTCCAGTATTTTTCTTTTAATTTGCCAACTGCAAGTATAGTAATTTTCATAATATGCCTCCTGTAAAAGCTTAAAAATCAATAGTTATTAGACTTATCCACAAGTTATGCACTTATTCACACAATTCCCTCTTATTATAACAGGAATGTATACGATATTTTAAAATAATTTACGTTTTTTTCACAAGTAAGAGTGGATAACCTGTTTATTTGTGGATAACTCTGTGTATAATGTGGGTATTTCTCTGTTAATTGTGCACATCTCTGGATAACTTTGGATAAATACGTGGATAAGTTGCCGATTGTCTTACATACTTATTCACAAAATTTACGTTTATTTTACAAAATCTCATGTTCGTTCAAGCTATAAGGTAAGTTATCCACTGTTTATAAATTATCAGATAAATGCATATATGTAACTACTTTAATTAGCTCGTCATTTTATAAAATTGATAGTTAAACAAACCTCTAATTTATTAAAATGATTTCGTCGTGTCATCACAGCACGATGACTAGGGTTCAAGTGATACTGAACTAAGCTTCATGCATAAGTCTCCGATAACTCAATAATATGAAAACTGGTGCTTTAACTAGATTAACGTTTAGCCATCGTGTTAAAAATTACTCAATTTCACTTCTTATGCCAACTACAATTTGCATCATCTTCAGCAAATCCATCAAGATCCTCTATCTTTTCAAATAAGCTGTTTCAACTATAGCTTACAGTAATCTTGGGTTAGTGCACAAAAAAGCCCTAACCGCTTCAATGAAGGGCAAGGGCTTCTTTATTATAATGTATATATTGGTGTAGCTTGAGCTTTGTCTGTGTCGCAGAGCAGTACTTCTTTTTCTGTATCGATGTCGTGTTCGTTTAGGACTTGGCCAACGCTCATACGTGCAAGGTCTTTCATGTTGTTGTCTTGTGATAAGTGGGATAGGTAGATGCGTTTCGTGCTGCCTGTAATGACGTCTGTCATGGCAAGCCCTGCATCTTCATTAGATACGTGTCCCATATCACTGAGGATACGTTGTTTTGTCTTCCATGGATAGCCACACATACGAAGCATGTCAACGTCGTGATTACTTTCGAATACGAAAGCATCACTGCCTTGAATCATGCCTTTCATGCGATCTGAAACGTAGCCTGTGTCTGTGAGTATCGTGAATTTTTTATAATTATTATGGAAGATATAAAACTGTGGATCTATGGCATCGTGAGACACGCTGAATGATTCAATATCAAAGCCTGCAATAGACTTAGTCTCGTATGGATTAAAAATGAATTTCTGATCCATTGGGATTTTACTATCTTTCTTTTCGATTGCCGACCATGTTTTTTCGTTTGCGTATATTGGCAATCCGTATTTACGTGCTAAGACACCAAGGCCTTTGATATGGTCGGAATGTTCATGTGTTACTAAAATGCCGTTTAAATGCTTAATTTGTTTGTCGATCTGACCAAACAGTTCTTCCATTTTCTTACCTGTCAGGCCTGCATCGACAAGAATACTACCTTTATCACTTTCTACATAAGTGGCGTTACCTGTACTACCACTCGCTAATACACTCATTCGTATCAAGCGATTCACCCTTTCTAATCGATAAACACTCGTTGCTTATAATTTGTTTAGGCAGTCTACGGTTTATGTGACCTCAACATGCCCTCTGTCTAATGATTAAAGTTTTTATATCTGCTGAAACTGTTTTTTAAATTATGTACTTTTGAACTATCCTATGTGGTACATATTTATGTTTACATGCGTTCATCTTAAATCAACGCAGTTGGTTTATAACTTTGATTTAACAATAATCTATTTTAACATACTTTGAAGCTTAAATTGAATTTATTGTTTAATGTGGTGTCTTGTTTTTTTAAATACTGTGTCTCAAAGTACATAATAAAAGAGCGGTATCAAAATCAATGTTAATACTTTTGATTTCGTATATCCGCTCTCTTATATTTATGATAAATCTTTCAATACTCACTAAACGGTATGCTTGTGTGAAGTCATAAATGCTATGTTCGCACTATTCTTCAACAATTTTGGGACTGTCTGAAATGGCTTCGACGTAATATGTCTTGGATTCATCTTTATGTTTTACTTTGATTTCCCAATTGGCTTCTAGTACTTGCACGTTAGGTTCTTTAACGACGGTATAATAGCCGAGTCGGACGTTGGTCACTTCATCGTTTCGTTTAAGGTAACGATTATAATAAAGTGCTTCTATCGCGCTTTTCGCAGTGTTTACTTGTTTCTTATCGTTGTTAGCACCTTCTGATGGCTCTATGGATTTCATAGCTGTTTGTCTGTAGCTTGATGCTTTACCATCGTCATTGATATTAAATTTGAGTTGTGCTTTACTATTATTCATGATTGGAAAGTCGTTATAAGTCTGTTCAAAAGTAACATTTTTATCGTCAATTTTACTCATTTCGTAATTTTGACCTTTAAAGATTTTATCTTTAACATACGATTTTAAATCTGTGTATTGATCGTTACCTACATCAATTGGATCGTTGATTTCACCTTTGATTTTTTGACCGTCTTCTTCGCTTGTAATACTTGAACGTGCTTTTGCATAAGATGAAAAATCATTAGATCTTGCAGTGAGTAGTTGCATTTCTATATTTTTAATGCTTGTCAAATTTTCAGGAATTTCTATTTTTTCTTGTTTGAAATTCACTGCATTTTCGTCGGCACTATCGTTAATATGAGATTTGTTGACTTTATCAATATAGATGATGATAAAGCTGATGTTCACTAGAATAAATACAAAAATAAATAATGTTTTCGTGTGTTTCCAGTTCATTTATTCTAGCCCCCCATCTTTGTATGCACGCCACTTGTCATCGTACTCTACATACCAACATGGCTTAAATTCACTATTGCGCTGGATTTCTATATCTCCGTTGTCCTGTTTATCTTCCATGCGGTAACCAATGGTCATGTTTGTTACCTTTTCGAAATCTACTTCAGGGTTATTGGCGAGTTCCGAACGGACAGTTTCAGCGCCTGGTAGGTTGACTTCTTTTTCGCCACTATCAATAGTTACATTTGCTTTTAATAACGTACGCGCATAGCTATAAATACCTTTATTGCCCCAAGAAACTTTCAATGTATTTAAATCGTCGTCGTTAAACGTTGGTCGTCCATTCAAGAACAGTTGATAAGTCAGATCGCCACGTTTATCGTCTGTATGGAATAATCTGAAATCATCTGTAAAACCACCGTGATTATTGATGTATGCATAGGTGCTTGGAATGCTTTCTTGCATGTTCGTTGAACGGTTTTCATCTTCTAATAGATTTGTGTAGCGATATTTTTCGGTTTCATCGTTGTAGTTGGCCACACCTGTATTATTGTTGTAAGTGACTGCACCGCTTCTTGAACTACGCACTACCACTGAATCGTTAAATAGTATTGAATTCATGGTATCTACACTAATGTGATTATAGATTGTATGGTAGGATTTTTGTCCTTTTGGTGACTTCGGCGCAAAGATATATGTCGCTTTATCTATCGTATCTTTATTGGTAATAATTTCTGTGTATGGTTGCATATGCTTATGCTGGTTTTCCAATGCTTGTGTGAATTTATCTGTCTTCACCGTTGTGGTCATGCGTACAACATTATGTCTATCTTTACTAATCGCATAAAGTTTAATTTTGCCGTCTTGATTGTTATCTATTAACAAACGATCAAATTTAAAGTTGTTGGGTACTTTGGCATTGATGTTTAATACTTGGCCTAAATATGTAGCAAGAGGCATATCATAGGTGAAGTCCAATACTAAAAATTCATCGCTCAAGTCTGGAATAATTAAATTATGATTGCTGTGCATTTGTTCAGCGTGTAATACACGATGATTTTTTAAGGGTTTAATGATTTCTTCGACATTGCTGCGTGTTGCTTCCATACCTTCTGTACTTTCACCTTTAGAGTGAATGACTTGGTATGGTGTGATCACTTGAGGCATTCCTTGTTTCAAAGGTTTACCGATTGTATTTGATTTCGCTTCTTTTTTACTATTGTCTTGTTTATCTACATTAGCCAAATCAGGTGAAAAGTTCCATGTCATATACGTCAAAATCGCACTCATGAGTACTAAAAGAAATAGGATAATAGATTTAATTAGTTCTTTACTCTGCATCCCAATCACCATCTTCTAGTACTTCACATGGAAGTGTAATAAAGATTGACGTGCCTTGTCCTTCTACACTATTTGCCCAGATGCGACCGTTATGTGCTTCGACAATTTCTTTAGAAATGGCTAGTCCTAATCCTGTACCACCCATTTTTCGCGTCCGTGCTTTATCTACGCGGTAGAAACGATCAAAGATTTTATCTACTTTATTGATAGGAATACCAATGCCGTTATCTTTGACGCGGATGGTCATACGATTATACAGTGAGTTTTGTTTCACGTGAAACTCAACACGTTTATCACCGCGTGAATACTTCATTGCGTTGGTAATGACATTGTCAAACACTTGTGTCATCTTATCTGGATCAATTTCTGTAAAGATTGTTTGTTTTGGAATCTCACGTACAAATGTTGTATCCTTCGCTGACATTTCATGGCGATTAATAATTTTATTGATAAACATATTAAAGTCGACAATTTCTTTGGTAATCTGATCTGATTCGTTATCCATTTTTGATAATTGTAGTAAATCGTTTACGAGTCGAATCATACGTTCTGTTTCTTCACGTGTCACGGATAAGAATTGTGGCGCTAACGCATCATCTTTCCATGCACCGCTTTCTAATGCCTCGATATAACTATTCATGGATGTTAACGGCGTACGTAATTCATGTGAAACATTCGCCACGAATTCGCGACGTTCTTGTTCAACTTGTTGTTGTTCTGTTACATCATGAAGTACGGCAATATAACCTGTAACGAAGCCTGTCTCTTGTACGATTGTACTAAAGTTTACACGAGCGATTATACCTTCACTTTCATTGATATCTAATAAGAAACTATCATTATTTTCTTGAATTTCATCTAATGAAAAATCTTCTTCTAATTTAAGCATATTTAACATGTAATGACCGATAATTTCTTCTTTCATCATGCCTAGCATCGTTAATGCCATATCGTTGACAATACGCACACGGCCACGACGATCGGTTGCGATAATACCATCACTCATATGCGTAATGACAGAGTCTAGACGTCGTTTTTCACTTTCTGTATTTGCTTGTGCTTCTTGTACACGTTTGGATAAATTATTAAAGGCTAGTGCAAGTTCACCAATTTCATCATTACCGTAAATTTTAACACGTTGCGTATAGTTACCTTTAGACATCTCAACGGTTTGGTTACGCATATCGGTAATTGGCTTTGTGATTGTGCGCGCAATAAAGAAACCTAGTATCACTGTAATTAATAGTGAGATGCCTGTCCCAACAATAAAGATTTGGTTGATGTTGCTTAATTGGTTATATACATCGTTGATATCTGCTTCTATATAAACATTGCCAATTGTGCCATCATCTGATGTCTTCACTGGTAAATTGTAGACCCACACACGTTGTTTTCCATTACCATAGTCTTTTAATACTGTATGGCTATTAATTTCTCCTAGCGATAGCGCTTTTTGTATGGAGCTGTCATTAGCTTTTTGATTTATTAGACTACGCGTAGACTGCTTTGAGGTAGCCATGATAATTTGATCTTTATCAATAAAACGAATTTCTTCTATTTCTTGTCTATTGGCATACTCATTCAATAAATTTTGGACTTCTTTTTGTGCATTGACTGAGTTGTCTTCGTCATAGACTTTTTCTATATTAATTTCTATTTGTTTCGCGTATTGCGAGATATTATTTTTGAATGTTTGTGTTAATTCTTTTTCTAGACTATTGGTAAAGTATAAACCGATAATCTGCATACCGATTACGATTAACAATACATAGACAATAACAAGTTTCGTGTGTAGAGATTGAAAATGTTTAAGCCACTTCATTTAATATTGTCCCCTAATCGTGTTGTTGGAGGAAGTATCCAACACCACGGCGCGTCACTATATATTCTGGATGTGATGGATCGTCTTCAATTTTTTCACGTAAGCGACGAATCGTTACGTCTACTGTACGTACATCACCAAAATAGTCATAGCCCCAAACAGTTTGTAATAAATGTTCACGTGTCATAACTTGACCCATGTGTTTAGATAAATAATGGAACAGTTCGAATTCACGGTGTGTTAATTCAATATCTGTACCACGTTTTTTAATAGAATATGCATCTGGATAGATAACAATATCTTTAATTGTAATTTCATTAGATGCATCGTTCACTTCTTGTGCTGGTTGTGAATAATGACGACGTAAGTTTGCTTTGACACGCGCAATTAATTCACGCGTGCTAAATGGTTTCGTCACGTAGTCATCGGCGCCAAGTTCAAGACCCAATACTTTATCGATTTCTGAGTCTTTTGCGGTTAACATAATTATTGGCATTTCATATTTTTTGCGTACTTCACGGCATACTTCCATGCCATCGCGACCAGGTAACATAATGTCTAATAAGACAATGTCTGGTTCTTCATCATATATTAAATCTACTGCGTCATTACCATCATATGCACAGAATACTTCATAACCCTCTTTTTTCAAGTTGAACTCTAAAATATCAGCAATTGGTTTTTCGTCATCTACTACCACAACTTTTCTAGCCATATTTATAAACCTCATTTCTAAATTGTAGTACGTTTACATATTTTTCTACGCATTTCTCTATAATATAATTTACCATTTATAGCGTGCTAATTCTATTTTTCTAAACAAAAAAATAAATTGGTATATTGTAAAATTATAACATTTTTTACTGTTAATAGGTTAATTATAGATATATTAAGCCTACACAACATGATATCACTGTGCGACTATATTGCCCATAGTCTATAAA
>NZ_PPRL01000090.1:11939-14939 GCF_002902235.1 Staphylococcus ureilyticus
ATACATATCTCAGCAAGGGTCATGTTATTTTGACTAAGGTATTTGAGATAACTTAGTCATAATTTGAACATGATGTCGCTTAAACTGGATATGCATCACTGATAATATTAAATATTTTTAGATTTTTTAACGAAGAGCGATAATATAAATCCGATAACTGTCAATATTACAATAAAGAAACAGGCATATTGGATACCATAAGACAGTACAACTTCTTGTTCTGCATTTGGATGGCTTGCGCCAAAGGTACGCATTGCTGTGGTATAAATCGTAATGGCAATTGCAGTACCAGCTGAACCTGCTACTTGTATTAACGTTGTAATTGTTGCTGAACCATCAGCATAAAGGTGGTGTGGCAATTGATTTAAGGCATTTGTCTGTGCTGGCATCATGACCATCGATATGCCAAAGAAAAGTACCATGAATGCCAAAATAATAGCCCAAACAGGTGTAGAAACTGAAATCATTAATGAAAATATTAACGCTGCAATAAACATCAGTAAAAATCCGAAAATGCCAAAGTATCTAGCACCAAAACGATCAAATAAGGAACCAACAATCGGGGATAAGATTAAATTGATTGCATTACCTGGTAATAAAATTAAACCAGCAATAATCGAATTAAATAATAAAGCACCTTTTAAATATAGCGGCAATAATATACCCATAGATAGGATGCATAATATCGTAACGAAAACCATTGCAGCCCCTATGACAAACATTGGATATTTAAATACGTTTAAATTAAACATCGGCGAATCAATCTTGAATTGTCGTACGATAAAGATAGCCAGTGCAACAATTCCGATCAATAACGGCAACCATACAATAGTACTTGTAAATGGTGCTTCAGCTAATGTGCTTAATGCAAAGATTAATCCAGCAAATCCTATTGTAGATAATGCAATAGAAATCATATCAATTTTAGGTTTGGTAATTTCTCCAACATTTTCTACTTTTGAAATTGCCATAAATAATACGATAATGTATAAAATCGCACTAATCCAAAAAATATAATGCCAGCTAGAAGCTGAAATAATGACACCTGACAGCGTTGGTCCAAGCGCAGGTCCAGCGGTAATCACTAGACCCATAATGCCCATCACGGCACCGCGTTTTTCTATTGGGAATATAAGCATCAACACTGTCACCATGATTGGTAGTAAAATACCTGTGCCAAGTGCTTGTACAATACGTCCTAATAATAAGAAACTAAAATTAGGCGCGAGCGCACCAATAATAACGCCTATTAATGATAATACAATTCCTGTAATAATAAGTGGTTTCGTATTAAACCACTTGATTAAATAAGAAGAAGCAGGTACTAAACAAGCCATAACGAGTAAATATCCCGTCGTCAGCCATTGCACCACTGCAGCTGAAACTTGAAAATCAGCCATAATATCTGTGAGTGCCATGTTTAACGCTGTTTCACTAAATAATCCCATAAATCCACCAATCATAAGTACAAGTGCGTACATGCTTGGGTTCTTTACTTTTACTTGCGTTGTCATTTTAAATACTCCTTTTTAATGGTTCCCTGAAGTATAAGTATTATTAAGAGACCTAACATTGATATGTAATGCTGTCGTACGTGATAAACTTCGTACCATTTACTTAAAATTAATCTCTTCGATCCATAACTTATCTCGATATACCATTCAAATTTGTTTTATATCATTGAGCATTTACAATATGAATTTTAAATGATAAACACATCTTTTCATTGATATGTATACGTTATTTGTTACTTCAAAGTAATGTCCTCGAACGATCAACTTCATTACTGTATCAAAATTTCCCTTTTATTGTCAACTAGGTTGACAATATTTAGTACAAAATTAAAAGTATTGTAACCATTGCTTTTAAAATGGCACAATACTTCATGCTTGGATATTTTATTGTAAGTCTTCTAGTTGCCAGTCTTGATGTAAAATCGTTTTAAATAGCTGTAATTGCTCAGTTCCAATGACTTTTGCAATGTGTTTTTCAATGGATTGTTTATAAGTCATATACTGTTCAATGCATTCGATGCCGCTATCTGTTAATGACACACATTTCTCTTTTTTATTATGAACTAAGTTTTCAACTTTGACTAATTCTTTTTCTTCTAATTGTTTAATCGCTTTATGAATGGCTTGCCTTGTTAAATTAACCGATTGTGTTACTTCAACAAACGTAAGTTTACTTACGTATAATTTTGCCATGATATACCATTCTGAACTGGAGTTGTGTATCCCGTTCTTGTCATTTGCTTTGTTTTCAACAATATTCCTCAATGCACCGTGTCGTTCGCTCAGGGCATCTAGCATATCTAATTTTTTCAATTCTGGATCTACAGTCATCATTGTTTCACCTCTTGTCTCACTCAATACATTTAGTTTAACCTTTTTTATTTTAATTGTATAAAAAAGTGTTATTGCAAAGCAGCATCGCATTTACAATGATACTTTTATGAACTGTGCTAACCTGCACTAGCATGAAGCATTTAAAATTCTACGTATTTAAATTGAGCATCCGCTCGTTTCACAAACGAAGACACACGCTTTTATGTTTATACATAAATAACTACTACCTTCAATTGAATGAAGTTTAAAATATATATCGTAGAAAATTGTACAAAAAAATGCCCATCCTATTGGATGGGCAATACGGTCTCGACGGGAATCGAACCCGCGATCTCCTGCGTGACAGGCAGGCGTGTTAACCGCTACACTACGAGACCTAAAAATGGTGACTCCTACGGGACTCGAACCCGTGTTACCGCCGTGAAAGGGCGGTGTCTTAACCGCTTGACCAAGGAGCCTCTCTTAAGCACAAGATAAATTATATCAACTCTCATTATGGTTGACAAGCTATTTTTTAAATTAATTTAGTATAATTTTCTATCATTAATGTATAAAGTAAGAAAATAATACTCGAAGCTGTCAAAACAGTATTTTATTTGCTTATTAACTTACTTTTGAGAGACATTGATGTACACTTACTTCTATAATTATG
>NZ_PPRL01000091.1:0-12490 GCF_002902235.1 Staphylococcus ureilyticus
ACTAATAATAGTATTACAATAATTATTGCTAAAATAATCGGGAAAAACATTGGTATCATCCTAATCTAAATATTTTTAATAAACTATATTTTACTCTTTTATTTATATTAGTACAAATACAACTGACTAATAAGTTCAATATTAGTATAATCATATTTTTTAATTATAAGCAATTCCTACTTAATATATAAAGGAACGATTTGATTTATTATAAAAATTAATGATTTAAAAAACATATATGTCTATTAAATAAGTGCTAAATCGGGTAATACATATATTATCAATGAAACTTAGTATTGAAAAGTCTGTTTGGAGGACATTGAATTGACGACTATGAAAAAATATATCAACTACATAATAGAAAATATAAATAATGAAGATGTTATTGCATTCGATAATCATCCAGTTAATTATCAAATTCTTGACGAATTATATGATGCTAATATTAAAATTTCAGTGATTACTTTTTCAACAGATATCATTAAATATGTCGCAAGATACACTGATTTTAATATCATAATGCCGAATGGAAAAGTAGACAATGCACTACATATTATTACTGGTTCGGAAGTGATCCAAACATTTGCGAGATATCGCATTCGTTATTATTTTGCAACTGCACCTTACATGGTAGATAAGGCGCTGTACCAAACATTGCCAGAAATTGCTGAAATTCAGTTGGCTTTATACCATAGTTCAGAAGCATTATTTATTGTTAACAGACCGAGCATTTTGAACCAACAAAATCGACAAGACTATAGCTATATTGGCAAGTTTTAAATAAAAATGTGTTTAAGTTCACATTTTTGTGCTTTTCACATTGAAAAATACGACAACAAATAATATAATAATTATTAATGGAAACGCTTACTTTTGATAGGAGGTACAGATTTGGCAGTTAGTAATAATAAAAATATTAAAGAAGTTGTAAAAAATTTAACTGAAAATGTACCTGAACTGTTTAAATATAATGGTGAAGTCGCAAAACAACTCTTTCTTCATGATGAGTTTAATTTAGACGATAAGGTTGATATTAGTGTCGAAAGAAAATATCTAGGTGAAGTTTTAAAGTTTATACCTAAAGATAATACGATTGTGTTACATGACGGTACAAATACTACTACTGATTTTTCAAAGTTAAAATTTGCAGATGTCACTCACGCAAATATTTATATAAATGATGAGTTAATCATGACAATCATCGTTTATGACGTAGAAAATGATGAATGGATGTTCAGATGGAATCACAATATTCGATTACCTGAAAAGCATATTTATTTTCATTCTATCAAATGGGATGTAGATTATATTAAGCCTGAAATTGTGTTAATGTATGAATTATTAGATCCGATTGATTATCATCAATTACCGAATTATAGAAGCGTAATTGATTCATTAAGTTATTATCAATTTGTTATTTTACGCTTAGTAGTCGGAGATGAACGTATTAACCAAGCACTTATATCTGAAAAAAAAGCAATTTAAAAATCCTTCAAATCATTCAATAGTATTCATTAACTTTCAAATGAGTCTATACGATTTGAAGGATTTTTTTATAGACATAAAGTTTTGAATTATTATTTAAATATTCAAACAATTTTTAGTATAACAATATTCATAAGTTGCATTGACCGCTTTCTCTGCATCTGTCACATCGATACCAAACATCATAGAAATTTCTGAGGCGCCTTGGTTCATCATTTTTAAGTTGATGTTTGATTCTGCAAGTGCATGCGTAATTGTGCTAGCTGTGCCAACGATTCTATGCATGCCTTCACCAACTACCATTAAAATTGCCAAATCATGTTCAATGCTTAACTCATCTACATCACAATTTTTACGTATATCATTAAGTACTTGTTCCTCTTTGTTTTGTATCTCTTTAGAGCGCATGATGATACTAATGTTATCTATACCTGATGGCATATGATCAAATGAAATATTATAGTCTTCTAGTACAGCTAATATTTTACGTGTAAAACCAACTTGTCTATTCATAAGGTATTTTTTAATATTTAATACTGTGAAATCTTTGTCACAGCTAATACCACTTACAACACTATTTGAATCAATTTCTCTATCATGTCTAATATAGGTGCCTATATCATTAGGTCTATTTGTATTTTTTATAACGACAGGAATTCTATCTTTGTGTAATGGTTGCAACGCTTCATCATGGAATACACCAAAACCAGCATAAGACAACTCACGCATTTCACGATAGGTAATTTCATTTATGACTTCAGGGTTTTTAACAATAGAAGGATTGGCTCTAAAAATGCCTGAAACATCTGTAAAGTTTTCATATAAATCTGCTCTCACACCTCTTGCTACTATGGCTCCTGTTATATCTGAACCACCACGAGGAAATGTGACCACGTAATTTTGTCTTGAAATACCAAAAAATCCTGGAATGATTAACTTTTCTTCAAATGACCGTAATTTATACAGTGCTTCATATGATTGATTTAAGATTTGCGCATTTTGAGGTAAATCTGTAACGGTAATACCAGCTTCTCCAGGTGAAATGTAGCGCGTTGGAATGCCTTGGCTGTTATTATATTCTGCAATAATTTGAGCATTAAAATCCTCGCCACATGAAAGTAGAGCATCAAGTAGTCTTGATGGTTTTTTCCTCAATGTTGCTATGTAATTTTCTAAAGTCTCATCAATTGTTTTTAAAAGTGTGTCGCTCATGTTGAGTTCATTAATAATATCCTTGTAGCGTTGAATAATTTCCTCTTTTTTAGAAGTGTAGTCCAATCGTTCTATTACTTTTTCGTAAAGTCTAATTAATAAATCAGTGGTTTTTACATCATCTTTATTGCGCTTTCCTGGAGCTGAAACAACTACAATTTTACGAGCTTCATCTGAATTAACAATATCTAATACTTTTTTAATTTGCTCTGCATTGGAAACAGAGCTTCCTCCGAATTTAGTTACTTTCATAATGTTATACAACCTTTCTAAAAAATCAGAAAATTTAGTTTAGTTTTTATCACAGGAGTGATAATATATATATACGTTTTAAATATACGTAGACTTTACAAAAATAATGAATGAATTTATACTATACCATATTCAAGTATTTTTCAACTGTACAATTGTATTTTTTAGATAAACAAACGGAGGAATGAAGACATGAAAGAATTAAATGTAGCACTACTTGGTTTAGGAACAGTAGGTTCTGGTGTAGTAAAAATAATAGAAGAAAATAGAGAACAAATTAGAGAAACGATGAATAAAGATATTAATATTAGACATATATTAGTACGTGACAAGTCTAGAAAACGGCCTATTAACACATCAAAATATAACTTAACAGAAGATATAGAAGATATATTTAATGATGACTCAATAGATATCATCGTCGAAGTGCTCGGAGGCGTTGAACCTACAGTAGAATGGTTAAAACGCGCATTGAGTGAGCAAAAACATGTGATTACAGCAAATAAAGATTTGTTAGCTGAAAACTTACGAGAGTTAGAACATTTAGCGCAAGAAAATGACGTTGCTTTAAAATATGAAGCTAGTGTTGCAGGCGGTATTCCTATTGTAAATGCGATAAACAATGGTTTAAATGCTAATAATATAAGTAAGTTTATGGGGATTTTAAATGGTACATCTAACTTTATTTTAAGTAAGATGACTCAAGAAGAGACATCATTTGAAGAAGCTTTAGCAGAAGCACAACGTCTAGGGTTTGCAGAAGCGGATCCAACTGATGATGTTGAAGGTGTTGATGCAGCACGAAAAGTCGTCATTACCTCGTACTTATCGTTTAACCAAGTAATTAATTTAGATGAAGTTGATAGATATGGCATTAGCGATGTTACGCTACCAGATATTAAAGTAGCTGATAAACTTGGCTATAAGATAAAATTGATAGGTAAAGGTACATATGAAAATGCTCAGGTCAATGCATCTGTTGCACCAACTTTGATTGCTAAAAGCCATCAGTTAGCGTCTGTTGAAGATGAGTTTAATGCGATTTATGTTATTGGTGACGCTGTTGGAGAAACAATGTTTTATGGTAAAGGTGCGGGTAGTTTAGCAACAGGAAGTGCTGTTGTCAGTGATTTATTAAATGTAACATTTAATTTTGATACTAATTTACATACGTTACCCCCGCATTTTGAATTAAAAACTGAAGAAACCAAAGAAATGATGAATGATGAAGAAGATACGATTGTTATTAAAGGTAAGGAAAGTTATTATGTTGTAGTCCAAACAGATGGGGAAGATGTAAAACAAGTTGAAACCTTGTTAAAAGGCGAATTACCTGTTCATAAATCATTAGTAGTGGCTGAACGTGATGCACATACTGCAGGTGTGGTTATTATAGGTATTGATGAATCACCGATAGCAACGATTCAAGAATCAGGCTATGTAGTACAGAAAATATACCCAGTTGAAGGAGTTTAATGTTTATGAAAAATTGGCAAGGACTTGTAGAAGAATTTAAAGCATATTTACCAGTGACAGCTGATACACCAAAAGTAAGTTTAAATGAAGGTCATACGCCTTTGATATATTGCGAGAATATGTCTGAAATGCTTGGTATTGAATTACATGTTAAGTATGAAGGTGCAAATCCAACAGGTTCATTTAAAGATAGAGGCATGGTAATGGCAATGGCAAAAGCTAAAGAAGAAGGCAAGAAAATTGTGATTTGTGCTTCAACTGGTAATACGTCAGCCTCTGCAGCAGCGTATGCTGCGAGAGCAGGCTTAAAAGCGATTGTCGTTATTCCAGAAGGGAAAATAGCTTTAGGTAAATTGTCACAAGCAGTTATGTACGGTGCAGAAATTGTTTCTATAGAAGGGAATTTTGATGAAGCGCTTGAAATTGTACAAGAAGTGGCTAAAAATGGTGAAATCGCGCTTGTGAACTCTGTTAATCCTTATCGTATTGAAGGTCAAAAAACAAGCGCTTTTGAAGTAATTCAACAGCTGAATGGCCAAGCACCAGATATATTATCGATTCCGGTTGGAAATGCTGGTAATATTTCAGCATATTGGAAAGGATTTAAAGAGTATCATGACGTAAATGATACACAACTTCCTCATTTATACGGGTTCCAAGCTGAAGGTGCATCACCAATCGTTCAAAATAAAGTAGTGAAGAATCCAGATACGGTAGCTACTGCAATTAGAATTGGTAACCCAGCAAGTTGGGATAAAGCTAATCATGCCCTAAAAGAATCACAAGGCCTCATTGATAGTGTATCAGACGAAGAAATTTTAGAAGCATACCAATTGATGGCTCAAAAAGAAGGTATATTTAGTGAACCTGCAAGTAATGCCTCTATTGCTGGTTTGATTAAGTTGCATCGTGCTGGTAAGTTACCTAAGGGTAAACGCGTAGTGTCAGTATTGACTGGTAATGGCTTAAAAGATCCAGATACAGCTATTTCATTATTAGATAACCCAATTAAGCCACTACCAAATGATAGAGAAAGCATTTTAGAATATATTAAAGGAGCACTTTAGTATGAGTGTACACTTACATTTAAAAATACCGGCATCTACTGCTAATTTAGGTGTCGGGTTTGATTCTATTGGAATGGCATTAAATAAATTTTTGTATCTTGATGTGCGTATCAATAATAGCAATAGATGGTCATTTAAACATATAGGCCCTAATGTTGAATCATTACCAACAGATGAAACACACTATATTTATCAAATTGCACAGCAAGTAGCCAATAAATATGATGTGACTTTACCGTCCCTATCTATTGAAATGAGAAGTGAAATCCCGTTAGCAAGAGGCTTAGGTTCCTCTGCTTCTGCACTCGTAGGTGGATTATACATAGCGAATTATTTTGGTGATATAGAGCTTTCTAAATATGAATTATTGCAGTTGGCAACTGAATTTGAAGGACATCCTGATAATGTGGCACCCACGATTTATGGTGGGCTTGTCTTAGGATATTATGATCCTGAAACAAAAGTGACGGATGTATCATATATTGACCCACCAAAAGCTGATATTATCATTACAATACCATCAAATGAATTGAGTACAACGCTTTCAAGGAATGTCTTGCCGGAAACATTCTCGCATAAAAACGCTGTTAGAAATAGTGCAATCAGTAATACGATGATTAGTGCTTTAATACAACAGAATTATGAATTGGCAGGCAAAATGATGGAACAAGATGGTTTTCATGAACCATATCGCCAACATCTAATCCCAGAATTTCAAACGATTAAACAGATTGCAAAACAATATAAATCTTATGCTACTGTTATTAGTGGTGCAGGCCCAACTGTATTAACCTTGATTGCACCTGAACGAAGCGGCGAATTAGTAAGAGAATTGAAACGTGAATTTACGAATTGTCGATCAGAACTCGTTACAGTCAATATCACGGGTGTTGAATCTGAAGTAGTATATTAGTTTGATTTATTTGTTATAATATAGTCTTGTAGATGTTGAAAGGAGATTATAAGATGGGATATAAATTAATAGTGATGGATATGGATGATACATTAATGACCTCGGATAACGAAGTTAGCGCTGAAACAGCCAAGTATTTAATGAATATCCAAGCGCAAGGTTATAAAGTTGTACTTGCATCAGGTCGACCAACAGATGGTATGATGCCTACAGCAAAACATTTGAAATTAGACCAATATAAAAGTTATGTCATAAGTTATAATGGTGGAAAAACGGTTAACGTTTCTGATGAAAAAGTGGAAGTGAGTCGTACTGTATCAAAATCTGATTTTGATAGCATTGTTGATTTTTGTAGAGCACATAGCTTGTTTGTTTTAACTTATCAAGATAGTTATATCGTCTATGAGGGTGAGCATGAATATATGAACATTGAATCAGAACTCACAGGCTTGCCAATGAAACAGGTAGATGATTTAAAAGCATATATTCAACAAGATGTACCTAAAGTTATGGGCATTGATTATGTTCCAAATATTACAAGTATTAGAAATAATTTAGAGGGTCATTTTAATGAAAATATCGATGTTACTACAAGTAAACCGTTTTTCTTAGAATTTATGGCTCAGGGCGTATCAAAAGGAAATGCGATTACCGAGTTGTGTCAAAAATTAGATATAAACTTATCTCAAGTTATTGGTTTTGGTGATAGTTCGAATGATATATCGATGTTAAAAGTAGTTGGTAAAGCTGTTGCTATGGGTAATGCAAATGATGATGTCAAAGCTGTTGCTGATGAAGTTACTTTAACAAATGATAATGATGGTATTCCACATACTCTAAAATCTTTACTCAATTAAAATGTTGTATTGTGTCATTGATTGATAGTCTTATTCAAAAACCTCATTCTGAATATAGATGAAAGTGGGGCACAAATCTAAAAATAGCACTCAGATGAATTGAATTATATCATCTGAGTGCTTCATTTATTTAATACTTCCTATTATTGACTCGCCTTTTGAATGATAGCTTTAACCTGTAGTCTTCAGCTTGTCCTGTTCCCTCAAGCGTTTCACTAAAATACGTCACATTTGTCCAAGAATTTTATATCTCAGACTCATCTTAAGTAAGTACTTATTTTGCAGTATGTGTCCATTCATTTTTACCTCGATGTCTTTTAACATGCGCATAGACATTATCTGCTGCATAATTTAAATTGGTATAAACCGTAATTGAAAACGCTGATTGATTGTCTTCAAATGCTTCTTCTGAAAATAGTTCTTTAAGATGGCTAAAAAGACTTTCCATTTGTGAGTGATCTAAACTTGGGTACTCTCTTAATGTGCGTTTGATTAGTTGATCATGTCTTTCTTCAAGTGATTGTACAACAATAACGAAACGTTCATCAGTTTCTAAAATATCGTCAAATAGGTTTGTTTGTCCAATCATAATTTCCACCTCTAAGTCATTAAATTATTAACTTCATTATACCCTAATTTTGACTATCTGAAAATATGATATGTTTTTAATTATTATAAAATCTCATGATAAAGGTTTATTTTAGAATAGGTAGGTAATAAATAACTGTAAGGTTTTTAATATTAAAAAAGCACTGCAAAAAGTATCTTAAAATACTGTTGCAGTGCAGTTCATTAATTATAATCATGTTCTTTTAAATCAATATCTTCGAGTTTAACAATTTTAGTTTGTCGCAATAATTTATGGACAAAATATATGATGGCTAAAATGATCATTGGCGATAGGTTTCTAATTAAGACACTTATGTCGCCTGCTAAAATTGCACCAATTGAATTACCTATGAATAAGAATAATAACGCAATGATAACTATGATTGGCCCTAAAGGATAAAAGGGAGCTTTATAAGGTAGTACTTCATCAGGGTTCTTGTTTTGTTTTTTTATCGCAGACCGCAGTCGGATTTGTGCTACGATACTAGAAGCCCAAACAACGATGACTAAAGAACCAATAATATTTAATAATGAAAAGACGATATCTGATTTAAACTGAGCGATTATAATTATTATTAAAACGATCATAAAAGTTACGAACAATGATACCAAAGGTAACTTAGTAGTTTTATTTAATTTACTCAAAAATCTAGGTGCTTGTTTATCTTCAGCCATTGAGAACAACATTCTACTTGTAGTATAAATACCTGAATTTGCAGCAGATAATAATGAAGTTAAAATAACAGCATTAATAACAGATGCAGCAAATGCAATACCTACACGATCAAAAACGATTGTAAAAGGACTCTGTGAGACAGATTCACTTTTGTTTAATAACAATGGATCTGTGTAAGGAATGATTGCTGAAATAACGGCGATTGATAAAACATAGAACAATAATATTCTCCAAAATACTTGTTTAATTGCTTTTGGCATGGATTGACTTGGATTTGAAGATTCTCCAGCTGTTACGGCTACGACTTCAGTACCGCCGACAGAGAATCCAGCGACAAGTAAAACACCAAGGAAGCCAGAGATACCTCCTACAAAAGGAGCTTCTCCTGTTACGTAGTTACCTAAACCATATGTCTTTCCACCTAAGATACCAATAATCGTTAATACACCAATAACGATGAAAATAATTATTGTTGCAACTTTGATAAGAGATAACCAAAACTCTGTTTCACCAAAAGCTTTTACAGAGAAAATATTAAGTAAGAAAAGTATAGCAAGGAAGATAATACTCCAAGTAACTGGGCTGAAAAATTGGAAGAAATCCCAATAATAAATTACACTTGAAGAAATAATAATATCAACACTTGTAACTAATAGCCAAATTGCCCAATATAGCCACCCCATGGTGAAGCCTAGGGAACTATCAACAAAACGGGTTGAATAAGAACTAAAAGAACCAGATACAGGGTAAAAGGTAGCAAGTTCACCAATTGAAGACATTAAGAAATATAACATTACACCAATAATCAAGTAAGCTAATATTGCACCACCTGGTCCAGCTTGTGATATTACACTTCCAGTAGCTACAAACAAGCCTGTGCCAATTGCACCGCCAATTGCTATCATAGAAATGTGTCTTGAATTTAGACCACGATTCATATTGTTTTGTGCCATAATACAGTCTCCTATAGTCTATTGAATTTTAAATATATTCTTCATTTTAATGGTTTTATGATTTAAGAGCAATGCTTTTTATGACTTTAAAGCCATAAAATGTTCAAATATTTTGAAAATTGTTATTTTATACATGTATTGTGAGTTGCTTTTACAAATATTATAGATTAAAATAAGTACTAGGTAATAATTATTATTAATAAGAAAAAGCGGGGGAAATATTATGAGTAACAAGAAAAAATTGACGAGCTTATTTGGCGCACCAGTTTCAGATAGAGAAAATAGTATGACAGCAGGCCCTAGAGGTCCATTATTAATGCAAGATTGGTACTTTTTAGAGCAAATGGCTCATTTTGATAGAGAAGTTATACCTGAAAGACGTATGCATGCAAAAGGTTCAGGTGCATTTGGTACATTTACAGTTACAAATGATATTACACAATATACATCAGCAAGCATTTTTTCTGAAGTTGGTAAACAGACGGAAATGTTTGCACGTTTTTCAACTGTAGCAGGTGAAAGAGGTGCGGCTGATGCTGAACGTGATATCCGTGGATTTGCGTTGAAATTTTATACAGATGAAGGAAACTGGGATTTAGTAGGAAACAACACACCAGTATTCTTCTTTAGAGATCCAAAATTATTTGCAAGTCTAAACCACGCTGTAAAACGTGACCCAAGAACAAATATGAGAAGCGCACAAAACAACTGGGATTTCTGGACATCATTGCCTGAAGCATTGCACCAAGTCACAATCTTAATGTCAGACCGTGGTATTCCTAAAGGCTTTAGACATATGCACGGCTTTGGTTCACACACGTACTCAATGTATAACGACAAAGGCGAACGTGTATGGGTAAAATTCCATCACAGAACACAACAAGGTATTGAAAACTTACAACCTGATGAAGCTGCTAATATCATTGCTCATGATAGAGAATCATCACAACGTGATTTATTTGAAGCAATTGAGAATAAAGATTATCCAAAATGGAAATTATATATACAAGTAATGACAGAAGAACAAGCTAGAAATCATAAAGATAATCCATTTGATTTAACTAAAGTTTGGTATAAAGGCGATTACCCACTTATTGAAGTTGGGGAATGGGAACTTAACCGTAATCCAGATAACTATTTCCAAGATGTTGAACAGGCTGCTTTTGCACCAACAAATATTGTACCTGGTATAGATTTCTCTCCAGACAGAATGTTACAAGGTAGATTATTCTCATACGGTGATGCGCAACGTTATAGATTAGGTGTGAACCATTGGCAAATCCCAGTTAACCAACCTAAAGGTGTAGGCATTGAAAATATTTGCCCATTCAGTCGTGATGGTCAAATGAGAATTCTTGATAATAATCAAGGTGGCGGTACACACTACTATCCAAATAGTGATGGCTCATTTGAAGATCAACCTGAATTTAAAAAACCTGGGCTTAAAGTTGAAGGAGAAGCTTATGAATATGATTTCAGAGAAGACGATGATAACTACTTCGAACAACCAGGTCGTTTATTCAGATTACAATCAAAAGAACAACAAGAACGTATTTTTGAAAATACAGCCAATGAAATGCAAGGTACTACTTTAGAGGTACAACATCGTCATATTCGTCACTGCTATAAAGCGGATAGCGAGTATGGTAAAGGTGTTGCGAGAGCACTAGGCATTGACATTAATGATGTAGACCTAGAAATTGCAGATTAATAAGTGTATTTTGTTATACACGCATAACCATGTTTCATTCGCGTATAGAATGATATGAAAACAGCTCATTTATTCTAAATATTTGAGTTATCTGTAATGCGTATATGATATTAAACGGATGATTTTTTACTTTATATTGTAAAAAATCATCCGTTTTTATATTTCGTGCTGAAGTATTAAGTATGGTTTAGTTTTTAAGTTGTTCCATTTATAAAAATAGCTTACAAAGTTGGAGAATTGTAAGCTATTAAAGAATTGTTTAATTAACGCTAACAACATAATGTTCGACTGAATGATACCTAATTTTATAACACAGTTATTAAAAATCTTTACCGTGTTTTTATACCTAAGAAGTTTTGTGAATAGAAATGCATTTTCCCACAATTATTACACAATAAAGTTATCATAGGTGTTGGATCATTTCCTAAAGAAGCTGTTAACAATGGTAGAAAATAATGTCCATCTAATATTTCAATATTTGGATGTTCACAGTTACATACGCTTTTATCTTTTGTTTTCTCCGTTATTGAATTGATTATGTGCTTTTTTTGATTTTCAGTAATATGACGATTTTCCATATAAAACGCCTCCATATATTTTAATATACGATCTCATTATAAGGCTTGGGGACCATGATCAATAGACGCTTAACTTATTTAAAAGTGTTAATTAAACACTTTATTGTTAAATAACTATTAAATTTGGTAAATAAATTATAATTTGTAATAAGCGATAGTAAATTTGTGTATCTAAAGTTTTTAAATCACCATTTTTTCAATGAATATTGAAACTTAAAAAATGACTATATAATAAAAAAACGTCAATTCTATTGTAATGAAATAGAATTGACGTTTACGCTAAGTCCGAGATGTCTTACCCCAGACAAATAGCTTGAAGTGTCGTATTAAAAAGATAATGAAAGCACAGAATTATTTTGTTTCACGATGTAAAGTGTATTTATTTAATCGTGGACAGAATTTTTTAAGTTCAATTCGTTCTGGATTATTACGCTTGTTTTTAGTGCTAATATAATTACGATCACCACATTCAGTACAAGCTAATGTTATATTTACGCGCAAAGTTAACACCTCTTTCTTAACAGGAATCATTACGTTTTAAAATATTACCATATTCTATTATTAATTTCAATAAGATTTAATTTTGAAAAGTGTATAGTTAATTATATTTTAAATTGATAATCATTATTTGGATTTTAATCATTTAATTATTTTAGTTTGATAAATGAGTAGAATGTGTTATCATACAAAACGTAATTATT
>NZ_PPRL01000091.1:12500-21580 GCF_002902235.1 Staphylococcus ureilyticus
CTAAAAAATCCAAAATTGCTAAGGAACAAAAGAGAGAACGCTTAGTAGCACAATATTACGAATTGAGAAAAGCATTGAAAGAGCAAGGAGATTATGAAGCATTACGCAAATTACCTAGAGATGCTTCACCGACAAGACTGACACGCAGATGCAAAGTAACTGGCCGTCCAAGAGGGGTGCTCAGAAAGTTTGAAATGTCACGTATTGCATTTAGAGAACATGCGCATAAAGGTCAAATACCAGGCGTAAAAAAATCAAGTTGGTAATTTCAGACTTTAGTTCATTTACATTTAAGGTAAAAGCATGTATATTAACTATTGGTAAAGATAAATTAAATGTCATTGTTCGGAAATAACTATCGTATGTATAAGTATTTTCAGTTATAGTTATGAATTTCATTTGAAAATCTTACCTTTAAATACTATTTTATTAATAAATGTTAGGGGTTTATTTAATTATGAAGATATTTGATTACGAAGATATACAGCTTATTCCAAATAAATGTATTGTAAATAGTCGTTCAGAATGTGATACTACTGTGAAATTTGGACCAAAATCATTTAAATTGCCAGTGGTACCTGCAAACATGCAAACAGTAATGAATGAGACGTTAGCAGAATGGTTCGCTGAAAATGATTACTTCTATATTATGCATAGATTTGATGAAGAAGCGCGTATACCATTTGTTAAGAAAATGCATGATAAAGGGTTATTTGCTTCAATCTCAGTTGGTATCAAAGAGCGTGAATTTGATTTTGTTGAAAAATTAGCACATGAGAATGTGATTCCTGAATATATAACAATTGATATCGCTCATGGTCATTCAGATGCTGTCATTAATATGATTAAACATATTAAAAAGCACATACCTGAAGCATTTGTTATCGCTGGTAACGTTGGTACTCCGGAAGGCGTACGTGAACTGGAAAATGCTGGTGCAGACGCAACTAAGGTTGGTATTGGACCAGGTCGTGTTTGTATTACAAAAATTAAGACAGGTTTTGGCACAGGTGGTTGGCAATTAGCCGCGTTGAACCATTGTAGTAAAGCTGCACGAAAACCAATAATAGCTGACGGAGGAATCAGAACACACGGTGATATTGCTAAATCAATTCGTTTTGGTGCATCAATGGTTATGGTAGGATCACTGTTTGCTGCACATGAAGAATCACCTGGTGAAACCGTTGAATTAGATGGAAAAATGTATAAAGAATATTTTGGTAGTGCGTCTGAATTCCAAAAAGGTGAACACAAAAATGTTGAAGGCAAAAAAATGTTTGTTGAGCATAAAGGTTTATTGAAAGACACATTAATTGAAATGCAACAAGATTTACAAAGTTCTATTTCATATGCAGGTGGCAATGATTTAAATTCATTGACTAAAGTGGATTATGTTATAGTAAGAAACTCAATCTTTAATGGAGATAGAGACTAATAAACTAGTGGGTGTAAAAAATTAAACGATTTTTATTATATGTAATTGTATTTCTTTGTATAGTTTTAATTACTCCAATCAAAGCATTTACACCTTTAGAAAATTTACAGCAACAATTTAAAGCAAAAGTAGATAGTTGGTCTTCTTCTGAACAGTCACAAACTGAAAATGCTTTAAAAGTACCTGATGAGCAAGAATTTGCTTTGAATAACATTCAAATGAATATGTCAAAAGATGAAGTTGAAACAAAACTAGGTAGGGCAAAACGTGTTACTTCAAATGAATATGGTACGCAATGGTATACTTACTATTCGGAGAATTATAAGCGTTTTATTATGGTAAGTTATATTAAAGGTAAAGTGAACGGACTATACAGTAATCAAAATGTTATTTCTTCAAAATCTAAAATCAAATACAACACTCCTAAAGATATAGTTAGAGAACGATTAGGTGATCCGATAACTGCAAAACGCAAAGGTCATTTAAATATAGACGTTCGCGATAATGAATTTGACAATTTTAAAAAAGACAACATTTACACGACTGCTTTTTATGACAAACATAATGACAATAATCTTACTGCGCTACTATTAGTAAGTGAAAAAATGGAGAATAGACTTCAAAATCAATATGCAACACCATCGCGTAATTTAGCAAAAGGTTTTGAACTGCAAAACCTTGATTTGGTCAATGCTGAAAGAGTACAGCATGGGTTAAATACGTTAGATTATTCGACGGCTATCTCTGATACAGCACGTAAACACAGCACTGATATGGCTGAGAATAATTATTTTGACCATAATAATCAATCTGGTGATTCACCATTTGATAGATTAGAACAAGATGGCCATGATTTTAATGCAGCTGGCGAGAATTTAGCTTATGGTCAACCAAGTAGTATTTATGCTCATCAAGGATTAATGAACTCTTTAGGCCATAGAAAAAATATCCTTAAAGATGAATTTAGTACGTTAGGTGTCGGTGTTGATTTTAATGAACACAAACAACCTTATTGGACTGAAAATTATACGGGATAGTGTTTATACATTGTTGAAAAGGGTATCTGTATTCTGTGAGGATGAGGTATTATGACAACAAATAAAAAAGATCAAACAGAAGATATACTAGAAAAAGTAAAAGATGTTTTAGAAAAAAATGATAATAAATAAGAGGCTACGCTCTAAGCGTAGCCTCTTATTTATGGAGAGTGTCTTTATCTATAAAATTAAATTTCTCTAAATAGGCCGACAACTTTACCCAACACAGCAACTTGATCTAAATAGATTGGCGACATTGTACTGTTTTCCGGCTGTAAACGGTAACGTGTTTTTTCTTTGTAAAAACGTTTGACTGTAGCTTCATTCTCTTCTGTCATGGCTACAATAATATCACCATTTTCAGCAATCGTTTGGCTTCTTACGATAACTTTATCTCCATCCAATATTCCAGCTTCAATCATGCTATCACCAACAACATTTAAGATGAAAATATCACTGTTATGTGTAGATGTAAAATGCTCAGGTAACGGAAAATACTCTTCAACATTTTCGACAGCAGTGATAGGTATACCTGCTGTTACTTTACCGATGACTGGCACGTGGATTGTGGATTCCATATTTACAGTTTCACCTAATTGTTCGGTAACGATTTCGATTGCACGTGGTTTAGTTGGATCTCTTTTTATATAACCCTTTTCTTCTAATCTAGAAAGATGTCCATGCACAGTTGAACTTGATGCTAAACCAACAGCTTCACCAATCTCTCGAACACTTGGCGGATAACCCTTTGAATGAACAGTATGCTTAATATATTCAAAAATTTCATTTTGTCGCTTAGTTAATTCTCTCATAATAGGCACTCCCTACGTTAATTTATTTTTATTATAGCATGTATTATTAACGTTTACAAACGTTTGTTCGTTTTCATATTGACAGAGAACAGATGTTCTGATAAAGTATAGCTACAAACAAACGTTCCTAGGAGTGACTTATATGTTTAAACTATATATATATCAAATCAAACCTTATATTGCAGTATTGTTAGCTACAATGGTTTTATGTACTGTATTCATATTGACTGCTTATTATAATACCGAATCAGAACAGACGTACGAAATGACAGATCATCAAATGACAAATGTTTCTACAAAAGACGAACAGTATCAAATGAACTCAGATGAAAAAAGCGAACGGACACTTAATCAATTTTTAGCTAAAGCCAAATAAAATATTAAGCTACTTTTATTGTGAAAGTGAATTTGCTTAGGAAATTGATAAAATAAGCGTAACTATTTAGTTTCGCTTATTTTTTTGTTATATTTTCTATATTATGAATTACGGAGGTTTATTATGGCGAAAAATGATGCCGTAGATATTAAGCGTATAAATGAGTTAGCAAAAAAGAAAAAAGAACAAGGGTTAACTGAATCTGAATCAAAAGAGCAATCGAAATTAAGGAAGGCATATTTAGATTCTTTCCGAAAAAGCTTTAAAAAACAAATTGAAAGTACAAGAGTTATTGATCCCGAGGGCAATGATGTAACACCTGAAAAGGTGAAAAAAATATTAGATTCTAAAAATAAAAAAGATAATAACTAAATCAATTTTTTGTTAAATAAATACTAAATAAGGTATAATAGTACTGAAACTTGCTATAAGAAAGGAAGTCATTTAGATGAATAAAGAAAAAGATCAATTAGCAATAGATACGATAAGAGCTTTAAGTATCGATGCTGTTGAGCAAGCAAACTCAGGTCACCCTGGATTACCAATGGGAGCTGCTCCAATGGCATATACTTTATGGACACGCCACTTAAATTTCAACCCCCAATCAAAAGATTTCTTTGATAGAGATCGTTTTGTATTATCTGCAGGGCATGGTTCTGCGTTGCTTTATAGTTTATTACATGTTTCAGGTAGTTTAGAATTGGATGAATTAAAACAATTTAGACAATGGGGTTCAAAAACTCCAGGTCATCCAGAGTTTAGACATACAGATGGTGTTGAAGTAACAACTGGACCATTAGGACAAGGTTTTGCTATGTCTGTAGGTATGGCGATGGCTGAAAAACATCTTGCTGGTAAGTTTAATAAAGAAGACGCTAACGTAGTAGACCACCATACTTATGTGATAGCTTCTGATGGGGATTTAATGGAAGGTATTTCGCATGAAGCTGCATCATTAGCTGGTCATAACCAATTAGATAAGCTTATCGTGTTATATGATTCAAATGATATTTCTTTAGACGGTGATTTAAACAAAGCATTTTCTGAAGATGTTAAAACACGCTTTGAATCATATGGTTGGGAACATATTTTAGTTAAAGATGGTAATGATATAAATGCTATCGATAATGCTATTAAAGAAGCTAAAGCTTCTGATGTACCAACAATTATCGAAGTAAAAACAATCATAGGTTACGGCGCACCAAACAAACAAGCTTCTCATGGTGTACACGGAGCTCCATTAGGTGAAGAAGAAAGAAAATTAGCATTAGAAAACTATGGTTTGGATCCTGAAAAACGCTTTAACGTACCTGATGAAGTATATGAAATTTTCCAACAAACAATGTTGAAACGTGCTAATGAAAAAGAAGAAAGCTGGAATAAACTTGTTGAAACATACAATGAAAAATATCCAGAATTAGCAGAATCATTTAAGTTAGCAATCAGTGGTGAATTACCAACGAACTACTCTGATGAATTGCCAGAATTTGAAGCAGGACATAGTGGTGCTTCACGTGCAGATTCTGGTGAAGTCATTCAAGCACTTAGTAAAACAGTGCCTTCATTCTTTGGTGGCTCAGCTGACTTAGCAGGTTCAAATAAATCAAACGTTAAAGATGCGGTTGATTTTGATAAAGATACACCTGAAGGTAAAAATATCTGGTTTGGTGTACGTGAATTTGCAATGGGTGCTGCAGTGAATGGTATGGCAGCTCATGGTGGTTTACACCCATATGGAGCAACTTTCTTCGTCTTTAGTGACTATTTAAAACCAGCACTTCGTTTATCAGCAATCATGGGATTAAATTCAACGTTTATTTTTACGCATGATTCAATTGCTGTTGGTGAAGATGGTCCTACACATGAACCTATCGAACAATTAGCTGGTTTACGTGCAATTCCAAACATGAATGTTATTCGTCCAGCAGACGGTAATGAAACACGTGTAGCTTGGGAAGTAGCGATGGAATCAGAAAGTACGCCTACATCTTTAGTACTAACGCGTCAAAACCTAACAACAATGGATTTACCTAAAGAAACTGTTGAAGAAGGTGTACGTAAAGGTGCTTATGTGGTGTTTGAATCAGATAAAGATCCAGAGTTCTTATTATTAGCTACAGGTTCAGAAGTTAATTTAGCTATTGAAGCTGCTAAAGATTTAGAAGGACAAGGTAAAGGTGTACGTGTTGTATCAATGCCTAACTGGCATGCATTTGATCAACAATCAGATGAATATAAAGCATCAATATTACCATCTTCAATTACAAAACGTGTAGCTATAGAAATGGCATCATCATTAGGTTGGCATAAATATGTAGGTACTGAAGGTAAAGTTATTGGTATTGATGGATTTGGTGCAAGTGCGCCTGGTGATTTAGTAGTTGAAAAATATGGTTTCACTAAAGAAAACGTCCTAAATCAAATTCAATCGTTCTAATCATTTGTATAAAAGATAGCTAATATTTTGGTATGAGAGCAATTGTTCTCATACCAATTTTTATTTATAAATAAAAAATTGGATTATATTTACAAACTGAAATTATAATTGATATAATACATAAGGTTGGAAATATAAATGAATTGAGTCACTCTTGAAAAGGAGTGCTTATTTTAGTAAAATGCATTAGGATAGGAAAGTGGGTGAAACAATGGCAACTTGGTTAGCAATTTTATTAATCGTGTTAGCACTTATTCTAGGATTAGTCGGTGGATTTTTCCTTGCGAGAAAATATATGATGGATTATTTGAAAAAGAACCCGCCAATTAATGAAGAAATGCTACGAATGATGATGATGCAGATGGGTCAAAAACCATCTCAAAAGAAAATAAATCAAATGATGACAATGATGAATAAAAATCAAGACGACGCATTCAAGAAGAAGAAATAACGTCTTGTGAAGGCTGATGATTACTACCTACTAGTAAATCGTCAGCTTTTTTGGTTTGAACAAATACCTATTATATTTAAAAAATGAGAATATAATCTAGGTTCGGTCATATAAATGTGATGGTGCTTAATTTTGCTATTTGCAAACCATACTATAATGATTCGAAATTTTATAGATGGATTAAGTTTTTTTAAATGGGCATTAAAATAATTAAAGTGATAGTGAATGTAATTTATTTTTTAAATATTCAGTAAATATTTGATTGTAAAATCATATTTGTTATAATTTGTATATATAAGGGAGGTATTAATAAGTGAAGAGTGCTTATGACATGGAAGATAAAGAAGTTTTAGATCGACTAGCAAATATGCATATTAACTTTTCTACTGATGAAGCTTTCAAAGAATATCACAATGCGATGCAAATGCATGATATGAATTATCTTAGATATACTTTAGAAAATGCATTGTCAGCTTGTGATACAACACGCGCTATTTAAATAGCAATGAATAAGATAAGTCTGAAACAAGGCTTATTTTATTTTGAGTAATTTTCTATCAATACCTCCCGACGTTGACATTAATCATTTGATATATACATAATTGAATTTTGAAATCTACAAATAAGGCTAAATAACATGTTATACAGATCAAATGAAACATATTAAAATTACTGAATGTTAAATAGTAAAATGATATACTATTTTAGGTGGAGATTTAGCCAGTAACATAAAGAAGGTGTAAGCATGTTATATTTAGTTTTTTCTATAGTTGTAGCTTTTTTAATGGGTATTGGGGTAATCGTTGTAAGAATGAAGGCGCAACAATATCCAGTAAATGAAAAGAAAATTATTTTACCGCCGTTTTTTATGGCAACAGGTGCATTAATGTATGTTGTTCCTTATTTCAGGTTAACAGGTATGGAAATGATAGAATGCATTATATTAGGCGTGCTTTTCTCAACGATATTGATTTGGACGTCTCGTTTTGAGACATACGGTAGTGAAATATATATGAAGCGTTCTAAAGCTTTTCCTATTATTTTAATTTCGCTATTGTTGATTAGAACGATTATAAAAATATTTATTAGTAATAAAATAGATCCAGGTGAAATTGCTGGCATGTTTTTCTTACTAGCATTTTGTATGATTGTACCTTGGAGGTTGGCTATGTTATATCAATATAAAAAAGTTAAGAAAACATTAATTAAATAAGCGAAATATGTAATAATACTAGTGTAATTGAATATGCTTGATACAAAAGGCTACTAAATTTCCTTAAAAATCACGGAATTTAAGTAGCCTGTTTTATATTTTGAGAAATTACTTGAGTATTAAGTTGGAGTGTTATATCATAAAATCGAACGGATGTTCTATTAGGAGTGATAGAATGAAAATTATACATACAGCTGATTGGCATTTAGGTAGGATTTTGAATGGAAAATCTTTACTGGAAGACCAATCACATATATTAAACCAATTTATAGATAAAATGAACGACGAAAAACCAGACGTAATCGTAATAGCAGGTGATTTATACGATACAAGTTATCCGAACAAAGCAGCAATTCAGTTATTAGAAAATACAATTAATACGTTAAATTTAGAAATGAACATACCTTTAGTGATTATAAGTGGAAATCACGACAGTAAAGAACGGTTAAATTATGGCTCAAAGTGGTTTGAAAAATCTCAACTTTATATTAGAACCTCATTAGAAGATATGTGTTATCCTATTTCGATTGGAAATATTGATTTTTATACATTACCATTTTCTACTGTGAATGAAACAAGTTATTTTTTTAATGATAAAACGATTGAAACGCATCAACAAGCCGTGAATAAATCAATAGAATTTATAACGCAGAATATAAATGAAAATAAAGTGAATATGTTGGTAGGTCATCTCACAGTCCAAGGAGGTATTCGCAGCGAATCTGAAAGAGCATTGACAATTGGCACTGTTGAATCAGTTGCAGAAAATTCATTCCAGCAATTTGATGCAGTATTGTTAGGCCATTTACATCATCCATTTAGTATAAATTCGAATGTTATTCATTATAGTGGTTCTTTATTACAATATTCTTTTTCAGAAGCTACACAACCTAAAGGTTATAGGGTAATTGAAGTGATAGATCATAAATTAAAAAATAAATTTAAACCATTAACACCTTTAAGGCAATTAGAAGTCATTGAAGGAGACTATGAAGATGCTATCCAAGAAAAATTAGACATAAAAGATAAAAACAATTATTTACATTTTAAGCTTAAACACATGTCACATGTTAGTGATCCTATGATGCATTTGAAACAAATTTATCCAAACACGTTGTCACTTACCAATAGTTCGTTTGAATTTAATACCCCGTTACATCATGAAAATATAGAAATACAAAAATTAGATGATAAAACAATTATTAATAAATTTTTTGAAAATATGACGGATGAAACATTAACGAGCATTCAAAATAATAAAATTGGTAAAGTTTTAAATCATCTACTTGAAGGAGATCAGACTAAATGAGACCTTTAAC
>NZ_PPRL01000091.1:21590-39777 GCF_002902235.1 Staphylococcus ureilyticus
TTAACTAATTTCGGCCCATTTTTAGACGAAACAATTGATTTTCAACAAATAAATAATGATCAATTGTTTTTAATTAGCGGAAAAACGGGATCAGGGAAAACGATGATATTTGATGCTATTGTGTTCGCTTTATTTGGTGAAGCATCGACAAAAGATAGAAACGAAGGGGATTTACGTAGTCACTTTGCAGATGGTAAATCACCAATGGTCGTTGAGTTCGAGTTTGAATTGAGAGATTGTATTTATAAAATTAATCGACAAGGTGCATTTGTAAAAGAAGGCAATAAAAATAAAACACTTGGTCAACTTTCAATTTATCAACTTGAAGATACATATGAATTACGTGAAAGTAAAGTGAATGCTGGAAATCAATTTATTAGAACGTTACTTGGAGTTAATTCGGAACAGTTTAGACAATTATTTATCCTTCCTCAGGGTGAATTTAAACGTTTCTTATTATCTAAAAGTATAGAAAAACAAGAAATACTAAGAACATTGTTTAATAGTCAAAGATTTGAAGAAATACAAAAATTGTTAAATGATGATGTTAAAGAGGTAAGGGCGAATATTGAAAAGCGATATCATACACTTGAAACGGATTGGATGGATTTGGATACTTTTGATGATACCGTGTTAAAAGAATATAAAGAAGTTAGTTCAAGACAAACTGATAAAATTAAAGCATTAATACCACAATTCAAAAGCATAGGTGAATCTATTCAAAATGATTTATTAGCAGCTGAAAAAAGAAGTATTGAAAAATTTGAGCAAGCTGAAAATTTATTAAATCGTAATTTGAAACTTCAAGATGCTATGACAAGTCTTGAACAAAATAAACAAAAGCAAGAAGCTTTGTTATCCAATGAAAATCATATAAAAAATCAAATAAAACTATTAAATGAGATCACTGAGGTAAGACCACTTTCTAATTTACTTGATTCAAAAGAGAAACTTTTAAAAAAGCACGAAGAGATAAAAAAAGATAAAACAGAAACAAAAGCAGTCATTTCAAATTTACAAAGACAATTAGAAGACTACGAGAAACAATTTGAAAAACATCAGAAACTATCTGAAACAATAGAGAAATCGAAATCATTTATAGAAAATTCTAAAATATTTTACAATAAATTTGATAAGTATAAAGATATATATCAACAAAGAGAAAATTTAAATTACACATATGCCGAGTTAAAATCAACGTATGAGCAACAAAAACAACTACTTAATCAATATATTGAAAAATTAAATGACAGAGAACCAGATTATAAAAGAAATGAACAACTTAATGAAAAAATACATCAGTTGGATTATGAAATTAAGGTTAACAAACAAAATGAGTTGAATAAAAACGAATATCAAGACTTGCAAAAGCGACAAACTAACATAACAAACCAAACTGAACATATTAATTCTGAAATGCGTGCATTAGACGCTAAATATGAAGCAATCGATAAAACTAATATAGATTTAAATAATAAACAAGATATGATATCTAAGTTACAATCAGTGCTAGCTATAGGTGATACTTGCCCACTTTGTGGCAATGAAATTCATGAAATTGAACATCATATAGATTTTGATGAACTTACCAAAAGACATAGTCAGCTTGATCATATAGAACAACAACGTCTAAAATTAAAAGAGCAAAAAATTAAATATGAAAGTGAGTGGCATCACATTTCAGAACAGTTACATAGATTTAACTTAGATGATTTAGAAAAAACAAATTATACTGAGCTAGAATTAACTAAAGATAACTTATTAAAAGAAAAAAGATTGCTAGAAGAGGAAAATGAAGTAATTAGAAACCTTCAAGAGAAAATTTTTAATCTAAGGCAGAAATCACATGAGTTAGAATTGGATTTAAAAACGCAACAATTCAAATTAGATGAAAATACATTGATGATAAATGATTTTGAAAATACAACACAATATACAGACGTGGATAAATTTATTACTGCTTATGACAATTCATTAGTGAAAGTGAATGATTATCAAAAGCAATATGAATGGTTAGTACAGCAACTTCAAGAATCTAAAAACGCATTGTCACTAGAAATGAATAACAAAGCACATCTTGACAATACTGAAGAGAGTTTGCAAAAAGATATTAAAGAAGCGGACCATAAAATCAACAATGAAATGAATAGAATTGGTTTTACATCATTAAAAGATGTTGAACACACGATTAATGAAATTCCTAATAAAACGAAAATAGAAGCGGAAATCAACAAATTTAATCAAGAGAAACAACAATTTGAGATTATCATCAAACAGCTGGAAACAGAAATTAACGACCAAGAATTACGTGATATTAATCAATTAAAAAAAGATTATGAACAGAAAAAAATACAACTAGACCATGCTAAAGCGGTGTTAAGTGAACATAATTATAAACTTGAGTTTAACAACAAGAAAATTGATAATATTTATGCTGTTATAAAGTATTTAGAAAAAGAATTACAAGAACAACAAGAAGTTTTTCAATTAGCAGAAGTTTTATCTGGGAAAAATGAACAAAAATTAACTTTAGAAAATTTTGTTTTAATTTATTATTTAGAACGCATACTTGCGCATGCGAACCAACGCTTATCATTGATGACAGGTGAAAGGTATCAATTAGTTAGAAGGGAACAAACTTCAAAAGGGTATAGTGGCTTAGAAATAGATGTATTTGATTCTCACTCTAATAAGAAAAGACATATTACTTCGTTATCAGGAGGAGAAACCTTCCAGGCATCCTTAGCGCTAGCTTTAGGTCTGAGTGAAGTAGTGCAACAAGAATCTGGTGGCATTGCATTAGATTCGATGTTTATAGACGAAGGATTTGGTACTTTAGATCAGGAGACCCTAGAAACTGCTTTGGATACACTACTTAGTTTAAAGTCTTCTGGAAGAATGGTTGGTATTATTTCTCATGTTAGTGAATTAAAGCAACGTATTCCACTTATTTTAGAAGTGCAGACAGAACAATACCAAAGTAAGACAAAATTTATAAAACAATAAAAGCATAAAAACAGTGAATTACTTTATGAAAAGTAATTCACTGTTTTTAATCTTAAAGAAATAGGTATATAAGGGCATTGATGATGGTTATTTGATGATACTTATTTAAATAATTTCATTTTAAAATAAACTTAATGGAAGTTTATACATGGATGATATGTTGATTTAGGTTATAAGTTTAGTTTATAAGTTTAGTTTAATCATCTATTAATAATATGCAAAGGCCTTTTTTATTGAGAATAGTTTAGACAAATAATGCTAAATTTACAAATTAGGAGTGAAGCATTTGTAACAAAGAGTCTTATTATAAAAAGGAAATAGCAACAAGTTAGCTCGTCTTATGAATTAAAGGTAGAATGTCCAAATAACAAAATAATCCCGTAAATGAATGTCGAAAATTCATTTACGGGATTATAGTTTAAGGAATTTTATCCTAATTTCTTACAAAAATACGAGCGTACTAAATAATATTTCGTGTTAACGTTTATTGTTTGTCACGTAATAAATCACGAATTTCTGTTAATAGTACTGTGTTTTCTTCAATTTCTTCTTCTTCTTGTTTAATCAATGTATTTGCAATTTTAACAAATATAAATAGTGCAAATGCAATAATAATAAAGTCTATAATCGATTGTACAAACATGCCATATTTGATACCCATGAAGGACCAACTTTTGGCAAAATCAACGGTACCGAATATTAAACCGATTAATGGCATGATAATATATGAAACCAAAGCTGTTACAATTTTGTTGAAAGCTGCACCCATAACTACAGCTACTGCTAAATCTAAGACATTCCCTTTCAATGCAAAATCTTTAAATTCTTGTAGCATATTATTAACCTCTCTTAATTAAATATATTTAATATAAATGTTATTATACAATATTTATTAAATTATGAAAATACTTTTTAAAAGTGAATTTGATATTAACATAGATGTTTGTTATTCTTATGAGTGGTTAAACTAAAAAATAGAAATAAATTTATTTTTGCAAATTTCTATTTAGATTTAAAAATTTAATATGAATATGAAAGGGAGTAATTAATTGTGAATTCTTCTGAAAATCAACCAAACGGTAAGAAGATATCCCCAGTATTTATTTATAGTGCGATTATTGTTGGTATCGTTGTTTTAATCGGGGCAATTGTTCCAGAACAATTTGACAATGTTACTAACACAATTAAGCTATGGATTACAGATAAATTGGGTTGGTATTACTTAATTCTTACAACGTTTATTGTTTTCTTCTGTATTTTCCTAATTTTTAGTCCTATTGGAAAATTAAAGCTCGGTAAACCAAATGATAAACCAGAGTTTAATACGATATCTTGGTTTGCGATGCTATTCAGTGCTGGTATGGGTATAGGACTTGTGTTCTACGGTGCTGCTGAACCTATGGCAGATTTTGCTGCACCGCCAAATGCGGAACCTAAAACTACTGCAGCATATACTGAAGCATTACGTTCTACGTTTTTCCATTGGGGATTCCATGCGTGGTCTATTTATGGTGTGGTTGCATTAGCACTTGCTTACGCTCAGTTTAGAAAAGGAGAACCAGGACTTATCTCAAGAACGTTACGCCCTATCTTAGGCAATAAAGTAGAAGGTCCAATCGGAACGATCATTGACGTGTTAGCAGTATTTGCAACAGTTGTCGGTGTTGCTGTTTCGTTAGGTATGGGTGCACTACAAATCAATGGTGGTTTGAATTACCTATTTGGTGTACCAAATACTATTTGGGTACAAGCAATCATTATTGTGATCGTTACGATTCTATTTATTATGAGTGCATGGTCAGGTTTAAGTAGAGGTATCCAATACTTAAGTAATTTAAATATTAGCTTGGGTGCGGTCTTAATGATTGCAGTTTTAATTATTGGACCAACTGTGTTGATATTAAATATGATGACAAGTTCAACAGGTAGTTTATTAAATTCATTCCTATTTAATACTTTTGATACAGCAGCTCAAAACCCACAAAAACGTGAATGGATGTCTAGCTGGACACTTTACTATTGGGGCTGGTGGTTAAGTTGGAGTCCATTCGTAGGTATCTTTATAGCACGTGTTTCTAAAGGTCGTTCAGTACGTGAATTTATTGCTGGTGTACTTTTAGTACCTGCTTTAGTAAGTTTTGTATGGTTCAGCGTATTTGGTGTATTAGGTATTGAAACTGGTAAGAAAAATCCAGAACTATTTAATATGACTGCTGAAACACAACTATTTGGTGTGTTTAATGAAATACCATTTGGAATTATATTGTCGTTGATAGCACTAGTACTCATTGCATCATTCTTTATTACATCTGCTGACTCTGCAACATTTGTATTAGGTATGCAAACGACATTTGGTTCATTAGAACCTTCAAATGTTGTTAAAGTGACTTGGGGTATTGCTCAGTCATTAATTGCTTTCGTATTACTATTTGCAGGTGGAGGAAATGGTGCAGATGCGTTGAATGCAATTCAAAGTGCTGCGATAATTAGTGCGTTACCATTCTCCTTTGTAGTTATAATGATGATGATTTCTTTCTACAAGGATGCAAATAAGGAACGTAAATTCTTAGGCTTAACTTTAACGCCTAACAAACACAGATTACAAGATTATGTACAATATCAACAAGAAGATTTTGAAGATGATATAATTAATAGAAGAGCGCCGTTAAGAGACGCTGAAAAATAGTCTTAAAAACTGAGGGCCAACATAGGCTCTCAGTTTTTTGTATATATACTAATTGCTCTAAATTAATGATAATGATTCTCAATTAATAATAATAACTTATTACACGATACACTTGCGATAAGTTTTGCTTATACATGCTGATTGTAAATTCAAATCTAAATTATAGAGGTTTATAATGGTAGGTAGTTGTTTTAAGTTACATATAATTATACAATTTAATTAACGGCATATATTTACTAAAATTTTCAAGGGGGATTTATATGGCTTCTAATTTAAAAGAGCAAGCGAAAAAGTCATTCGAGCTAAATGGGAAATCATACACATACTATGATTTAAAAACTTTAGAAGAACAAGGTTTAACAAAGATATCCAAATTACCATATTCGATTAGAGTTTTACTAGAATCTGAATTGAGACAAGAAGATGGATTTGTTATTTCTGAAGAGCACATCAAAGCATTGTCAGAATTCAATAAAGGTACAGAAGGTGAAGTACCTTTCAAACCATCTCGTGTTATTTTACAAGATTTCACTGGTGTACCTGCAGTTGTTGACCTAGCGTCATTACGTAAAGCTATGAATGATGTTGGGGGAGACTTAAACAAAATCAACCCTGAAGTGCCAGTAGATTTAGTTATCGATCACTCAGTTCAAGTAGATAGCTATGCGAATCCAGACGCACTAGAAAGAAATATGAAATTAGAATTTGAAAGAAACTATGAACGTTATCAATTCTTAAATTGGGCTACTAAAGCATTTGATAACTATAGTGCAGTTCCACCAGCAACTGGTATTGTACACCAAGTTAACTTAGAGTACTTAGCAAACGTTGTTCACGCACGTGAAGTAGACGGAGAAACAGTTGCTTTTCCAGATACTTTAGTAGGTACTGACTCACATACAACTATGATTAATGGTCTAGGTGTATTAGGTTGGGGTGTAGGTGGTATTGAAGCCGAAGCTGGTATGCTTGGTCAACCTTCATACTTCCCAATTCCTGAAGTGATTGGTGTTAGATTATCCAATGCGTTACCTCAAGGTGCTACTGCAACGGATTTAGCATTACGTGTAACACAAGAATTACGTAAAAAAGGCGTTGTTGGTAAATTTGTTGAGTTCTTTGGTCCAGGTGTAGAACATCTACCATTAGCAGATAGAGCTACAATTGCAAATATGGCGCCTGAATATGGTGCAACTTGTGGCTTCTTCCCTGTAGATGAAGAATCTTTAAAATATTTACGTTTAACTGGTCGTTCAGATGAACAAATTGAATTAGTTAAAACATATTTAGAAGAAAACAATATGTTCTTTACTGCTGATAAAGATGAACCAGATTATACGGACGTTGTTGAATTAGACTTAGCTACAGTTGAAGCTTCACTTTCAGGTCCGAAACGTCCTCAAGATTTAATCTTCTTAAGTGATATGAAAGAAGAATTTGAAAAATCTGTTACTGCACCAGCTGGTAACCAAGGTCATGGTTTTGATGAGAGTGAATTTGATAAAACAGCAACAATTGAATTTAAAGATGGATCTAAAACACAAATGACTACAGGTGACCTTGCTATTGCAGCAATTACATCTTGTACAAATACGTCAAATCCATATGTTATGTTAGGTGCTGGTTTGGTAGCTAAGAATGCAGTAGAAAAAGGCTTGAAAGTACCTGAATATGTTAAAACATCATTAGCGCCAGGTTCTAAAGTTGTTACTGGTTATTTAAGAGATTCTGGTCTGCAAGAATATTTAGATGACTTAGGATTTAATTTAGTAGGTTATGGTTGTACGACATGTATCGGTAACTCAGGACCATTATTAGAAGAAATCGAAAAAGCGATTGCTGAAGAAGATTTACTTGTGACTTCTGTTTTATCAGGTAACCGTAACTTTGAAGGACGTATTCATCCATTAGTAAAAGCGAACTATTTAGCATCACCTCAATTAGTAGTTGCATACGCACTTGCTGGTACAGTCGATATTGATTTACAAAATGAGCCTTTAGGTAAAGGTAAAAACGGAGAAGATATCTACTTGAAAGATATTTGGCCAACAATTAAAGAAGTCGCAGACACTGTAGACAGTGTTGTTACTCCTGAATTGTTTAAAGAAGAATATGAAACTGTTTATAATAATAATGAAATGTGGAATGAAATCGATGTAACAGACCAACCGTTATATGATTTCGATCCAGAGTCAACTTATATTCAAAATCCATCATTCTTCCAAAACTTATCTAAAGAACCTGATGATATTAAATCATTAAATAATTTACGTATTATGGGTAAATTTGGAGATTCAGTTACGACTGACCATATTTCTCCAGCAGGTGCTATCGGTAAAGATACACCAGCAGGTAAATATTTATTAGATCATGACGTACCTATTCGTCAATTTAACTCTTATGGTTCTCGTCGTGGTAACCATGAGGTAATGGTTCGTGGTACTTTTGCTAATATTCGTATTAAAAACCAATTAGCACCAGGTACAGAAGGTGGTTTCACAACTTATTGGCCTACTGGTGAACAAATGCCTATATATGATGCAGCGATGAAATATAAAGAAGATGGCACTGGTTTAGTAGTATTAGCTGGTAATGATTACGGAATGGGCTCTTCTCGTGACTGGGCAGCTAAAGGTACAAATTTACTAGGTGTTAAAACTGTAATCGCTCAGAGTTATGAACGTATTCACCGTTCTAACTTAGTTATGATGGGTGTGTTACCTTTACAGTTTAAAGATGGCGAATCTGCTGATAGTTTAGGCTTAGATGGTACAGAAACGATTTCAGTAGATATCGATGAAAGTGTAAAACCACATGATTTAGTAAAAGTAACTGCTGAAAAAGAGAATGGAGAAGTTATTGACTTCGAAGCAGTTGCACGTTTCGACTCACATGTAGAAATTGATTACTATCGTAATGGCGGTATTTTACAATTAGTATTAAGAAATAAATTAGCAAATTAACTGTGCATTATGAATATAGTTAAGGCTGAGACAATATTTTGTGTCTCAGCCTTTATTTTAATTGGATAAAAAAACCATACGCTATGCGTATGGTGCAGTATGGTTATACCGTTGTATTAAAAATTGCATCTCTACGTACTAAAATAATATTTGGTCAGCCAACCAAAATAAACAACACGAGGAGATGCAACTTATGTCATCAGACACAAATAGTTTAGCACATACAAAATGGAATTGTAAGTATCACATTGTCTTCGCTCCTAAATATAGAAGACAAATTATAAAATGTGATTTCTGCCTTGCATTCTTTTTTATGTTAATATTTATATATAAGTACTACGAACAATTGAAAAGAGGACGTTTATAATGATTTATAGTATTACAGAAATTCCTTCACGTTATGCAGAAACGGATCAAATGGGTGTGATTTATCACGGTAATTACCCAACATGGTTTGAGGTTGCACGTACAGATTATATATCAAAATTAGGTTTTAGCTATAAAGCTATGGAAGAATCTGGTATTATTTCACCGGTTACAGATTTAGATATTAAGTATATAAAAACAATACAGTATCCTGAAACTGTGAAAATTAAGACATGGGTTGAAAAATATACGCGTTTAAGATCAATTTATCGTTATGAAGTATATAACGAAGTAGGTGATTTAGCGACTACTGGTTCAACTGTTTTGACTTGTATTAGAAAGGATAACTTTAAGCCTATTAGATTGGATAGATATTTTCCTGAATGGCATGCAATGTATGCCGATGTAGATAAAAGAAATCAAGCAGGAGAAACATTTGAAGTGAAAAATGGCATACTTTAATATAGTTGTAGTTAAATGTATAAATGCATAATTAAGTGTATGCGTATGTATTTATATACAATGATTGATTAGCAATGTGTTGTTGAAATGTACACAAGATTATCAAAATGATAAATAAAAAGAGCCTGAAATGGAACCAGGCTCTTTTTAAGTATATATTTATATATGAATGATCAATTGTGTTATGTGAATTGAGTTCTATTATTATTTAGCAGAATATGAAATTTCATCGACACTATCATTGACGTCTATGAATAAATCATGGTCTTCAAAATACCATAAGTCTTTTTCTGCAATTACTACATCTAAGCCGTCAAAATGATTTTCGTAACCAATTTCTACATCATCTTTTTGATCAACACTGAATGCAGGGCTAAATCCTTGTTTTAATTGGAATTCTCCACCATAGCGAACGAAAAATTGTAAGACTTTGTTATCTTCAGGTAAATCAAGTTCATCTTTAAACCAAGATACAGCGTTATCTGAAAGTTTTATATCCATAATAAAAGTCCCCTCTCATTTCACAAGTTTAAAACTTGTGACCATTGGTTACTAATTTTTAAATTAGTACTATATCTATTACCCAAATTTGAGTAACAATAAAAGTAGTATAACATAATTAAGTATAATTTTCTTTAAATTCAAATTGTTCAATATGTTTTAGGGTGAGGGCAAAGAATTTTTAAAAATGTTGTGAATTAGTGTGACATAATTAAGAGTAATATAATATTCTGAAGTGTATATTGTTATTTTAATGAATAAAAAAATAGTGAAACAGAAGTCTGTGTTAAAGATTTCTGTTTCACTATGTTGGAAAGCTGGCTAATAAACAAGTTTTTGTGTTGTCGTTTTCTATTAGCCAAATATTCGTATCTACTTTTCAATAGTTGAGACATAAGAATATCTCAGACTGAGCAATGTTTGCTATTTTTTTATTGATTGCTAATGACTTTTGTAATAGTTACATCCATTTAATTTTTGGCTCTTCGCCTTTAAAAATCCTCACGATATTTGTTCGATGTCTAAATATTAATAAGACGCCTACACCGAAACTCACGACTAATAAGATATAATCACGAATTAACAGCGCACCGATAACACAACAGATTGATGCTATGATACTCGAAAGTGATACATACTTTGTTAAATAAAGTATGCCAAAGAAAATCGCTGCTAAAATGAGTAATAGTAGAGGATTGATTCCAAGTATCACACCTGCACTTGTGGCAACTGCTTTTCCACCTTTAAATCCAAGGTAAATTGGATACACATGACCTAGAATTGCAAATGCGCCTACGATGAGTCCATTTGTGAAAAATGTACTAATAGCACCATCTGCATGTACTGGTAACCAAAGTGGTAAGAATACAACAATAAATCCTTTAAATATATCTAAAAATGTAACTAGGAATCCTGCAGGTTTACCTAACACTCTAAAACTATTTGTTGCTCCTGTATTCCCACTACCAAATTGTCTAATATCTTTTTTGAAAAATAATTTACCTATTACATAGCCACTTGGGAAAGCACCAATGAGATAACTTAAAATTAACATGATTATTATCATCACCATACATAATCCACATCCTTTAATGACATTAAAATTATTTTACCACATATGACCACGGTTAGACGAACAAAAATTTATAACTGTAGTAAAACACGGTTCAAATATAATTTGATACTTGCAATTTATCAAGATTTATATAAGAATAACTAATGTATAGTTTTAAAAACGAACGTACGTTTGTAGGAGGGCGAAACGATTGGCAATGAACAAACAAAATAATTATTCGGATGATTCCATTCAGGTTTTGGAAGGGCTAGAAGCCGTTAGAAAAAGACCTGGTATGTATATTGGTTCTACCGATAAAAGAGGATTACATCATTTAGTGTATGAAGTTGTCGATAATTCCGTCGATGAAGTATTAAACGGCTTTGGTAATGAAATAGCAGTTACAATAAATAAAGATGAAAGTATTACTATAGAAGATGATGGACGTGGGATGCCGACTGGTATTCATACATCGGGCAAACCAACTGTTCAAGTAATATTTACAGTACTTCATGCAGGCGGTAAATTTGGACAAGGTGGATATAAAACTTCAGGAGGTTTACATGGTGTAGGTGCATCAGTCGTAAACGCATTAAGTGAATGGTTAGAAGTAGAAATTTACAGAGATGGCGCTATTTATAAACAACGATTCAGTCAAGGTGGTATACCAGCTACAGGCCTAGAAAAACTAGGGAAAACTAAAAAAACAGGTACTAAAGTTACCTTTAAACCAGATGCTGAAATTTTCAAATCAGCAACCTCTTTTAACTATGACGTGCTAAGCGAACGTTTACAAGAATCAGCATTTTTGCTTAAAAATCTTAGAATTACGCTTAAGGATTTAAGATCTGGTAAAGAAAGAGAAGATGTATTCCATTATGAAGATGGCATTAAAGAATTTGTAAGTTATGTAAATGAAGGTAAAGAAGTGTTACATGATGTAGCAAATTTTGTTGGAACTGCTAATGGAATAGAAGTAGAGGTCGCATTTCAATATAATGATCAATATTCGGAGAGTATCTTAAGTTTTGTCAATAATGTACGTACTAAAGATGGCGGTACGCATGAAGTTGGCTTTAAAACAGCCATGACGAGAGTATTTAATGACTATGCTAGACGTATTAATGAATTGAAAGAAAAAGATAAGAATCTAGATGGTAATGATATACGTGAAGGTTTGACAGCGATTATTTCTATTCGTATTCCAGAAGAATTATTACAATTTGAAGGACAAACTAAGTCTAAGTTAGGCACGCCTGAAGCGAGAAGTGCAGTAGATTCTGTTGTATCTGAAAAATTACCTTATTATTTAGAAGAAAAAGGACAATTGTCAAAAGCACTCGTTAAAAAAGCATTAAAAGCCCAACAAGCAAGAGAGGCAGCACGTAAAGCAAGAGAAGATGCACGATCTGGTAAGAAAAATAAACGAAAAGATACGTTGTTATCAGGAAAATTAACACCTGCACAAAGTAAGAATACAGAGAAAAAAGAACTGTATTTAGTTGAGGGTGATTCAGCTGGCGGTTCTGCAAAATTGGGACGTGACCGCAAATATCAAGCGATTTTACCATTAAGAGGTAAAGTTATAAACACTGAAAAAGCACGTTTAGAAGATATTTTTAAAAATGAAGAGATTAACACGATTATCCACACAATAGGTGCAGGTGTAGGTAATGAATTTAAATTAGAAGATAGCAATTATAATCGCGTCATTATAATGACAGATGCTGATACTGATGGTGCGCACATTCAAGTGCTTTTACTAACATTTTTCTTTAAATATATGAAACCTTTAGTAGAAGCAGGAAGAGTATTTATAGCCTTACCGCCATTATACAAACTGGAAAAAGGTAAAGGTGCTTCTAAGAAAATAGAATATGCATGGACAGATGAAGAATTAGAAAAATTACAAAAAAAATTAGGTAAAGGATTTAGTTTACAGCGCTATAAAGGTTTAGGCGAAATGAACGCTGATCAATTATGGGAAACAACGATGAACCCAGATACAAGAACGTTGATTCGAGTACAAGTTGATGATGAGTTACGTTCATCGAAACGCGTAACAACTTTAATGGGAGACAAAGTAGCTCCTAGACGTGAGTGGATTGAAAACCACGTTGAATTTGGTCTTCAAGAAGATCAAAGTATTCTGGATAACAATGAAATTCAAATACTAGAACAGGATTATTCTGATGAGGAGGAAATGAATTGAGTGAAATAATTCAAGATTTGTCGCTGGAAGATGTTATTGGCGACCGATTTGGTAGATATAGTAAATACATCATTCAAGAGCGTGCATTACCAGATGTTCGTGATGGGCTTAAACCTGTTCAAAGACGTATTTTATACGCTATGTATGCTAGTGGTAATACATTTGATAAAAATTTCCGTAAAAGTGCAAAAACAGTGGGTGATGTCATCGGACAATATCATCCGCATGGTGATTCATCTGTATATGATGCGATGGTTCGATTAAGTCAGGACTGGAAATTGCGACATGTTTTGATAGAAATGCAAGGTAATAATGGTAGTATCGATAACGATCCAGCAGCAGCTATGCGTTATACAGAAGCGAAATTAAGCAGAATTTCAGAAGAGCTATTAAGAGATATTAATAAAGAAACAGTGCCATTTATGCCTAACTACGATGATACGACAATGGAACCTATGGTTTTACCAGCTAGACTGCCACATTTGTTAATTAATGGAAGTACAGGCATATCTTCAGGTTATGCTACGGATATACCACCGCATAATCTCGCTGAAGTTATTCAAGCAACATTGAAGTATATAGATAACCCAAATATCACAGTAAGTCAGTTAATGAAGTATATCAAAGGTCCCGATTTTCCTACTGGTGGTATTATTCAAGGAATAGACGGTATTAAGAAAGCGTATGAAACCGGAAAAGGTAAAATTGTTGTGCGCTCTAAAGTTGATATTGAAGAATTAAGAAATGGTAGAAAAGAACTCATCGTTACTGAATTACCTTATGAAGTTAATAAGAGTGCACTTGTTAAAAAGATGGATGAACTGCGAGCAGATAAAAAAGTAGATGGTATTGTAGAAGTACGTGATGAAACTGACCGTACAGGGTTACGTATTGCCATCGAATTAAAGAAAGATGTTAATAGCGAAGCGGTTGCTAATTATTTATATAAAAATACAGACTTACAAGTGGCATATAATTTTAATATGGTAGCAATAAGTGATGGTCGACCGCTTCTTATGGGTATTCGTCAATTTATAGACAGTTATCTCAATCATCAAATTGATGTAGTTACAAAGCGTACACGTTTTGAATTGAATAATGCAGAGAGTAGAATGCATATAGTAGAAGGTCTCATGAAGGCTTTGTCAATTTTAGATGAAGTTATTAAGCTCATTAGAAATTCAAAAAATAAAAAAGATGCTAAAGATAATTTAGTTTCTGAGTTTGATTTTACAGAAGCACAAGCTGAGGCGATAGTTACGTTGCAGTTATATCGTCTGACAAATACAGATATTGTACAACTACAAGAAGAACATGATGAATTAAAAGCTAAAATTGCACATTTAAAAAATATATTAGATAATCATGATGCTTTGTTAAATGTTATCAAGGAAGAATTGAGCGAAATTAAAAATAAATATAAACAACAACGTTTATCTTCTATAGAAGCTGAAATCAGTGAAATTAAGATTGATAAAGAAGTTATGGTGCCAAGTGAAAATGTGATTATGAGTATTACGAAACATGGTTACATTAAACGAACATCGTTACGTAGCTTTAATGCAAGTGGTGTAGAGGAGCTAGGTGTGAAAGATGGCGATGCAATGCTCAAATACCAAGAAGTCAATACATTAGACACAGCACTAGTATTTACGAATAAAGGCAGACATCTTTATATTCCAGTTCATAAACTTTCAGAGATTAAGTGGAAAGATTTAGGACAGCATGTATCACAGATTGTACCCATTGATGAAGGCGAGCATGTTATCGATGTTTACTGTGAAAATGATTTTAGACCAGATGCATTTTATATTTTAGCTACGCGCAATGGCATGATTAAGAAAAGCAATGTCTCTATGTTTAAAACATCAAGATATAACAAACCACTTGTTTCTATGAAACTAAAAGATAATGATGAAGTGATAAATGTAATGAGATTAGATGAACCTCAAGCGATTACCGTGTTAACACACAAAGGTATGTCATTAACTTACAGTAGTGAAGAGTTATCAGATACAGGACTTAGAGCTGCTGGTGTTAAATCGATTAACCTTAAAAGTGAAGACTTTGTTGTCTTAACCCAAATCGTTAATGAAAAAAATACGATCTTGATGGCAACACAACGAGGTTCATTAAAACGCATAGGATTCAATATTTTACAAAATGCCAAACGTGCACAACGTGGTATTACTTTATTAAAAGAGCTTAAAAAATCACCGCATCGCATCGTAGCAGCTAACGTTGTGCAGCCAGATCATACGATTTATACAATATATTCAAAACAACATGAAGAAAGTGGCAATATTAAAGATATTCATTTATCAGAACAATATACTAATGGCAGCTTTGTAGTAGATGTTAAAGAGTTTGGCGACGTTGTTAGTATGATTGTTAAATAACTTTAATTTTAAAATTTTGTTAGTAAATACAACAATATAATGATAAAATACCTATAAGGTGTAACAAAAATGAAGCAAGAGATTTATAGTAATGTGAAAAAGTTTAGTGCAAGGCGTAATGTTTTATACTGAACTGATTCATTCATTTTCATGTCTACATAAGCATTGAATTTTGTTTATAAACATGAATGCGACTATAAATCTCTTGATTTTACTATGAAAATTAAATTGTATAGATGAGAGGGATTAAATTGAGCAATTTTGATAGTTTGATTCCGGATTGGTTCAAAGCATTTGTTCAAGTCGGGAATGATTTAATCTGGTCACAATACTTAATTGGACTATTAATCACAGCAGGTATATTTTTTACTATTGGATCTAAGTTCGTACAATTAAGATGGATACCGGAAATGTTTCGAGCAATTGGAGAAAAACCTGAAACATTAGAAAATGGGAAAAAAGGTATTTCACCATTCCAAGCATTCGCGATTAGTGCAGGTTCTCGTGTTGGTACAGGTAATATAGCCGGTGTTGCGACAGCAATTGTATTAGGCGGTCCTGGTGCAGTATTCTGGATGTGGATTATTGCTTTTATCGGAGCAGCCAGTGCATTTATTGAAGCAACGCTTGCACAAGTGTACAAGGTACCCGATGAAGAAGGTGGCTATCGTGGAGGACCAGCTTATTACATAACTAAGGGACTCAATCAAAAATGGTTAGGCATTGTGTTTGCGGTGCTAATCACAGTGACATTTGCATTTGTTTTTAATACAGTACAATCAAACACGATAGCTGAATCATTAAAAACGCAATATAATGTAAGTCCTATTATAACGGGCGTAATCTTAGCTATTATTACTGCTATTATTATATTTGGTGGGGTAAGAAGTATTGCAACATTATCTTCGATCATTGTGCCTGTGATGGCAATTATATATATAGGATTAGTTGCTGTAATATTAATATTTAACTATGATCAAATCATACCAATGATTGCAACTATAATTAAAAATGCATTTGGATTTGAACAAGCAACGGGAGGCGCGATTGGAGCAGCCGTTCTGCAAGGTATAAAACGTGGCTTGTTCTCAAACGAAGCTGGTATGGGTTCTGCGCCAAATGCTGCTGCTACTGCTGCAGCGCCACATCCAGTTAAACAAGGTTTAATCCAATCATTGGGCGTATTTTTTGATACGATGCTAGTATGTACGGCAACGGCGATCATGATTTTATTATATACAGGATTAGAATTTGGAGAGAATGCAGCACAAGGCGTTGCAGTTACACAATCTGCCTTAAATGAACACTTAGGTAGCGCAGGTGGTATTTTCTTAACGATTGCTATCACTTTATTTGCATTTTCTTCGGTTATTGGTAATTACTACTATGGTCAATCGAACATGGAATTTTTATGGGAAAATAAAACAGTATTATTTATTTTCAGATGTTTAGTTGTTGTACTTGTCTTCGTCGGTGCTGTTGTGAAAACTGAAACGGTATGGAGTACAGCAGATGTGTTTATGGGTCTAATGGCCATCGTCAACTTAGTTGCTATTATTGGTTTATCTAACATTGCTTTTGCAGTTATGAATGATTACCAACGTCAACGTAAAGCTGGCAAAAAACCTGTATTTAAACCTGAAGAGTTAGAAATTAACTTGTTTGGTATTGAGAGTTGGGGAATGAAGAAGAAGTAATTGTATTTAAACATTAATGCAAAGATTTGAATTTTCTTCAACATCATTATCATAGTTTCTTTAATAATAATTCATATATAAGCAGTAATATAAAATGGATGATAAACATTTGATTTTATATTACTGCTTTTTAATATACATTTTTATATTTTAGCATAATATACTTATATCGTATTAATACATATTGTTCGTTGCTATTATTATGGATGTTTAGTTAATTTTTAATAAAACATGGCAAAATATATGTTTGGTAAATGGTCATTGTGTTATGATTAACATTAGTTATTTTAAATATTGAACGTTATGTATTGTATTACAAAGGTGCATTATTTTTTGGCTATGCGCTAAATAAGCAATATATTTTGAAAAATAAGGTTTGGTGATGTTATGTCAAATGAAGATAATTTAAAACAAGAAACGACATCTAAGAAAAATAGATTAAAACTAAGTTTCCCTGAAACACGCTTTATGAAATTTTTAGGTGGTAAAGATTTAGTTTTTGCTTTGCTCATATTAATATTTATTGGCTGTGCTATTTTTATATTTGATCAAGTTTCTTATATTTTTAAACCATTTATAATTGTTTTTAATACAATTGTAGCACCGATTATTGTATCGATTATATTATATTATCTATTTAACCCATTAGTTAATTTGATGGAACGGTATAATATTTCAAGACTTTGGGGTGTAATCATATTATTCTTAGTCATTATTGGTGTTATTGCGCTAGCAATTAATTTATTAATACCTGTAATTGGTGCTCAGTTTAAAAGTTTTGGAAATAACTTCCCGTACTATGTAGATAAGGTTAATAAATTTATAGATAGTGTAACGAAAT
>NZ_PPRL01000092.1 GCF_002902235.1 Staphylococcus ureilyticus
CCAGATGAAAAAGCAGCAGTAGATGCGTTAATACAAACATTAGAAACAGCGAAGGAAACGGCTCAAGAGAAGATAAATAGCGTACCGAACGGTACTGCAGGCAAAGGTGAATTCCAAACAAGATTAGATAATATTGCATCTGTAACGTCACCAGAAGTAAACGATGTGGATGGTAACGGAGTCTTAGATACGGATCAATTGTCTGAGGCATCTCAAGCCGTAGTGAATGCAGAACAAGTGAAAACAGCAGTTGATACGAAATTGGCAGAAGTAACATCAGATGGATTAGTGACGCCAGATGAAAAAGCAGCAGTAGATGCATCGGTTCAAACATTAGAAACAGCGAAGCAAACAGCACAGGAGAAGATAAACAATGTACCGAGTGGTACTGCAGGTAAAACTGATTTACAAACAAGACTAGATAACATCGTGTCAGTAACATCACCAGAAGTAAACGATGCGGATGGTAATGGTGTGCTAGATACTGAACAATTGTCTGAAGCAACGCAAGCCGTAGCGAATGCAGAACAAGCAAAAACAGCAATAGATAATAAATTAGCAGAAGTAACATCAGATGGTCTAGTAACACCAGATGAAAAAGCAGCAGTAGAAGCGTTAATACAAGCATTAGAAAGTGCAAAACAAACGGCGAAAGAGAAGGTGAATAGTGTACCGAACGGTACTGCAGGCAAAGGTGAGCTACAAACAAGACTGGATAACATTACATCTGTAACATCACCAGAAATAAATGACGTAGATAGCAATGGTGTGCTAGATACTGAACAATTGTCTGAAGCAACGCAAGCAGTGACTAATGCAGA
>NZ_PPRL01000093.1 GCF_002902235.1 Staphylococcus ureilyticus
AGGTATCATAAGTCTAAAAAAGTTTAAGTTGCTTATATTTAAGCTCTAAGTAGCTTGTACGTATCTTTGAATATTTATTATTAATATATCTTTATCAATATACACGTTTCATTTTATAAAATTACTTCTAAAAAAAGAGTGAGACAATGATTTAAATGTGACAGAGTTTAAGACAAGATAAAATTCTGACCTTTTCTACTTAAGTTGTCTCACTATGCTTTAAATATCCATATTATAAAAACCCGAGACATCAATTTGTCTCAGGTTCTATCTCTTTAAACAAAAGTTTAATATGTTCTGATTGGTAAAATTAATTGTGTAACTGAATCATCATCTTTTGGTTTTAAAATAAATGGTTTCATCGTACCAAAGAACTCAACTTCCACTTCATCGTTATCGATTGCTTTTAGTGCATCCATCATATACTTAGAGTTGAATGAAATTTTTAAATTGCCACCATCAACGTTATCCGCTTTTACTTCTTCTTTTACAGTACCGATTTCTGGTGATGTAGAGGATAATTCAACTAATTCATTACCTGTACTTAATTTAATAACATTGTTTCCACCTTCACGTGCTAATAGAGAGGCACGATCAATAGCATGATAGAAATCTCCGTTATCAATGCCTATTTTAATTTCATAGTTTTCTGGGAATAAACGTGAAGTATCTGGATAGTGACCTTCTAAGAGACGTGATATAAAGTTTATATTTCCGACTTTAAATAGCACTTGGTTTGAAGCAAAGAAAATATCGATATCTTCTTCACTATCTGACATAATTTTATTTAATTCTGCTAAAGCTTTACCTGGAATAATGACATTTTTATTTTCAGATTCATCTTCTAAAGCTACTTTTCGCACAGCTAAGCGGTGTGAGTCAGTCGCTGTGCATATTAATTCATTATCCTGTATAAGCCAGTTAACACCAGTGAGTACTGGGCGTGTTTCTGAGGTGGACACTGCGAAATTTGTTTGTGCTATCACGTTTTTAAGGACTTTTACAGATAATTGAATCGCATCATCACGTGAAACTTGTGGTAATAAAGGATATTGATCTGGATCTAAACCACTTAAATTAAATTCTGAATGTCCAGAAGTTATTAAAGTTTGGAATTGTTCATTTGTTGATAATTTAACTTCTTTTCCTGGTAGTTTTTTAATAATATCTACAAAGAAACGACCAGGGAGTACAACTGAACCAGTTTCTGCAACTTCAATAATGTCTTCTCCATCTACTTGTTTAGGAATTGTAATTTCTATTGAGATTTCTGAATCTGAACCAGTAAGTATGACTTCATTGTTTTTAACTTCAATTTTTATACCCGTTAGTATCGGTAATGTAGTTCTTGGGGAGATTGCTTTTAATGTGTCATTTAATTGATTTATAAAATAATCTCTTCTAATTGTAAATTCCATTTTTAAACTCCTTCCAGTCGTTTATATAATAATTATATAGGTTTTAAACCCGTAGTAATAGTAGTAGGGCTTGTGGATTAGGGGATAACTCAAATTAATACAATCATGTCATTGTTTGACGACTGTGGATAACTTGTGCACAGTGTGTACTACTTTTGCACATTGTCCACAAAGTTAAAAAATAAGTTATTTTGTTATACCTCTAAATTGATTCATTAATCTGTTATAGTACAGATTGTTTTATTGGTTTCTAATTTCTTTTTCAAGATTTTCGACTTCTTGTTTAAATGTCGGATCATTATTGATATCCTTCACAATTTTTTCATGTGCATGAATAACAGTAGTATGATCACGTCCACCAAACTCTTCCCCGATTTTAGGTAGTGAGAAGTCGGTTAATTCACGTGATAAATACATTGCAATTTGACGTGGATATGCAATTGATTTTGTACGCTTTTTGGCACTAAAGTCTTCTATTCTCACACTATAGTATTCTCCAACAACTTTTTGGATATCTTGTATAGTAATTTTTTTAGATTTAGGTGCTTGGATGATATCTTTTAGCGCAGCTGCTGTTAATTCAGTTGTGATCGGTTGTCCTTGTAATTTTGAAAAGGCTAATACGCGATTAAGTGCACCTTCAAGTTCACGTATATTAGATTGTATTTGATTAGCGATATACGTCAGGGCTTCAGTAGGAATATTTATATTTTCTTCACCAATTTTTTTCTGTAAAATTGCCATTCTTGTTTCGTAATCCGGTGGAGTAATGTCTACTATTAATCCCCATTCAAAGCGAGAACGTAATCTGTCTTCTAATTTAGCAATTTCTTTAGGTGGTCTATCACTAGAAATAACAATTTGCTTATTCGCTTGATGTAAATCATTAAATGTATGGAAAAATTCTTCTTGAGTTTGTTCTTTGTTTTGAATAAATTGTATATCATCTATTAAGAGCACATCGATATTACGATATTTTTCTCTAAAACGTTCAGTTTTATTGTCTCGGATAGATTTAATGAATTCATTAGTAAATTTTTCACTAGATGTATAGATTACTTTGGCATCTGGATTATTATCTAATACATAATGGCCAATAGCATGCATTAGATGGGTTTTACCTAATCCCACACCACCATATATAAATAATGGGTTATATGCTTGGGCTGGTGCTTCAGCTACAGCTAAACTTGCAGCATGTGGGAATCTGTTTCCGGGGCCGATGACGAATGTTTCAAATGTATTATTGATATTGAATTGTTCATCACCCATTTTCGCTACATCCACTGTATCAAGATCTATCTCTTTTTCATCAGTACTCTGATTAGCATCTTGCTTTTTTTCAGATTTTAAACTTTCTAATTCATCTTCAGAGTAAAATACTGGCGTAATTTCATGACCAATAGCTTCATATAATGCAGATTGTACGATTTCAACATAATGTGTCTTTAACCAATTAGCTACAAAGGGATCGTCAATGACTACAATAGCTTCATCATTTTGCAACGAATAAAGTTTTGTATCTTTCAAAAAAGTTTGATAGCTAGGATAGCTGACTTTTTCTTGAGCTAAAGTTAAAACGTTTTCCCAAATTTCTTGTTCTGACATAATAGCAAACTCCAACTTTCTATATTTTAAAAGTTATACACAGAAATAACATGTGTGAATAAACATAATCACAAGCTGTTAATAATTATCCACAAGTTACACACATTCAGTGGATAACTCACAGTGAATTATAAGTTATACACAACCATTTAGGATATATTTTTATAAATTAATCCCTTATTTATCAATATTTACATAACTTATCCACACAATTATACTTTTTAACAAACACCTCTGTCAAATGGATGTGAATATGTTGTTAAATCGTCAATAAACCTGTGTATAGATGGAATATTATCCACAAAATAAGCGTGTATATCTGTGAATAAGTGGATAACTTACAAGAATGAATAGTATATCAAAAAATAACCAATTTGTGGTTTTGGGAAATAATTTATAAAAGTGTATGAAATTTGTATAATTGAAAAATCGATAGATTTGAAGCGAAAAATATTTATATGCTAAGGTGAATCTACTATATTAATAGATGTATTTATCAATACAGTTTTAAAGTATCAAGTGCTGATTTGTATTATTAGCAAGATGAAAATATGCTTGAAATTGATGCTTGCTTTATAAAAAAGATTTTGTTATATTGTAGTAGTTGCTTGAATTATGACTAGAAATTAATAATATTAAATCAAGACTTGAAGCAAAAAGCTTATATTAATTTATCTATTATAATAATTAGATAACCGAATACAGATGGAGGTGTTTTTGCATGGTAAAACGTACTTATCAACCAAATAAACGTAAACATAGTAAAGTTCATGGTTTCAGAAAACGCATGAGCACAAAAAACGGTCGTAAAGTTTTAGCGCGTCGTCGTCGTAAAGGCCGTAAGGTATTATCAGCATAAGATCACTGACTCATCAGTGGTCTTTTTTTTGGTTTAAAATAACGTAAATTAATAGCAAAATTATTGTTATTATTAAAAATTCAATACATGTTATGGCTTAATATATAATAATGAATGTAATGAAAAGATAAGCGAGTGATGTTTCG
>NZ_PPRL01000094.1 GCF_002902235.1 Staphylococcus ureilyticus
TTAAACTACTATTTACTATAATAGTTTAGGTTTAAGCTTTTAGAAGTTTGTTGACGTGTACGTCTCATTAAATCAGGATCTTCAATTAATGATTGACCATAAGATGGAATCATTTTTTTGATTTTTGGTGTCCATTCTGATTTATATTCAGGGAAGTTTTTCTCTAATACTTCTAATGCAACTGATACTGAAGTAGAAGCCCCTGGAGATTCACCTAATAATGCAATTACAGTATGATCTTCAGAATTAACCACTTCTGTACCGAATTGGATAAAGCCTTTACCGTTTTCAGGTGTATCTTTGATTACTTGAACACGTTTACCAGCATTGTATAATTGCCAGTCTTCGTCACGTGCTTCTGGGTAGAATGTACGAAGATGGTTCATAGTACCTTCTTTAGTCATCAAGATTTGATCAATTGAATATTTAATTAATGGTAAGTTTTTAACTGCTGATGCTAATAAAGTTGTGATGTTATATGGTTTAACAGATTTAAATAAATCTAAATTAGAACCTTGTTTAAGGAATTTAGGTCCAATACTAGCGAATGGTCCAAATAGTAATGTACGTTCACCATCAATATAACGTGTATCTAAGTGAGGTACAGTCATTGGTGGTGTACCTTGAGGTTCTTTACCGTATACTTTAGCATCATGTGCTTGTATAACATCTGGATTTGTACAGATTAAGAATTGACCAGTGATTGGGAATCCACCTAAGTGTTTACTTTCAGGAATTCCTGTTTTTTGTAATAGTGGAATTGCGCCACCACCTGCACCAATAAATACATAATCAGCTAGTTGTGTTTCTACACTACCACTGTTACGTTGACGTACTTTAACTTCCCATTTACCGTCTTTACGTTGGTTAAAGTCCATTACTTCGTGGTTGTATTGAACATCTACATTAGGTTGTTTTTCTAAGTTTTTGGCCATTTTACGAGTAAGTTCACCAAAGTTTACGTCAGAACCTTCATCAATTTTACTAGCTGCCATAATGTCACCTGCACTATGACCTTGCATCATTAATGGAATCCATTTTCTCATTTGTTCAATATCTTCTGTATATTCAATATTGTCGAACATTGGGAATTCTTTCATAGCTTCATAACGATCTTTTAAAAATTGAACGTTATTTTTACCTCTTACAAAGCTAATGTGTGGTAGCGGACGAATAAATTCTTCAGGGTTACTGATTGTTTTGTTTTGAACTAAATGACTCCAAAATTGTTTTGATAATTCAAATTGTTCATTAATCTCTTTCGCTTGCTCAATGTTAATTGAACCATCTGGTTGTCTAACTGTATAATTCAATTCACATAAAGCAGCGTGTCCTGTACCAGCGTTATGACGCTCGTGAGAACTTTCATCACCTGGACGATCTAAACGCTCGTATAATTTAATATCCCATTCTGGTGCTAATTCTTTAATCATTGTACCGAATGTAGTACTTAATACCCCAGCGCCAATTATTACAACGCTTTTTGACTCTTTGTTAGTAGCCATTATCTAATCACCTTTCCTTATCTCAACTTGCAACTATAGTATAATACTAAATCACCTATCATTAAAATACATATTTTTTATAGGTGCCATTCTAATATGGAATCTTTTTTATTTCTACTATTAAAACATAGAGAGAAATAAATTTTTTAAATATCTTTTTTGTTATTCTATTGATGTACAACTTCATTTAAACAGAAAATTTACAAACATTCCATAATATAGCATTGCTAATTAAATATAGAAA
>NZ_PPRL01000095.1 GCF_002902235.1 Staphylococcus ureilyticus
ATCTAGCCATAGGCCTTATATATTGCGCTTCATATATTATATTTTAGAACTAATTGGTATACTTAATTACTTTTAAAATTTCTTAATGAAACACTATAAAAAACAGAACATTTGTTCGTATTTATACTTTAATATATTTCCCTTTTAAATTCAAGCATATATACATTTTCTAATTAACTATGCTAATATAGATACGTTAAAATTTTAAAATTGAGGCGATATATGTGAATCCAAAAATAAAAGGTATTATTGCTATTCTAATTTCTGCAGTTGGTTTTAGCTTTATGTCTGTTTTTTTTAGATTAGCTGGAGATCTCCCTGTCTTTCAAAAATCATTGGCAAGAAACCTAGTGGCAATGTTTATTCCTTTGTATTTTATATTTAAGTACAAACAACCACTTTTTGGTAAATTGAGTAGCCAGCCTTTATTAATATCTCGTTCTGCGCTTGGCTTAATTGGCGTATTATTAAATATATATGCCATCGACCATATGATTCTTAGTGACGCAGATACATTAATGAAATTAAATCCTTTTTGGACGATACTACTTAGTTTGATTTTCTTAAATGAAAAAGTACGCAATTACCAATTTATTGCTATGATCGTAGCCATTTTTGGTATGTTATTCGTTGTGAAACCTGAGTTTTCTTCTTCTATGATTCCAGCGATTGGCGGATTACTATCAGGTATCTTCGCGGCAAGTGCCTATACTTGTGTTAGAGCATTAAGTAGCAAAGAGGCACCATATACGATTGTTTTTTATTTTTCTTTCTTCTCTATAATAGCACTCATTCCATTTACGATATTTACATTCGAACCAATGTCTGTCATGCAAGTTGTTTATTTAATCGGTGCTGGCTTAGCTGCGGCTGCTGGTCAAATAGGTATTACCTTAGCCTATAGTTTTGCCCCAGCTAAAGATATTTCAATATTTACGTACGCATCTATTATATTCACCGCGCTATTTGGTTTTATTTTATTTGGTGAGTCACCAGATTTCTATGCAATTCTAGGTTATATCATTATCATTGGTGCAAGCTATTATATGTTTGAAAAAGCAAGACGCCAACCGTTAACCGTTCAGAAAAAGGAACAAAAATCTAAATATTAAAGGAGCAATTACGATGTCTGAAGGACGTAAACATGAAGATTTAAAAGATATTACTTTACTAGGAAACCAAAATAATAAATATGATTTTGATTATCGACCAGATGTATTAGAATCATTTGATAATAAACACCCGGGCCGTGATTATTTTGTTAAATTCAATTGTCCTGAGTTTACATCTTTATGCCCTATTACGGGTCAACCTGATTTTGCTACTATTTATATTTCGTATATTCCAAATATTAAAATGGTAGAATCTAAATCATTAAAATTGTATTTATTTAGCTTTAGAAATCATGGCGATTTTCATGAGGACTGTATGAATATTATTATGAATGATCTCATCGACTTAATGGATCCACATTATATAGAAGTTTGGGGCAAATTCACACCTCGTGGTGGTATATCTATTGATCCTTATACAAACTATGGTCGCCCTGACAGTAAATATGAAAAAATGGCAGAACATCGTTTAATGAATCATGATCTCTATCCAGAAAAAATAGATAATCGTTAATACAATAGGATAAACAAAAACCAAAAGTTGTTAAGTCTCGTTCGATAAAGACTTAACAGCTTTTTTTATTAAAATATTTTATTTTTGTATTTTTGAATGTATTTTATATTAAATCAATTCATACTTGTTAAATTATGAGATACAGTATAAAATATATCCAACCGTTAAAGGGGAGGGAAATTATGAAAAGATCGAATTATACGCATGAAGAAATTATGAAAGACATCCCAAACAAAGGTTTCTTTGGGCATCCAAAAGGACTAAGCACTTTATTCTTCACTGAATTTTGGGAGAGATTCAGTTATTATGGTATGAAAGCCATTTTAATTTTTTACTTATATTATGCCGTGGCTGATGGAGGCTTTGGATTGCCGCAAAGTGTTGCCATGCAAATTGTCGCAATCTACGGTACTTTAATTTATATGTCAGGTATCATCGGAGGATGGATTGCAGATAGAATCACTGGTACACAAGATGCAGTTTTCTATGGTGGATTCCTCATTATGATTGGACATATTTTACTTTCGTTACCAAACAATTTAACACTTGTACTAATTGCACTTGGTGTTATTATCGCTGGTACAGGGTTATTAAAACCAAATATTTCTACAACTGTAGGAGAATTATACGAACGTAACGATGTTAGAAGAGATGCAGCTTTTACGTTATTCTATATGGGAATTAATTTAGGTAGTATATTTGCACCACTACTTACAGGCTATCTACAAACAAGAATCAGTTTCCACGCAGGTTTCTTAGCAGCAGCAATCGGTATGTTCTGTGGATTAGTCGTTTATATTTTAAAACGTAAAAAATATCTTGGCCTTGCAGGTCGTAATGTGCCAAATCCATTAACAAAACCAGAAATCAAAAAATTCACTTTAATCACTGTTGGCGTCATTGTTTTATTTTTAATCTATTTATTTATTTTACATTTAAATAATGCACTTACATTAGGAAACTTTAGTCTTTTAATCACAATTTTAGGAATCGTACTACCTATATACATATTTATTAATATGATTGTGAGCAAAGATGTTACAAAAGATGAACGTTCACGAGTATACAGTTACGTACCTTTATATATCACATCTGTGGCATTTTGGATGATTCAAGAGCAAGGTTCAACGATACTTGCGACGTTTGCAGATACAAAAACTCAATTAGAAATGAAAACATTAACCAATGGTTTAATTGATTTTTCAATTCCTGCTTCTTGGGCACAATCATTAAATCCAGTATTCATTGTGATACTTGCACCAGTATTTGCAACTTTATGGATGAAACTAGGAAAACATAATCCACCAACAGTTCATAAATTTGCTTTTGGGGCTATCATTGCAGGCCTTTCATATTTAGTGATGATTATTCCGTTAGCATCAGGAAATGAGTTGATTAATCCTCTATGGCTTGTACTAAGCTTCTTATTAATATCAATTGGTGAATTGTGTATATCACCTGTTGGTTTATCAACAACTACAAAACTTGCACCACTGACATTTACTGCACGTATGATGAGTTTATGGATGTTAAGTAACGCAACTGCACAGGGTCTTAATGCCCAACTTGTTGTTGTATATACAAAAATGAATCAAAGCGATTACTTCATGTACTCAGGATTAGTAGCAGTCGTTATTGGGGTTATACTCTTAATCATTTCACCAAAAGTAAAACGTGCGATGAAAGGTGTATATTAATTGCTTAAATTATGATATTTCTAAGTGAGCAATATAGAAATCTTTGAAATCAGATTTCTATATTGCTTTTTTTGTATAATAATACACTGCCGCCCATTTAAATATAAATAAATAAAGATTTATGCTTATATAAATTGAAAATAAATCAGAATATTTCAAATATTGTTGTTTTAAGAATATTATTGAAATTTAATTTAATTAAGCGTAAAATCATTTTTATACATTCTTATAGGG
>NZ_PPRL01000096.1 GCF_002902235.1 Staphylococcus ureilyticus
TTATAAAATAATGTATATTAACTGTTAAATTTTATTAATGTTCTATATACAATTTTCATATTAAAATAATTACAGTAGTAGTTTATAATTAATTTTTATTTTGATGTAAGTGGTGAAACCAATAAAATGGATGATACTTTTAAAATAAAACATGCGCAGTATGGCTCTATAAGCCAATTAAGTAGACCTCATTTTCTACATATTTTTTTAGTAACAGAAGGAGAATTTATAGCTTTGAAAAACACTACTTTTCATCATTTTAAAGTAGGTGACGTATTTTATATTCACGACTATGAATCCATTAAACAAATCTCTTTTAACGGTAGTTTAATCTGTCTTTCACTAAATAATTTTTACTATTATCAATACTTCCAACAACTAAATTTTAACACGTTTAAACATATATCGTTAAAAAAAGAGATACGCCTCAAATTATTAGATATAATTGATGCGATTCAACATCAATCTATAACCAATCCGAACAATGCCATTAAAGATTTAATTAAAAGTATAAAATATTCTGAGCATCAAAATTTTCAAAGTTCTGAATTACAATGCAGTTATAAAACAGCTTTAATTAAAGATGTCGTTCAATATGTTAATACGCATTTAACGACTAAAATTACCTGCAAAGAAATTGCTAATTATTTTTTTGTAAATAATAGCTTTTTATCAAGAGAGTTTTCAACATTGATGAACTGTAAGTTATCTCAATATATTACGACATCTAAAATTCATGCTTCCATATGTGATTTGCTTAATGGTGATCATTTAAACATTGTTCAACAACGCTATGATTTTCGTAGCCAAAATGAATATTGTTATCTGTTCAATAATATTATTGGTTGCCAACCTTCTGATTTTAAATACCATAAGAAACTAGTCAGTAATTCAACATTTAAAATTCTATTTCTATCAACAATTTCAATCTAACGCATAAAAGCAAAATATTAAAAGTGTGGTGACAATATGAATACAATTATTTATGAAGAAAAAAGAGGATTGATTAATAAAGTAGTGAAACAAAATTTGAATCTTACGATTTCTGAGGTAATCATTTTGGATAAATTGCTCTATCTTAATAAGAATAAAATAAATGCCATTGAATTAAAAAAGTTATTACAAGTCCAAAATTCACCTGTTTCTTCACAAATCAACCATTTTATCGAACTTAACCTTTTAAAAAAATCTCGAGATCAATCTGATGAAAGATGTATTTATTTGCATGATATCAAGTTAGAAGAAATTAAACAGCTGATTGAACAGTATCATTTAATAGTTAATTCAATACTTCACAGTACTGCCTAATTAAACTTCAGCAACATAAGAGCGCATATGAAATCAAAGTAATGTTTGATTTCATATGCGCTCCAAACCCCTTTAGGTTATGTACATAGCGAGATACAACTTGCATCGTAACCCCTATTCAAAAATAACTTCACACTATTTCAAGTGTTCATACGGACTATTTTTCACAAATGAAATAATTTGATCCACAAATAGTCTTGAACGTAATTGAAACTCCTCGTTATCCAAGTAATACGTACCATCATCTAATCTATTATAGTCTGTATCATGCGTCGCAATCTGCGTTGGTACTGCGATTCCGAGTAATGAACGTACTATCAAACGTAAATGAGACAATGGTTCAGAGCTTACAATTCCATCACTGTTACCGATTAATCCAACTGGTTTCATTTTAAAATCATCCATCGTTAAATGATCCAATGCATTTTTTAAAATACCAGAATATGACCCATGGTAGTTTGGTGTTCCTAATATAAAGAAATCTGCATTTCGCGCTTTCGTTTGTAATAATGTTAAATTATTTTTATACACTTCACTTGGCGAAGAAACGCCTGAGACATCCAGTTGATGAATTGGATGTTCCGCTAGATCAAAGATCTCCACCTCAAAATATTGGTCTTCAAAATGACCTTTTAAATAATGAGCTAAAGCATTTGTATGCGAGCCCATTTTAGCACTCCCTATTATGATTAATCCTTTCATTTATCCTTTCACCTCATGCTATGATTTGTTATTTTCTCTAAGTAGTTTCATTATCGCTTTACCAACACCACTTTGTTCATTAGAGTCAGTTTCATATTTTGTGATTGCTTTAACTTCTGGAGCTGCATTCTCCATTGCAACTGAATAACCAACGCGTTCCAACATTGAAACATCATTCATATTATCACCGATTGCCATAACATTTTCCATATCAATATTTAGACGCTCTGCAATCGTGTTTAAAGCAATACCTTTTTGTGCATCTGAGTGCGTAATTTCTATATTTCCGCGTGATGAAGAAGAAATTGCCAAACTTTCTGATTTTGCTAATGTTTCACTTACTCGATCAATTTTTTCTAAGTCACTATCAAAAGCTAATATTTTCATCACAATTTCACCAGGTGTATCTTGAATTTTGTCATAATTCTCAACTACTTTTAATGTACCGTTATCTATACGTTTTTGAATGCCACTTTTAATTTTTTCTACATCTGCTTCTTGACCAGCACGTTGTGCAATATCAATATAAATCTCTAAGTCTCGTAATGGATTCTCAGTATAGATGCCTAAGTTTGTATACACTTGATAGAAAATGTTTTCTTTATTTAATTCTACCGTAATGCGATTTATGAGTTCTCTATTTAAATTTGAAGTGCTCATAATATTAAATGATTCATCTCTGACTTCTGCACCGTTCAAACAAATATATGGCACTTTTAAGTCTGTTTGATTGATTGGTGCATTTGCTTCATAAAATGCCCGACCAGTAGCAATGACTACAGTTATACCTTGTGATTGTGCATATTTGATAGCTTGGATATTTTCTTCTGATATTTCATGTGCAGCGTTCAATAACGTACCATCCATATCTGTTGCAATTAAATTTATCATTGATTTACCTCGTTTCTACTTTATCTCAAAACACCGATTGAATACTCATTCACAAATTGCCATAATTTTGTAACACATTTCATATTTTACCAAATGTTTCACTATTTGTATTATCCTCTGTTCGTATGATTTTCTTCTTTTGTCTAATATCTTTAAAAAATGTCTTCAATAATTGGCTACATTCCTCTGCTAATACACCTGTAGTAACTTTGGCCCGATGGTTAAATCGTGATTCTTGCAACAGATCCATCAAACTACCTGCACAACCACCCTTTAAGTCTTGTGCACCATAGATTACTTCGGGAATACGACTCATGACGATTGCACCTGAACACATTACACAAGGTTCCAAAGTAACATAAAGTTTACAGGACGCTAACCTCCAACTATTAAGCTGTTTTGCAGCTTTTTGAATCGCAATATGTTCAGCATGTGCAGTAGGATCTTGAGTGGATTCTCGTAAATTGTGCGCTCGTGAAATAACTTCATTATCTTTCACGACAATAGCTCCAATTGGTACTTCTCCAATAGCACCAGCTTTCCGCGCTTCTTCTAGCGCAATTTTCATATAAAATTGGTCAGTATACATGTGTCTATCACCTCACATATGGTACAATATTTATTGTCTATTTTAACATTGGAGCGGTAAAAACATGAAAAAACAATTTATTGCTGTTGAAGGGCCGATTGGCGTCGGTAAATCTTCATTAGCACATAAACTTAGCCAGACTTTTAATTATTATGAAGAAAAAGAAATCGTAAATGAAAATCCTTTTCTATCCGATTTTTATGAAGATATTTCCAAATGGAGTTTTCAAACAGAAATGTTCTTTTTATGTAATCGTTACAAACAATTTCAAGATCTTGAAGCAATTTCTACAGGTATTGTAAGTGATTACCATATTTATAAAAATAAAATATTTGCAAATAATACTTTAACACCTTCTGAATTCAATAAATTCTCTAGAATTTATGATATTTTAACTGAAGATTTAGAAATGCCAAATGTGATTATCTTTCTAGATGCAGATTTAGAAATATTGAAAAAGCGTATCGCGTTACGTAATCGTAGCTTCGAACATCAGATTGAAGACGACTACTTACTTAATTTAAAACGTGATTACAATGCCTATTATCGTTCGTTAAAAGCAGATGGTGAAAGTGTCATTCGAATAGATACGACTGATTTAGATTTTATGAAGCAAGAAAATGATTATAATTATATTTTAGATTTAGTGCAACCATTGATTGGAGGAAAAGATGATGAATAAATACGGTATCCCTCAAGATGCTGTGATAACAATCGCTGGTACAGTCGGCGTTGGAAAATCAACATTAACGAAAGCATTGGCACAAAGATTAAATTTTAAAACATCGTTTGAAAATGTAGATCATAACCCTTATCTAGATAAGTTTTATCATGATTTTGAACGTTGGAGCTTTCATCTACAAATTTATTTTTTAGCAGAGCGCTTCAAAGAACAAAAACGTATGTTTGAATATGGCGGCGGCTTTATCCAAGATCGCTCTATATACGAAGATGTTGATATTTTTGCTAAGATGCATGAAGAACAAGGGACAATGAGTCCAGAAGACTTCAACACATATTCCGAACTATTTAATGCTATGGTCATGACACCATACTTCCCAAAACCAGATGTACTTATCTATTTAGAATGTGATTATGATGAAGTGATTGATCGCATCAAACAACGTGGTCGACAAATGGAAATTGAAACAGATCCAGAATATTGGAAAAAATTATTCAAACGATATGAAGATTGGATTAGTGAATTCAATGCGTGTCCAGTTGTAAGAGTGAACATCAATGAATATGATTTACATGCAGATCCAGAATCACTAAATCCTGTTATTGATAAAATCCGTCACATTATTGAAACTTATCGAAATGTAGATCAACGATAATACGTTTATTGCTTAAAACATTTGCAAAATCAAGAATAGTACCATATAAAACAGATTTTGTAATGTAGAACAAAACGCAGGGCAACAATATCTTTTGAAAGAAATCAATTCTTTCCTGCACGCACCATCAAGTTAACCCATTACCTGAGCTTCTACTCATGCATAAGTCCCACTAACCCAACAAGTTGGGAAGTGCTTTAAAGGTTTACCTGAGCTTCTGCTCATGCATAAGTCCCACTAACCCAACAAGTTGGGAAGTGGGACTTTATTCAATATGTTTACGATAAATAATCTTTTCTATCTCGTCTTCATCTACATACTTACTATAATAATATTCATCAGTTTGGTCGAGACCAAATGTACTTGCTTTATCTTCGTCTTCAGTACCTATATATAATTGCCCCTCTAAGTCTTTATATAAATCAAAAATAGCACCACTATATCTCGCTTCTTGGTATAGTTCATAAAGTTCATCAACATCATCTCTCGCTACATGTTTATAATATAATGTATGTGCAGCGTGACGATGCGTTTGTGCTTCAAAACCATGTTCCATAGCTCGTTCATCCTCAGTGACTAACAATACTTCATTACTTACAATTTCTACAACTTTATATGTTTCACCGCGATAATTTGCATATCTTCCATCAATCATTCAACCACCTCGTTTACGTTTTTTTACAAATAGAGACTAAGACATAATGGATTCGTGCCAGCCCAATCCATATTGACAGTAGGTGATTGAACTGAAAATGCGCTTTAAATCAAGTTTTTTCAATTCTAGCCATACTTGCCAAGGTGGAACGACGAAATCTATTTAATAAAATTAGATTTCTGTCCCGCTCCTATATTTTGTGGATTAGTCCTATTATTATAATATGTCCACTACACTATTTGCAGTTTCAAAAATATAATCCGCTTTAGTAAATGATTCTTTTAAACCAACACCAGTTAAAACTGCAACTTTCAACCCTAATTTAGCATTGATGCCAGTTTGGATATCATTCGCAGTATCACCGATAATGGCTACATTTTCAGGTTCTACATCATATCTATAAAAAAGTGGATTTAGCACTTCAGGATTTGGTTTTTCAACGGCATCCGCTTCAGTAGAAATTACAATATCGAAGTAATGGTCGAATTGCGTGTATTCCAAGAATTGCTCTACCCCTCTTTTAGAATCACTTGTCACAATACCTAGTTTGTAACCTCTTTGCTTTAACGTATCTAATGTTTCACTGATGCCTTCAACTAAAACATTTTCTGGCACTCTATTATCGACGAGTACTTGACTTCTTTGTTGAGCCCAACTTGTTACATCTTGATTTGCAATTTTACAAAATGCCTCAATCATTTCATCTAATGCGCCTGAAGCCATAATCGTACCTGGTTGAATTTCACCATCTATAACACCTAAATACGCGTAACCTTCATCTATATCGTCAATTGCATCCTTATATGTTTCCATAAAATCATCAACGAGTTGCAATCCGATTTTCATCCAACTGCGATCAAAATATATGATTGTGCCATCTTTATCAAATAATATCCATTCCATGTTTTAAACAGCTCCTATGTTTAACAATATGTATCCCTCAACTTACTACTTAATTTTAATATAAAAATCGTTCCTAAAACAAATAACTCAACTAACATACTGACTGTGAACACCATTTAAAATCCTAATATTTAGGTTATGAGTTATAGTAATACCATAAAAGAGGTGAATAGTTTGGTACCTAACCCTAATGTTCAAATCGAAACCATTTCTTGCGACAGTGATGATTCAATTCCAAACAACCCTAAATATGCCGTACTGCTATATAAAAATGTAATCAAACAAGAAGAAAGTCCTCTAGATATTTTAAATAAAAACAATTGGTCAAACGCTTGGCGTAGCGGCATATTTCCAGTACATCATTATCATAGCAATACACATGAAGTCCTAATTGTCGTTTCAGGAAATGCCATCGTACAACTAGGTGGTGAATTTGGTCCTCATGTAGATATTCAGCAAGGCGATGTCATTATCATACCAGCTGGTTATGGTCATAAACGAGTTCACAGTTACCATAATTTTGCAGTAATAGGTGCCTATCCAAATGGTCAAGATTATGATTTTTGTACTCGAAACCCTGACGAATGGCCACAAAATATAGAGAACATCAAAAATGCAAGTTTACCTGACACAGATCCAATATACGGCACGGATGGACCGCTATTTAAATATTGGCATTAAGTTAAACCATCGCAGACTGTCTGTTAATAGTTTTCAACAAAAAAGAAGGAGCAAGACGCTGAAATCTTTAGAAACGTGAGATTTCTGACTTGCTCCTTTTATTGTGCTGTTTATTGTTATTTTTTGGGGAGAAATTTAATATCTTGGTACAACTACTCTCCAACCATTCGGATCCTCAAGCTTACCACTTTGAATACCAACATAATGATCATATAAATTTTGAGTTACTTCTCCTGTTTCATTATTATTAATAACGATTTCAGTATCGCCGTATTTTAATTGACCAACTGGTGAAATCACCGCTGCTGTTCCAGTACCGAACACCTCAGTCAATTCACCATTATGATGCGCTTCAATCAACTCGTCGATAGATACACGACGTTCTTCTACCTCATAACCTAAGTTTTGCGCTAATTCAATAACTGTTTTTCGTGTGATACCTGGTAAAATACTACCATTTAATGCAGGTGTTACCACTTTTCCATTTTCTACAAAGAAGATATTCATACTGCCGACTTCTTCCACATATTTCTGCTCTACACCATCTAACCATAGTACTTGGTCATAGCCTTGTGCTGATGCATTTGTTTGTGCTAAAAGGCTAGCCGCATAGTTACCAGCTACTTTTGCATGACCAACACCACCACGGACTGCACGTACATATTCATCTTCTACATAAATTTTTGTCGGATTTAAAGAGTCACCACCGTAATAAGAACCTGAAGGTGATAAAATAATTAATAATTTATATGAATATGAAGGTCGTACACCTAAAATACCCTCTGTAGCAAATACATATGGTCGTATGTATAATGATTGGCCTTCTCCTTCTGGTACCCAATCACGTTCGATATCTACTAATTGTTTTAAACCTTCTAATAAAGTATCTTCATCAACTTGAGGCATATCTAGACGTGCTAAAGAATTGTTAATACGTTTAAAATTTTCAGATGGACGGAATAAATCTACTTCGCCGTCATGTTTATAAGCTTTCAATCCTTCGAATACTGCTTGTCCATAATGTAATACTTGGGCCGCTGGAGAAAGTTCAATCGGTCCATAAGGCACAATTTTCAAATCATGCCATCCTTGATCAGTATCGTAA
>NZ_PPRL01000097.1 GCF_002902235.1 Staphylococcus ureilyticus
ATTTTACATGTAGTATTTAAACTTTCATTTAATATAAACTGATGGTAAGTAACAACTTAACCATCAGTTTACTATATCATAGTTTATAGACTTGATAAAGTTAAATTATCCTTATATCCCATGGTGAAAACTTGGCTATCAGCGTTTCAATTTTTTCTTTTTTACGTGATATAAAACCTATAATTTTAAATTGATTTTGGCTTTCTTGAAAATATTTCACTGGGATGTCATCTGCCGTTGCTTGTAAATTTAACTGCTGTTTTATTTCTGATAAATCTTCTATATTTCTAATGATGACTTGTTTTGCATTTGCTAGTTTATTACTTTCAAACGACGCTACACTTTCTATTTGGTTAATAATAAGTTGTTTTTTATTATTTCTATATTCAAATTTACCTTTCACAATAAGTGTATCTGTCTTGTTTAAGTATATTTCGAATTTTTTATATGCGTCTGGGAACACTACCCCATCTAAATTATTAAGTCCATCATTTAACGTAATAAATGCCATATTTTGTCCGTTTTTAGTACGAATACGTTTTAACTGGTCGATTTGAATAAAGATAGGTTGATTATCTCTAGCATTATTAAGCTTATAAATACCAAGATATTGTTTTTCTTCAAATGCCTTCTCTACAGGATGTGTCGAGACATAAAACCCTAAATATTCTTTTTCATAATCACTTAGTACTTGATCCGGTAATTCTTCTTTGTCTTCATAAGATGTTTTTGGGGTCAATACATCAAAAATAAAATCATCTTGTTCCACATTGGAGACGTCATCTAACACTTGATCAATCGCATGCAATAAGGTCGCTCTATTTTTACCAAATGTATCAAAAGCCCCGACTAATATTAATGCTTCAAGTAATTTTCTACTCTTTATTCTTTTAGGTATACGACGTGTAAAATCAAAGAAATCTTTATATATACCATTACTTTTTCTTTCATCAACAATAAGTTTAACACTCTGATAGCCGATGCCTTTAATTGCGCCTAAAGATAAATAGATACCTTTGTTGCTTGCTTTATAAAACCAATGACTTTCATTAATATTGGGTGCCAATATATTTAATTGCTGATGTTTCGCTTCATCGATCATTTGTGCTGTCTTCTTTTCACTGCCAATTGAATTACTTAGAATATTGGCATAAAAATAATTAGCATAATGTACTTTTAAATAACTCATAATATAAGCTATTTTGGAGTAACTCACCGCATGTGCACGTGCGAAGCCATAATCTGCAAATTTTAAAATCAGATCAAAAATTTGTTTGCTTAATCGTTCATCATACCCGTTACTTAAAGCACCTTCCACAAAGTGTTGTCGCTCACTCTCTAATACTGCACGATTCTTTTTACTCATTGCACGTCTTAATATATCTGCTTCACCATAACTAAAATTAGCAAACTTACTCGCAATTTGCATAATTTGTTCCTGATAGATAATAACACCATACGTTGTTTTTAAAATAGGTTCTAAGTCTTTATGCAAATATTGTACTTTTTCAGGGAAGTGTCTCCTAGTAATATAGGTTGGTATTTCTTCCATAGGTCCAGGTCTATACAAAGAAGTTACAGCTACAATATCTTCAAATTGTTCTGGTTGTAATTTTTTCAATACATTTCTTATACCATCAGATTCTAGTTGGAATACACCTGTTGTATCACCATGTGAAAGTAACTGAAATACTTTTGAATCATTAAAAGGAATGGCTTCAATATCTATATCAATGTTCATATCTCTTTTCACTTGCTTAACGATTTGATGAATAATAGATAAATTTCGTAAACCTAGAAAATCAATTTTCAACAGACCAATACGTTCCGCTTCGGTCATAGTCCACTGTGTCAGTATGCCAGTATCACCTAAAGTTAATGGAGTATACTCATATAAAGGGTGATCGTTTATAATGATCCCTGCTGCATGTGTTGACGTATGTCGTGGTAGACCTTCTAATTTTTTACAAATTTCAAACCAGCGTTCATGCCGATGATTTCTATGCACAAATTGTTTAAATTCCTTTTTCTCATATGCCTCATCTAATGTAATGCCTAATTTATGAGGGATTAAAGATGAAATTTCATTTAATGTTATTTCATCAAAACCCATAATCCGACCGACGTCTCTTGAAACTGCCCTTGCTAATAAATGACCAAACGTCACTATACCAGAAACATGATTATTGCCATATTTTTCCTGTACATATTTAATCACTTTTTCTCTATGTGTATCTTCAAAATCAATATCAATATCTGGCATAGTAACACGCTCAGGATTTAAAAAACGCTCAAATAACAAGTTATATTTTATGGGATCAATCGTCGTAATATCTAATAAGTAACTAACTAAAGAACCAGCAGATGAACCACGACCTGGACCAACTAATACATCATGCGTTTTAGCAAAATGTATTAAATCACTTACAATTAAAAAATAGTCTTCAAAACCCATGCGTGTAATAATTTCATATTCATGATTAAGCCTTTTAGCGTATCTTTGTAATGATGCTTGGGATAGATTTAACTGTTTCAAATTTTGTTGAAGCATCTCATAAAGATAATCTTTAGACGGCTGATTATTTGGTGTTTTAAATTTAGGTAATAATGATTGATGATATTGTAGTTCGGCATTACAAATGGATGCGATGTAATTTGTATTTTGCCAAATACGCTCACTAACATGGAATGTATCTAGATCAGCTCTACTAAACATATGTGCGTTGTAATCATGCACTTCTTTAACTAAATCTAATTTCTCATTATTTTTTATAGCAGCTAATGCCGTTAAAGTATCCGCATCATCTTCATTTAAATAGTTTGTACTTTGTGCCCACACGGCCGGAAAATCTAAACCTGGTTGGCTACTGTGATTTACAAATATATCTTCGTTACCAATAAAATTTTGTAATATGCTTTGGTGTGCTTCAGTTACATCTTTAAATATGACAATCAAATGATCAATATATTTATTAAGCCACTCTAAGGGCGTTTCAGACTTTTCTTTCATTTTAATTGCAGATGATAATTTAAATAAATCTTTTAGACCTTGATTATTTTTAGCAAGGACAATGGTTTCAACTGAAGCTAAACCATCTGTGAGATAAATTGTCATACCAAATATTGGATGAATATTTGCTGCTATGCACGCGTCGTAGAATTGGGGATAACCATATAAAACATTTGTATCTGTAATTGCTAATGATGTGTAACCTTCTTTCGTTGCTTTCGCAATGACATCTTTAATTTTAATACTTGAATTCAATAAGTCATACGATGTATGAACGTTTAAATGCGCAACCATCAGCAAATACCTCCCAAATCTTACAATTTATTATTTAATGCTTGTGCTAATTCTTCAAATTGTTGCCAATCTGCAACGGAAACACCAGATGCATTCGGATGGCCTCCACCACCAAATGCATTAGCAATATCATTAATGACGATACCTTTAGAACGAATGCGACATCTAATTTCAGTTCCTTCATCTACCGCAAAAACCCATATTTTCAATCCTTGAATATCAGCAATCGCATTGACAAATAGCGAAGCTTCATTCGCTACAATATCAAATTTTTCTAGTACATCTTTTGTGATTTTCACCTTACAAAAACCTTTATCATTTAAATCAAAATTTTGTAAAACATAGCCTTGAAATGGCAATAATTTAGCATCTTTTTCACCCAATTTATTCAATTCTTGTTGATGATTAAATGAATATTTTAATAATTGGCTTGCGACTTCCATCGTATGTGGTGTTGTATTATTAAATAAAAAACGCCCAGTATCTCCAACAATACCTAGATACAATACTCTTGCTACAGAATCATCAATCAGAGATTGATCGTTAAAATGACTTATGAAATCAAAAATAATCTCACTCGTTGATGATGCTTCATCATTGACATAATTTATATCTCCATATTGGTCAACTGCTGGGTGATGATCAATTTTAACAAGACGTTTGCCAGTATTGAATCTATGGTCACTGATTCTCGGTGCATTAGCAGTGTCGCATACGATAACCAATGCTTCGTTATATTGGTCATCACTAATATCATCAAAAGTACCGATAAAATTAAGCGACGGTTCTCCTTCTCCAACTGCAAAAATATTCTTTTCTGGAAATTTAAGTTTTAAGTAATTTTTCAAGCCGAGTTGCGATCCATAAGCATCCGGGTCTGGTCTCACATGTCTATGTATAATTACTGTTTGAACCGCTTTTATTTCATCCATAATTTGATTAAATTCCATCGTCATTTTATATCTTCCTTTTTATAATTTATATATACCCTTTAATCTATCATCTGACAAATGATCATCGCTTTTGCAACATGTTTACCATCACTTGTCATCGTTACCTCTAATTTAGCAAAATTTCTACCTACATCTAACATATCATAATGTACATTAATTTCAGATTCAATTTGCACAGTCTTAATGTAAATGATATTTAAACTTTCAATCATTACTTCAAGTTTCTTTAATTTCCGCATTTCATAACGAACGGTTTCTTCAATAATTGCTACAAAAACCGCTTTACTCAATGTGCCAAATTGATTTGTAAGTAAAGGCGAAGTTTGTACTTGAATATCATCGTTTGCAATTGTAATATGTTTAGCTACTTGATCATTAATGGTTTCACCTACTTGTGGCTGACGACTCAGCAATTGCATTGCTGTTAATACATCTTTTCTGGTAATTACACCTATTAATTTTTTGCTTGGTGAAATCACTGGTAATAATTCAATACCTTCCCAAATCATCATGTGCGCACAATTTGCAACAGTAGTTGAAAGTTGTACATTGAGTGGAGACTTCGTCATAAAATGTGCTAAAGTATCATTGTCATCCATTTTAATTATTTCTTTACTTGTGATAATACCAACTAAACGCCAATGTTCATCAATAACCGGGAATCTGGAATGTCCTGTGCGTTTTGCTTTTTCTTTGTAATCGTGCAAGGTCATATTATCAAAAACCACAGTATCTTCATTCACTGATTTAACTATGTCTTCAACGACCAATATTTCTTTCCGAATCATTTGATTATACATCGCTCTATTAATAATATTTGCAACTAAATATGTATCATAATTAGATGACAGTATCGGTAAATCATGTTCATCGGCATATTTGATTATCTCATTAGACGTTCTGAAACCACCAGTAATCAATACTGCGCTTCCTCTTTTCAATGCGGCCAATTGGACATCTTTACGATTTTCTACAATCAATAATGTGTGAGGACTTAAATACTTTACCACATCTTCAATTTCCATTGCACCAATCGCAAATTTTGATAATGTCTTAATAAGGCCATTTCTTCCTCCTAATACTTGTCCATCAATTATTTTTACAATTTCTCCAAATGTAAGTTGTTCAATTTGTTCACGTGATTTCTTTTCTATTCGGACAGTACCAACTCTATCTATTGTTGCTACTAAACCAATTCTACCGGCATCTTTAATCGCACGATACGCTGTCCCCTCAGAGACATTTAAATCTTTCGCTATTTTTCTAACAGAAATCTTTTGTCCTACTGCTAAAGATTCGATATAAGATAAAATTTGCTCATGCTTTGTCATTTTAATAACCTCATTTTTGACATTTTCTATGATATTATAACTTTTTATAGCTAAAATTGCGATTTAATCACTTAAAAAATATATTTTAACTATAATTATGACATATATTCAGTAATATATTAATATTTATAAAACTTTTTACTCTGTTACTATGAAAATATATAATTTTTAATTTGATTTGTGATAAACTCTAATT
>NZ_PPRL01000098.1 GCF_002902235.1 Staphylococcus ureilyticus
ACATGTAAGTTGGATAAAATTAGTTTTCAGAATATTCTATTGACTGATACTAGTAATGTTAAAACTTTTAAACATTTTGTTATTATATTTGACCAAAAATAAAATTTCTATTAATATAATAAAAAAGGGCAGAGGAGAGTAATGAATGACACAATATAAAAATAAAGAACTTATGAAAGATATGTGTTTTCTGTTTTATGTTTCTAGTAAAGAGATAGTAAATAAATTTAACAAACACCTAAAGCAGTATGATATTAGCTTTCCAAATTATGTAGTGATGTTATATATTGAAAACTCAAATCCTGTATTTATCAAGACATTATGCGATCAATTATATTTAGATTCTGGTACAATAAGCCCAATTATTAAGAGACTCGAAAAAAAAGGACTAATTGAACGTATGAGAACAGAAGAGGATGAACGTAGAGTTAAAGTACAATTGACACAAAAGGGAAGTGTGTTAAAAGAGAAATTTGAGCAAATTTCAGATGAAGTGTTAACTCAGTTCAATATGAGTTCAGAAGATATAGATATATATTATAAATTAATGAAAAAATTTGCTGAAAAAAATATTTATCAATAAAATGCACATATTTGAAATATAAAGCGTAATATAAAAGAAGCCCGTAAATGAATTTTTAGAAATTCATTTACGAGCCTCTTTTATGTCATACTTCTTAACAGATATATTTTTAAGAAAATTACCTCTGCTTAAGTGCGTAGTTATCTCTAAGTAAGTTTTCCTCATAATCCTCAGCATAATAAGCACATTAAAAAATTCACTTTATTAATCCTACTATTATTAACAATTTGATACAGTTTCTCGATTTATTAAATCATTATACCGACTAATCAAATGTTGGATATTAATCACACTAAAATTTTATGATTATATTCAATTGAGTTTTTGGCTGCCTACGTTGAATATGGAGGTTAGCGTAGTAATCATTGATAAATAAATTTTAAATACAAAATAACAAGGTGTTATTCATAATGTTCTTTTATATAAAGTTCTAATCTTCTCATTGCCTCTTTTAATGCATCGAGTTCATAGGCATAAGAAATACGCACATGTCCTTTACCAATGTCTGTAAATGAAGAACCTGGTACTATTGCAACGTGTGCTTTTTCGAGTACATCAACGCAAAAATCAAAATCATTTTCTGTGAAATTTTCAATACTTGGGAAGATATAAAAAGCACCTTCTGGTTTAGCGTCGAGTTTAAAACCTAAAGATTGTAGTTTTGTGATTAAAAAATCTCGTCTTTCAATATATGCTTTGTTCATATAGTGAGGTGCATCTAATCCTTCGTTTAATGCTGCTATACAAGCTATTTGAGCAGGTACATTAGCACATATACAATTATAGGCATGCATAAATGTTAACTTTTCAATTAAATATTCTGGACCTATTAGAAAACCAATGCGAATCCCAGTAGCAGAGTGAGATTTACTTAATCCATTGACGAGCAATAACTGATCACGGATGGATTTAAATTCAGCAAAAGAAGTGTGTTGATGATTAAAGGTATTTTCTGCATAAATTTCATCACTAATGATAAAAATCTCTTCATTTTTTAACATTTCTGTAAGTGCATGAATTTCATCATAAGTCAAAATAACACCAGTGGGATTTGTCGGATAATTTAAAAGAATTGCTTTTGTTTTTGACGATATATTTTGCTTGATTGCTTCAGGTGTTATTTTGAAATCTGTTTTTGTAGTGTCGATATATACAGGAACGCCACCAAGTGTTTTAATTAAAGGGATATAACCTGCATAAATAGGGCTGGGGATTAATATTTCATCACCTGGGTTAATAATGCTTCTCAAAGCTGTGTCTAACGCTTCACTAGCGCCATTTGTAATAATAATTTCATCAGAGCTATAATGGAAACCATAGCGCTGTTTAAAATAATGACTGACTGCATTTCGTGTTTCAAGTAACCCTTTGTTATGAGAATACTTTGTTTGATTTTCTTTTATTGCAGTAATATATGCATTTTTTACGACATCAGGCATAGGAAAATCTGGTTGACCGATTGTTAAATTGATACAATCATCAATATCTTTAATTTTATTTGAAAATTGCCTAATACTTGGTGCTGTTAAAAATTTAGAATTGTCGTTTAATGATAGCTTCATTGTTTTTCACCTCAAAATAAAAATACCGATTTGTAGTTAAATAAGTATGACTAGCTTAAAATATCAAATTACTACCATCATAACATATTTGAACCAACTACAAATCGGTTGGAAATTATTTTAATCTTTAAAATTCGAAGGGGATTGCAAGTTAATAATTGGATTGGTCCACTTAGATATAAATCTAGTTGATAATACATATACAATTATACTAGTAAATAAGAGTAGATATATATAAGTCAGTATAGAGATGTGGTCTTTAAACGGATAAATATTAAAACCACGTATAATACCAATTACAATGCCATGTAGTAAATAGACATACATAGTGCGACGCCCAATGTATGTGAAAAATCTTTCTTTTTCAGGTATTAAATTAAGGAAAGAAAACATTGTAATTAAAATAATAAAGTATAATAGCAAACGTTTAATTGGACTATATAAATCTTGTTTACCTTCCAGTGACATATAAGGTGAATCACCTAATAACCAATCAGCATTTATAGGATGCAAGGTATAAATGATATAAAAAAGGAGTAAAATGCTAACAGCGACCGGTATGAATTTCTTATTTCTTAACACACGTGTATGTTCACTCGTAAATAAATAACCTAAATAAAAAATAGGGAAGAACATGATTGTTCTTGAAAAACTTAAATAATTGTCAATATTATCTGAGTAACCTGCAAATAAAGAAATAATAATAGATATAGGTAATACAAAATAAGGTTTATAGTCTTTTACTATTACTAATATGACATGGAAAAAGAATAATGTAAGTAAAAACCATAATGCAAAAACAGGATCAAAGGGATCGAATTTAACACTGTCTTCTTTTCCTGTGAAATAATAGTAAAAGGTGAAAAAACCAAAGAAAATAAAATAAGGTACTAACAATTTTTTTGAAACTTTCTCTAGATAACCAGCTGTGCCTGCTTTTTTAGCAAAATAACCTGAGATGAATAAAAAACAGGGCATATGGAAACTATATATAGTTAAATAAAGTGAAGAAAGATATTTACTTTCTTCAGTATATGGTTGTAATAAATGACCAAATACAACAAGAAAAATTAATACCATTCTCGCATTGTCGAAGAAATAATCTCTTTCTTTTAACTGTGTCATAGGGTTGCTCCTTTTATATGCAGGTAAAATTTATAATCACTGTTACTAATTTATTATAAAACATATGACAAATGCAACAAAACCGACTGATTTGTAGATTATTATTGTATATTATGAGGAATAACATTATAATATTAGAAAATAAAATAATAAATTTAAATGCTATTGAACATTTTAATTAAAGTAGTGGAGATGAAACAACATGTATAAACAACTAGAACAATTAATTACACTTACAAGTAATGATTTAAATTTAGTCAGTAGAAGGTTTGGCCAACGCACAGATTTAACTTCAGAACAGTTAGAAATGTTAAGGATTTTATATCATTATAATGTGTTATCACAATATGATTTAACAATGAAAATTAACAAAGAACAGTCTATTGTGTCTAGATGGATCAAAAAATTATGTCAAATGGGCTATATAACTAGTAAACAGTCAAACAAAGACTTAAGATGTAAAGATTTAATGATTACAGAAAAAACAAAAGCACTTGTTCAACAAATTAACGAAGTTAGGGTGGCTTTGATAGAAGCAAGGTGTCAAAACTTAACTTCAAATGATATTGAAAATCTAAATTATTTATTAAATAAATTAAATACGCATCATCATTATATCAAGTAGATGGCAAATGATGGCTAAAATTTTCAGCATCATTTTAATATGTAACACAGCAATATGATGCAAATTTATGATAGGATTCAAATGAACCAAAAATGTATAGAAACAGAAACAAAAAATAGCTATCCAATGATTGGAAAAGCTTTCATGTTGGAAAAGAACAATATGTCATAACAGAGATTTAAAAAGCTTCTATGACGTTTACAAAACTGTATAGTATAATGATACTTAATATGTTAGCACTATATAAACAAATAAACCTTAGGTGCATTTTGACCTAAGGTTTATTTGTGTTTTAAAACTTACACATTATGATTTCATGCTATTTATATGTGTTTACATCAAAATATTTGCCCAATTTATTCATTGAATCATAGAAACCTTTAATACGTGTAGCATTATGAGATGCCCATGCAACATCAGTTGCATATTGATGAACGCCTGGATTATCAGGATTCCAACGCATTTTATACAAAGTATTTTGTCCTTGGTTAATGTATGAATTAGCAATGTATTTAGCGCCACCAACAATTGCTTTTTTAACAGTATCCCAGCCATTATTTTTAGCGGTAGCAAAACCTTGTTTTACAGGATCTTTATCAACGGCTCCAATACCAAACATATTGTAATATTTTTTAGCGCCATTAGTGACAACTTTATTATTTACTACGTCACCACCATTAGCAAGCTTAGAAGTTCCATTTCCAGTTTCAAGTAGGGCATGAGAAACTAAATAAACTTCATTAATGTTATAAGTTTTAGCAGCTTCACTAAATGCCTCACCTTGTCCTTCTAATATGCCTTTGCCAACTAATAGTTTATCTAAATCAGTACCAGAAATATTTTGTGATTTATCTAAGCGTAAGAATTGGTATTTTTGAGTTGGATCTTTAGCAAGCTTACTACTATCCATAGCATTTTTAATCTCACTTTTTGTTGCATCTTCCCATTTTCCAGGTGTACGTTGAATTTGAGGTTTGAATTTCAAACCATGTTGTAACGCTACTGCCTGATCTAAAGTAAGATTAGATTTATAGTATTTTACAAGCTCTTTTCGTAAGTCGCTTTCTTTTATCCAAACAATTTTACCGTTCGATAATTTACCATGATACCAAGTGACCCCATTAATGATTTGTTTTTCAAAAACAGTAAAGATGCTTTCATGGAAACCTTTTAATGATCCAGCTGATTTTGTAGCATTAGGATCAAGGTAATAGTTACCATTGGCATTGTAAATAACATAGTCGAATTTTTGTGGTGTGATTTTTGATTGTGTTGGAGTTTTATTCAAATCTTTAGCTGCAATCCAACCAGTTTTATTATTGACGTTTCCGTATAGGTACTCGTCTTTATCAACAAACACAGATTTTGATGCGTTAAATTTACTGTTTTTAATATTATTTTGGGTATCTAATTGCTGAGTTTTTGTACCCCATGGAATTGCATATAAGCCATTGTTAGTAGCTTTTACAGTATATTGTCCATTTTTAGCTTTTGTTTTGCTTAAGTTACGCGTATTTATATCTTTAGTATTAACCCAACCAATTGGTGTATTTTGTTTTGTATTTTGGATTAACACATAAGTGTTATTACCTTGAGTACGTTGCTTAGTTACAGTATACGTACGACCAGCAAATTTAGAAGCATTTTTACCTTTTTTATCATAAACAGTTGCTTTAATACCAGAATTGTTTGTGTTTAATTGTCCGATTTTACTAACAGATGTTGTAGGAGTAGCAGTAGCTTTTGTAACTGCTTCTTTAACAGTGATGTCACCTGTTTGCATCCAACCTAGGTTAGTATTTGTTTTGTTATCTGTAATTAAATAAAATGAATTTTTACCTAATGTAGCTTTTTTACTTAATTTGTAAGTTTTACCATTCACATATGATTTTTGAATACCTTTTTGATCATATACGGATGTATAAACACCATGATTTGTTTTAGCGACTGTACCTTGTTGATTGATAAGCGTATTGACAGTTAAATTATTACTTGTACTAGGGGAGGTAGCTGTTTTACTTGTTGAAGTTAATTTACTTAAGCTTACCCAACCGGATAAATTATTTACTGTGCCATAAATATAATTTGTTTTGCCAATTTGCTGCTGTTTTGATGCTTTGAATGTTTGACTAGAGCTGCCTGAAACTGTGCCTGCTTTCTGAGAATTAGTGCCCCAAGGTACAGTATAAATCACTTCACCAGGTTTGATTTTATAAGATTGATTATTTTTAGCAACTGGCTTAGCAGAGTTATAACTTACATCACTTTGATGTACCCATCCAATTAAATTACCTTTATTATAATCAGAAACTAAGTAAAAGTTTTTGTTTCCTAAAGTCGCCGATTTTGTAACTTTTAACGTTTGATTCGTTTTACTTGTTTTTCTACCATTTTGATCATAAACAGTGGTATATAATCCATCATTATTTGTGTTTATGCGCCCAACACCGTTGTTCGTTGATACTGTTAATTTACCAGTATTAGTAGACGGTTTTGTAGTAGAACCACTTGACTCATTTTTGCTTCCACTTGTACTTCCAGATGACGTAGAACCCCAAGCGGCAGCTTTACCTGTTTTAATTAAATATTTTTCATAAATTAAATCATAAAGTTCATCATAACTATAATTATGATTAGCTAAATAACCATGTGGATCGATATGATCTGATCCACCTAAATAATTACTTACAGCTTTATGCGTCCAAACTGTCCCAACACCATCATACTCAGCGCTATCAGGAGCAAGTCCATAATATTGTAGGTTTGTAGCTGCATAGTCTGCATAGTTATTGATAGAACGAGCAAATGAATCATAGTCATGAGTATGGACTAATTCTACATGAATAAAGCGTTCGTTTGCAGCTGGACCAGCACCCCATGCTAAATAATCTGTATTAGCTGTTTCAATAATACGATTACCATCTACATAAGCATGTACAAATGCGCTATTATAATTATTTTTCATGTAATTTATTTCACCAGTTATTGTTGAATTATCGTTTGCAGTATCATGCATAACGATACCTTCAGGTTTACCATAACGATACTGATATTTTGGTAAATAACTTGCGATATCTTGTTCATAGTTAGGTGCTTTGAAGTTATTTTTACGAATATAATTATTTATTGACGAATTTACTTTTGGCGTATATTTAGGTAATGAACTTTTAGATGTAGATTTAGTACTGACAGCTGATCTTGTAGCTATAGTTGGTGTACTAACTGATCTAGCCATTCTTAATTTTGGTGTTGCCTCACTTTTATAGACTTGAACTGTTTTTGGTGACGTATTTATATCTGAATCTAAAGTATTCACTTTTTCAGTTTGTGCTTCATTGTCAGATTGAGTTGTTGTAGTTGTCTCACCAGAAGTGACCTCAGAGTCAGCAACCTCAGAATCATCATCATCTTGAGCGACATTAGCGTTATCATCATTCTGATCTGCTACGTTAGTACTGTCGTCT